>CAZYUX010000208.1:0-4218 GCA_964650745.1 uncultured Puniceicoccaceae bacterium
TGCCGCTCCGCATGGCGGCTTTGACGACGCCGGGGCCGCCAGTCACGCAGAGCAGGCGCACGTGCTCGTTTTCGCAGATGGCCTTGAATGATTCAAGAGTGGGGGTTTCGATAATCGCGGCGAGGTTGGCAATGCCGGTTTCGGCTTTAATGGCCGCGTTGAGTGCCCGCACTGCTTCGGCGGCGCAGCGCGCGCCCTTCGGGTGGGCATTGAAAACCACGGCGTTGCCCGCCGCCGCCATGTTGATCAGGTTGCACGCCAGAGTGGGAATCGAGTGGGTCACAGGGGTGATGGCGCCGATGACGCCGAAAGGAGCGTATTCCTCCATCGCGATGCCGCGGTCGCCGCTCATGCCGAAAGGCTCGATCCACTCCACGCCGGGGATGTTCTTCAGGCCGGTCAACTTTTCGATCTTGTGGTCAAGCCGGCCGATTTGGGTTTCGTCCAGCTCCAGCTTGCCCCATTCTTGCGCCTTGTCGTAACACATTTGCTTGACGGCCTCGACGGTTTTGGCGCGCCCGGCAAGCCCCTGCCGGCGCAGCTCGAGGCAAGCGGCGCGGGCGGCTTCGCAGGCGCTTTCGGCGTCCTGGAAAACGCCGTCTCCCGTCCCGGAAACAGTCCGGCGGGCGGGCGCGGGAGGCGCCGCCGCCGGGGACGCCTCCCCGGCTCCCAGCCGGCCCAAGACTTCCTCGACCACTTGGCGGATGGTGTCCTCGTTCATGTTCGCTTTTGTTTTTGGTTTGTCTTTTATGCGTTAGTAAGGCTGGAGCGGTCACTCCCCCGAATGATAGATCGTTTTGCCCAGGACTTCGACGCGGTCCACGATGCCGATGACGGTGGTGTCCACCGGCAGGTGGCGCAGGCCTTCGCCCATCCGGGCCGAGCTGCCTTGGCTGAACATTACCAGTTCACCCGCGCCCGCGCCCAAATTATCCACCGCCACCACGGTGTTAACGCCGGGGCGGAACTTCGCGGGATCGCTTTCGTCCACCAGCATGGGGCGGATGAGCAGGAGTTTGCGCCCCTGCATCGCTTCTTCCTTGCGGGTCGCGACGACGGACCCGATGACGCGGGCGAGAAACATGGCGTTTCCTCCAGTCCGTTTACTTGCCCGCTTTTCCCGCCGTTTTGGGCAGGATCTTCGGGACGTCGCCGTGAGGGCGGGGAATGACGTGGACGCTGACGACTTCGCCGATGGTCTGAGCCGCCTGCGCCCCGGCGTCCACCGCCGCCTTGACGGCGGCCACGTCGCCTGTGATCACAGCCGCGACCAGCCCGCTGCCCGTGTTTTTCATGGGGCCGATGATCTCGACATTGGCGGCCTTGAGCATGGCGTCCGCGCCTTGCACCAGACCGGCCAACCCCCGCGTTTCCAACATGCCGATTGCTTCTTGTTTTGCCATAGGTTTTGAATTTTGGATTTAAGGTTTAAGATGCTGCAAAAGCCGTTGCGTTTCCCGCGACACGACGAGTTCTTCGTTGGCGGGGATGACCATGATTTTGACGGGGGCCTTTTCAGTGCTGATGAAGGCTTCACCGCCGCTGTGGTTCCGGTTTTTGTCATGATCCAGCACAATGCCGAGCTGCTCCAGTTCCGCGCAGACGCCCGCGCGCACTTCCGGATCATTCTCCCCGATACCCGCGGTGAAGACGAGCGCTTCGAGACCGCCGAGCTGCAAGTGAAACGCCCCCAGCCAGTGGCGGATGGCATGGATATAAACGTTCAGCGCCAGTTGCGCTCTTGCGTCGCCTTTGTCCGCCGCGGCATGAACCTCCCGGATGTCGTTGCCTGTGCCGGAAAGGCCCAGCAGGCCGCTTTCCCCGGCCATTTGCCTTTCCGCTTCCTCCAGGGAAAGGCCGAGGGTTTTCATCACGTATGGGACGGCCATCGAGTCGAGGTCGCCGACACGGTTGTTTTGCGGGAGGCCGCTCTGCGGGCTGAAGCCCATGCTCGCGCCGATAGCTGCGCCGTCGCGGATGCCCGCCAGCGAGCTGCTTCCGCCTAAATGGCAGGAGACGGCGCGCAACGGCTTCCCGGTGAAATCACCCGGCCCGTCCACGTAGAGATGGCGGGCGCGTTCCGCCACGTCGTCCCGCCCGAGGAGTTCGGCGGAGCGTTCGGCGATAAACTTGTGGCTGGCGCCGTGGTAGCCGTAGCGGCGGACCCCCGCCTCGTGCCAGTTTTGGGGAACGGCGTAACGCCGGGCCGGTTCGGAAACCCATTGGAAGAACGCCGTCTCGAAGAGCGCAGCCAGCTTGGCTTTGGGCAGCATCCGTGCGAACTGCCGGATGCCGCTGGCGTAGGCCGGATTGTGCGCCGGCGCCACTTCCTTGAAATCGTCGAGGGCGGCCAGAACTTTTTCATCCGCCAAAACACAGCCCGACAATTCTTTGGCCGCCACCGTCTTGAAGCCCACCGCGTCAATCTCCTCCGGGTTTTTGATGGCGCCTTCCTTTTGCAAAGCCGCGAGGCAGTTCCCAATAGCTTGACCAAAGTCCTCAACCCGCTCGAAACCGCCTTTGGCCAGCATCGTCTCTTCCGTCTCCCTCATGCCGAAGAGGCGGTATTTGAAAGATGTCGAGCCGAGGTTGGCAACGAGGATCTTCATGCAGTCAAAATTCAAAAACGAAGAACGGGGAAAACGGAGCCGGCGGACTGTGTGTCCTTTTTTTAGTTACAGATTTCTGTTGAGCTTTCCGAGTCCTTCGTGGGGGCGGGGGATGACTTGGACACTGACGACTTCTCCCACGTTCCGGGCGGCGCCGGCGCCGGCTTCGACGGCGGCTTTGACGGCGGCCACATCCCCTTGGAAGAAGGCCGTGACCATCCCTCTGCCCACTTTGTCCCAGCCGGACATGGTGACGTCGGCCGCCTTGAGCGCGGCGTCGGCGCTCTCGATGAGGGCCGTCAGCCCGCGCGTTTCAATCATGCCTAATGCTTTTATGGCCATACTGTTTTTCCTTTCTGCAGAAGGTTAACCGGCCAGGCCGAATTGCTTGGCCAACTCGGGATGAGGGCGTGGGATGACGTGCGAGCCGAACAGCTCGCCCACTTTCCCCGCCGCGGCGGCCCCGGCCTCGACGGCCGCCTTGACGCTGCCGACGTCGCCCGCCACCAGCACGGTGATGTAGCCGCCGCCGATCTGGAGGGTTTTGAGCAGGTCCACACTGGCCGCTTTGACCATCGCGTCACTGGCTTCAACGCAACCGGTGTAGCCCTGGGTTTCCACAATGCCTAACGCTTCGTTCATGTTCGTTCCTTGGTGTTGGTCTGATCTGTTAATGGGTTTTGAAAAGAGAATTACTTTGCCAGTTCGCATGGCGTGCCGGGCTGGAGACCGCAGGCGTTGCCCTCGTCCGTGTCAATGTGCACTTCGAGCTTCAAATTTTCCCCAATGCGGGCGAGGATGTTGTCGAAGGTCACGGGCAGGGGGCCGCCCACTTTCAATTTCACGCGGCCGCCGTCTTTCACGCCGTAATAGGCGGCGTCGTCCGGGTGGAGGTGGGCGTGCGGCGCGGCGCGGATGACGCCTGCATCCATATTGTAGAAGCCGTTGGGCCCCATCAACATGCAGCCCGGCGTGCCGTCAATGTTGCCGGACAGCCGCACCGGGATCTTAAAGCCCAGGGCTATGGCGTCCGTGAATGCCAGCTCGACTTGGTCGTTCGGGCGGCAGGGGCCGAGGATGCGCAGGTTCGAGATGATCCGGCTGCGCGGGCCGATGAGCGTCACCGTCTCCTTGGCCGCGAAGTGGCCTTCCTGATAGAGCGGCTTCAGCGGCGTCAACTGGTAATCCTCCCCGAAAAGCGCTTTCACCGCCGCCTGCGACAGGTGGCAGTGGCGCGCGCTGACGTTGACGACCAGCGGATGCGGCGGCGCGGACGGTTTGGGAACGGCAAGCCCCAGCCGCGGGTAAAGACTTTCCCGCACCAGTTGCTCGACCACCGAACGGTTGATTTGCGCCGGAACCGCCATCTTTTTTATCCGGGTGATAGATTATGAACGGTTTCAATCAAAAACAATCATAATCTCCCGCATCCTCTTGATTTGTCAAGCTGCTTCTACCATTTTTTTCACCTGTTTCAAATAAAAAGCTCGTCAAATTTTATCTTTTTCGGGGAAAAACCGGTTTTGACCTGTCTTATGGATCTTTCTCCGGGCGTATTATTACTCCGAAAAAAATAGAATGGACATTTAGGCGGCATAACGGACGGCGG
>CAZYUX010000209.1:0-4196 GCA_964650745.1 uncultured Puniceicoccaceae bacterium
CGAGTGGGAACACCGGCACCTCAATCCCCAAGGGGAAATCGTGGAGGCGCTGGGACGCAGCCATACGCCGCGGGCTGAATACCGGGCCCTTTTGCATCAATACGGCCTCGATCCGGAATTTCCCGCTGCCGCGGCGCGGCAGGCCGCAAAGCTGCCAAAAAAAGTCACCGCCGCCCAATGCCGCGAGCGCTTTGACCTGCGCCACCTCTACACCATTACCATAGACCCCGATGACGCCAAAGATTTCGACGACGCCCTTTCGCTGGAGACACTTGAAGACGGCACCCTGCGCGCGGGGGTGCATATCGCGGACGTTGGCGCTTATGTGAAGGCGGGGAGCGCGCTGGACGAGGAGGCCCGGCGCCGGGGCAATTCGACTTATTTGACGGGCGCGGTCATCCCCATGTTCCCCCGGGCGCTGTCCAACGGTCTTTGCAGCCTGGTGGAAGGAGAAGACCGTTTGACCCAAACCGTCTTCCTCCACTTTACACCAAAATACCGGCTGCATGATATCCGGTTTGCCGAAACCGTCATCCGCAGCCGCAAGCGCCTCACTTACCGGCAAGCTTACGCCCTGCTGAAACAAGACGGAAAAGAAGCTCAACGCATCCCCGCGCCGCCGCCGCACCAGACCGGTTTGGCTGGAAGGGCATTGGCGGACCTGCCGGAAAAGGAAATCCGGCAATTGCAAAAACTGTTGCGGTCCCTCTGGAATACCGCGGCGAAACTGCGCCAGCGCCGCATGGCCAAAGGCAGCCTGGACCTGGATATGCCGGAGGTAAAAATCTTTGTGGACAAAGAGGGCTACGCCGCCCGCATCGAAAAAGTCCAAAACGACGAAAGCCACCAGTTGATCGAGGAATTCATGCTGGCCGCCAACGAAGCGGTGGGCCGCACGCTTCACCAGCAGGGCGTTCCTCTGATTTTCAGGGTCCACGACAAACCCGATCCGGAAAAACTCGACGATTTGCGCGAAACCCTCTCCGCTCACGGCATTGTCACCGGCGACCTCAACCAGCGCCGGGAGGTGACGGCCCTGCTCAACACCCTCAAGGAGCATCCCCAGGGCCACATCCTGCGGCTGCAGTTCCTGCGCAGCCTCAGCCAGGCTTGCTACCGGGCGCAATCGGACGGGCATTACGGCTTGAACAAAAAATACTACACTCATTTCACGTCCCCCATCCGCCGCTATTCGGATTTAACCGTCCACCGGATGATGCGCTTTTACTTAGCTAAAACCGGGAACAAGAAAAAGAATTCAAAAGCTTCCGTTATCCCCTATCAAAGCTCCCATCTGCAAAGCCTGGCCCGCCACCTCTCGCGCACCGAGCAAAACAGCACCGAAGCGGAACGCGATTCCATTAAAATCAAACTCATGGAGTTTTTCCAGCGCGAGCTGGCCAAGAAAGAAAAAACCGCCTTCGAGGCCGTTATCACCGACGTGAAAAACCATGGCTTCTTCGTCGAGTTGACGGAGTCGCTGGCTTACGGACTGGTTCACGTTTCCAGCATCAAAGACGACCTGTATCAGCTCAGCCGTGACGGTTCCAGCCTGACCGGGCGGCGGCGGCGCAAGAAATTCCATCTGGGCCAAACCGTTCAGGTCGAGGTGGAGAGCGTGGACCGCTATAAACGCCAAATCGACTTCCGCCTGGCCTGAAGGGCGCAAAAGAAAAGCCCCGGGACCTTCCGCCTGGACGCCGCCGGCCGGGGATGTTATTGGCATGCAGGCGCCATTAAAGGAGGGTTTAAAAAATCATCTTTTTCCTTGTCAGGCGCCGGCTTCTATGTTCTGCATGGCCCTCTTCTTTTAAATCTAAAACCTATCCACACGGTTATGAGCACGCTAAGCAACCTGACTGAAGCTGTTAAAAAAGGCAAACGCGACGACACGAAATCCCTTACATCCCAGGCGCTGGAGGAAAAAGCCGCGCCGGATGAAATCCTCGGGGCTCTTGTCAGCGGCATGGACGACGTGGGCCGCCGTTTCAAAGCCAACGAAATTTTCGTTCCGGAAGTCCTGGTGGCGGCCCGGGCCATGAAAGAGGCCATGGGCATCCTCGAGCCCGTCCTCGCCGAAGCCGGCATCAAACCCGAGCACACAGCCGTCATCGGCACCGTCCAGGGCGACTTGCACGACATCGGGAAAAACCTCGTGGCCATGATGTGGCGGGGAGCTAACTACAATGTCGTCGACCTCGGCACTAATGTCCCCGCCGAACAATTCGCCCAGGCGGCCAAGGAAAACGCCGCCGCCGTCGTCGGCGTCTCCGCGCTCTTGACCACCACCATGCCGGCCATGAAAGACGCCGTTGCCGCCGTGAACGAAGCCACCGGCGGCAAAAGCAAGGTCGTCATCGGGGGCGCGCCCGTCACCCAGGAATACGCCGACGAAATCGGGGCCGCCGGTTACGCGCCCGACGCAGCCAGCGCCGTGGACCTCGTGCGCCAATTAGTCTCCGCCTGACCCGCCGCCGCTTTCTCCGCTCCCTTCTCCCCGCTTTGCCGTCAACCGTTTCCGCTGGTCACTGGAAGCGGGAGCCGGTGCTACTGAAATTCACCGCCATGAACGCCCGCGAACGCTTCATTGCCGCGATGCACTACCGGGAGCGGGACCGCTGTCCCATTTGCGACTTCAGCTTCTGGAGCGAAACCATTGAAATCTGGAAAGACCAGGGACTGCCCGCCGAAGTCACCTTGTCCAACACCAATGAGTATTTCGGCATGGACCCCCTGTGGCGCAACAGCGAGACCAATCCCGGCCTCTGCCCGGGTTTTGGCTGGAAAGTTCTCGAAGACCGGGGTGATCACGAAGTCATCCAGCAAAATGACGGCGTGCGGGTGCTGCGCAAGAAGTTCATGGGATCCATTCCCCATCATCTGGGCCACCTGCTGACGGACCGGGCATCCTGGGAAAAACATTACAAGCCGCGCCTCGACCCCTCCCATCCGGACCGTGTCCCCAAGGATGCCGAAGACTACAAAAAACGCCACGCACCGGAAAAGCGGGAGGCTCCCCTGTCGCTCTGGTGCGGCAGCCTCTACGGCTGCCTGCGCGACTGGATGGGCATGGAAAATCTTTCCTACCTCGTGTATGACGACCCCGCGCTCTTCGAGGAAATGGTGACAACTTTGGCCGACTGTTCGATCGCCACCCTCGAATGGGCCTTCAGCACCGGCCTGCCTTTCGATGGCGCCAATTTCTGGGAGGACATGTGCTACAACTCCGGCCCCCTGCTCAGCCCGGAGCACTTTAAAAAGTATTTGGTTCCCCAATACAAACGCGTTACCGAGATTCTTTATAAAAACGGCGTGGACGTGGTCTGGCTGGACTGCGACGGGAAAATAGACGAGCTCGCGCCTCTCTGGCTCGATGCCGGCGTCAACTGCATGTTCCCCATAGAGGTCGGCACCTGGCGCGCCGACCCGCTCAAGTTCCGCAAAGAATACGGCAAGGACATGCTCCTGATCGGAGGCGTGGACAAACATATCCTGGCCCAAAACCCCGAAGCCATCGCTGCCGAAGTCAACCGCCTGACCCCGCTGGTCGAAGAGGGCGGTTACATCCCTCTGCCCGATCACCGCGTCCCCCCCGACGTCCCCCTGAAAAACTACCTCTTCTATCTCGAACAAGCCCGCGCCGCCTGGGGGAAGAACACGAATCTGAATCCTTTGCATCCGGCAATTCTCCAGCTGGTAAAAGAATGACCCGCCGGGAGAATTTTTTGCGGATGATGCGGGGTGAGGGAGCGGAGCGGCTGCCGCTGGATCTGCCGGTGACGCCGCCCATCGCCGAACGCATTCAACGCGGGCTGGGCAAAAAGGATTGGGCGGATGACTTCCAACTCGGCTTCCGCGGCTTGCATCCGGCCTATCCGGACCGGACCGGGGAGTGGGAAGCGGCGTATAAACGGCTGGGCGTGATCTTGCCCGAACCGCATCACATCGATCCCTTCGGCATAACCCACTATTGCCCGCCCCGCGAAACCTTGGGGGAAGCGTGGCATCTGCGGGAACTGTTTCATTCCCTGGCGGAAATTGAAACGGCGGAGCAGCTCGAATCGCTCCCCTGGCCAGATGTGGAAGCCGCGGCGCCTTATGCTCATTTCGCGGAGCGCGTTAAAGAAATACACGATGCCGGCTTCGCGTCCGCGGGAGGCATGGAGTGCACTATTTTCGAGGCCTCCTGGTATCTG
>CAZYUX010000210.1:0-4172 GCA_964650745.1 uncultured Puniceicoccaceae bacterium
GGGGATAGATTTCCGAAACAAGGGCATAGCCGGGATAGGGGCCCTTGCCGGTGCGGGCCAGCGGATTCCCTCCGGCCCCGACCGGCACCAGCTTGCGGCCGCGGACGATGTCATCATTTAACGGGATTTGCAGATAGCCTTGCGCGGTTCGCAGGAGCAGAATATAGGCTTTGCCGATCATGTTTCTTGAGCCCCGGCGGATGATCTCCACTCCGCACACGTCCTTGAATGCCGCTTCATCGAGGATGTTTTTCGCGGCGGCGTCCGCCGTTTCGTCATTTTCCGCTTGGGGGCGCGCCCTCGCTGCCGGGCTGATTTTCATGGTCGAGCGGATGCGGTCGTCTTCCACTGTTACAAACTGGCCGGCCAGTTCCTTTTCGTGCCCTTTGGCCATTTTGAAGGCTATCAACAGGGATGGAATCAAAGCCGCTCCGAAGAGCAGTCCGAGGTTTTCCTTGGCCCACGCCGCCCGCAACTCAATGGCGACAAAGGCCGGAACCATAAATAGAATGGTGAAAAGCAGCAAGGTGGACAAAAACAGGGCCGGGGAGAGGCTCCTTCTATCAATTCCGTACCGGGTCATGATTATCTCCTTTCTCTTTCCAAAGGCTTGTGCCGTGCTTTTGTGATTTAGTCAAGATATCGTATGTGATTGCGTATTGAAAGGCTTGTCCCGTTGCCAAAGGATAATTCCCGGCCCCGTCAAAGCCAAACAGAGGATGCCGAGAACAAGCAGCATAACCAAGCGTGAGGAAAACCGGAATCCAGGCTCCAAGACGGCGTTGTTCGGATTATCCGGCTCATAGTAAACCGTAACGGTTTTATCTTTAGGATAAAGTCCGGCGGTTTCTGAGGCAAAGGCCGCGCCGTCAGCTTGAGGGTGAAAGGAAATCTGACTGGATTTGTATTCCTCTCCGGCCGCGCTGTAGCGATACGAAACCATCGGGAAATAACTTTTGCGCCCCGTTTTCTCTCTGCGCCAGCTGGTTGTTGAAGAGGTGATTCTGCCTTCCGTTGTTGGCCAGTCCTTGCTGATGAGAGACAACCAGACGATGCGGGCGTCCCAAGAAAACAGCACCAACGCAAATGCGGCGGAAGCGATGGTTAGGCAGCCATATCCGAGTCTTTGTTCTCCCGGCATATTTAGTAATGGCGCCGAGCAGGCCAGTTGCAAGCAAGGTCTTATCTAATAATCAGCATCACCGCCGCGACCAGGCAAACCAGCGAGCCGGTTATCAAGCCCGCCCGCAGGCAGATGCCGAAGAAGCGCATTTCCGGCGGGGGTGATTTGCAGGCCTTTGCTCCAGTGAATAACCCCCAAGCCGCGATGACCGCCAGCACGATTATGAGAGCAAAGTCCATTCAGAATGACGTTATGAGATTAGCAATCTTCACGTTTTCTTTTCGGCCGGTTGTGCGGGTGTGTCCAGGTTCAACGGCGTATTAAAGTTAAATCCGCAGTAAATGCAGGTGTCAAAGCCGCGCGGCAGCGTGCGCGGCGTGTTGGAAGCGAAAGGATTGGTTGAAACGAAGGCGAAGTGCAGGAACCGGCGGCACGATGGGCAGCGGGCGTAACAAGCATACACGAATCCTCCTCCCAGCAAGAATATGAAACCGGCCCCGGAACATATCCAGCGCTGGGTGTCATGCTGGCAAATCGTGATGCACAGAAATAACGAAATCACAAACACAGCCGCGCCCATCCATGCCCATATCGCGCCGATTCTCAGCCTCCGGTTGTAGTTTTCTCTGTGAGTCACTGATAAGTGATTAAGTGGTTGTATTATGCCGCGCGCCGCCCAAACGGTCACGGCCAGCCATCTGGGCATCTGTCCGAACATTCAGGATAAAATAATCCGGAAGGCGCATAATCCGGAGGGTCTTTCCGGGCGTGGCGGGGTCACAACCGCGGCAACGGCGGCCCCATTTCTTTTTTAGAGGGTTTGGCCTTTTGATCCTGGCCGGGCTGGTGGTAGACCGGCGGGGGTGGAAGCGGCGCGGGGATTACTTTGCCTTGGCCGTCCAGTGTCGTCAGCAGGGCGGCTGTGGTGTGGCCTTCCGGGTTGTAGATGCGCACTTCGCCTCCAAGTTCGGAGCCGCTGATCTGCACGTTTTTTGTTCCGGCGCCGCTGTTGCACAGTGCCAGGCCGTCTCCGTTTTCCGTCACACCCAAAGCAATGGCGGTTTTGCCTTTGTTGTTGAGGGTCTTGAGGCCGCTGCCGCCCGGGTCGGCGGAGATGAAGACTTCGGATTTGCTTTTGCTGGCGCGGGCCGATATGGTTCCGTTTCCTTTCGGGTCCAGGATCAAACCCGCGAGGCTTCGGCCTTCAGGGCTGATGATGTCAACGCTGGTTTCCGCCGCTCCGGAAAAGAGCCGCGCTCTTGTTTTTCCTTCGCCGCCGGCGGCGATTTCTCCACCCGTTGCGCCCGCATGTATTTGTGCCGCGGTTTTTCCTTCGGCGTCAAGTGCCTGGATCACGGCGCCTTCTTTCGGGGCCTGCGCCACCACGGCGGTTTTATCGTGGGCTCCGAAGAGAGAGAGAACGCCGTGATCCTCATCGCCGGCTTTCATAATGGCGGCCAAACCGCCTTTTTGGTTGTAAATTTGCATTTTCGGGCTGGTTTGCTCTCCCGACAGGCTGACCATGCCCTTGCCGTTGCGGGCGCGGGCTATGACCACGCCGCCGCCTTCCAGCACGCCCAGGTTGAGGACGGGGTTGCCGGAGGGGTTGAGGGCGCGCACGGCGCCGCCGTCCTGGCCGGCCACGAGGTGGACTCCGGCGTCCGACTGCGCGGCGCTGGTGTAAATGACGCCGTTCCCGTTCTCGTTCGAGAACAGGCTGCCCACTCTTTTATTCTCGCGGTTGGTGACTTCGATCAGCCCTCCGCCCGCCTTGGTGGATTGGAGGAATATGTTGGGCTTGCCGTTTTCGTTGTAAATGGAGAGCGTGCCGTGCCCGGCTTTGGTGGTTCCCATGCTGAGCGTGGGCTTGCCGCTGGCGTTAAACGTCGTCAGAGTGGCGCCTCCGGCCTTGTCTTTTTGAAGGACGGCCAGCACCGCTCCGTTGTCGCCGGTGATCTCGATCTTTCCCGCCCGCATGACATCGCGTTTGAGGAATGTGGCGAGCCATATTCCCAAGCCCAAAACGGCCAGGAGCACGATGAGGAAGAAAAGCTTCAGCGCTTTATATGTGGTTTCCAGTTCGTCCAGTCTTTCACCTACTGTTTGTGCCATGGTTGGTGGTGTCTTAAGGTTAGCTTGAGGCGCCGGTCATCCGCCGCCATTTTTTAATATAGGCCGCCGCGCCGCGCTTGAACAAGGTTTTAATGAACCGGCGCGCGGCTGCCGTTTCCGGAGTGTCATTCGTCATTTACGTCTATGAAAACCTTCATGCAGTTTGCGCCTTCGCTGTCAATAAAATGATAGGCCGCGGCGTATTCATTGAAAGGGAAATGGCGCGAGTCCAGCGGTTCCGCGATGATTTTTCCTTCCGCGATCCATTTGGCGGCTTGCTCGTAATCCGGTTTGCGGTACATGAGGGAACCCATGAGGAGCAGTTCGCGGTCTCCGGCTTTTGACAGCTCGACGCGCGGCTGCTGCGAATAAATCGCCACCACCACGATGCTTCCGCCTTTTTCAATGGAGACGATGAGGCTGTTGATGGCGGTTTCGGCGCCGGAGCATTCGAAAGCGGTGTCAAAGCCTTTATCTCCAAAAAACCGCCGGGCGGCTTCTTTTAAAGGCATTTCGCCCGTTTTCAGAACCTGTTTCAAACCGCTTCGCTTGCTGATGTCCAAACGGGCTTCGCTCAAATCCGTGATCAGGACGTTCGCTCCGCGTGCCCGGGCCGCCTGGCCAACGAGGTTGCCGATCGGCCCCGCCCCGGCCACCACCACGTTTTTGCCGTTTAAATCCCCGGGTCTTGAAGTGGCGTGGACGGCGACCGCCGCCGGTTCGATGAATGCCCCCTGCTCGAAGGTGAAGTTGTCAGGCAAGACGACGATCCGCTCCGCCGGCGCCACGAAGTAGTCCTGCGCCGCCCCCGGCGCTTGAAACCCTTCGACTTTCAGGTTGTTGCAGATGTTATAGTCGCCGCGCGCGCACGGCGGGCAGGTGCCGCAGACCCGTTGTGGCAGGGCGGTCACTTTGGTTCCGGCGGAAATCTCCTCGG
>CAZYUX010000211.1:0-4144 GCA_964650745.1 uncultured Puniceicoccaceae bacterium
TGACCTTGCTTTTCCATCGCGACCTCGCGCTATCTATCCTATGTTAGCAATCCCCATAAGACTTTATACGCTCTCCAGAGAACCGCTTGAAGACAAGTGTTGTGCCCGAAGGACCATCATCGGTATTGGCGACTTCGTTCTCATCTGTAAACGTATTGCTGAACAGAAATGACCGCTTCTTTGTGCCCGAGAACTGGCTAGTGACTTTAATTTCGTTAAAATAAGCAAGGTAGATCAAGCGCCCTAGACCTTTACGTTCTGAGCTGTCTGTTTCAAGCAGACTGCAGAACTTCTCGAAGTTCTCATCAATGAAACCTTCACCGTTGTCCTTGATTGTGATGGTGAGAGTGTTCGCCTTGTCGAAACTGGCGATTTCGATAAATATCGATATCTCCGTAGCACCTGCATAGATTGCGTTGGCGACAGCTTCAAAGTAGACCTGCTCAAAGCAGGGACTCGGAAAGAAATGAGATATGGCGTTTTTGGGATTAATTTTCATATCTTATATTTACTTGACTTCTTCTGATATCCTACGTATAGCTATTTATGCGACTTGTTTGGTGTAAAAAGTGATGCAACCCACCCAGTTGGTCAAGTTTGATTAACCGGCATCAATGTGAAAAAAGCATTGCTGTTACCTTCATTCTAGCTTCTAGCACCTTGAAAAACGTGCAAGACATAACCAGATATCGCGTTGATTCCGTTATGTGGGGGAAAGGCAGTATTCACGCTTGTAAATGACGGCACTGTTGTCCTGGGGGTCAACATTTCTTTTGGGGAGGTTTGGTCCCCCAGGCGGGACGATACTGTTGCTCTCCGGGTCAGGTGAGTGAGAGGGGGGTGAGAAAACTGATGGATTTGGTGATTATTCGATAAAACGTTATCAATGCCGGTTGTTATGGGAGACAGATGTGAGAATCGTTAGGCCGAGGATATGTGTTTCGCTAACTCTTTAATTCCAAAGAGTTACGGAGCAGTCAATCCAACAACGAATAGAACGCGCTTGCTTGCTCTGTGGATTGGGGCGATTTCCGTAAATGGGGGATAAGTGGGGTCCCAGACAGTCAGAAAAACAAACCTTTTTCTCAATTCAAAGTGAGATTTTGGTCATGCGTCCTCTGTTTTTTTAAGAAATTGAGAATTCTCATAATTACTCCAGGAGATGCCCCAGCGGGATGGCAAACAGACGCTTGTCCAGTTTCACCGTTTCTTTCCCATTATAAGCCAGCACGGCGGCAACGCAGGTTGGCGTCCGCTGCAGAAAGACCCGCAAACCTGACAAATCGCTTTCGTTCCAGCGGGTCGCCGCCTTCACTTCGATGCCAATGACTTTGCGGTTCGCCTCAATCACCAGGTCCACTTCGTGACGTCCCTGCTCATGCCAGTAACCCATCTGTGCTTCGGGCAAATGAGCTTCCAGAAGGCCGGCAAGATTTTGCGCCACATATGTCTCAAACAACGCCCCGCGCAGCAGGTCGTCGCAGCCCGGTTCAAGGTTGGTGATCCCCGCCAGATGCGCCGCCAAACCGCTGTCGGTGAAATGCAACTTGGGCGATTTCACCAGCCGGGAGCTGCGATTCTTAAGAAACGGCGGCAGGCGGCGAATGAGAAACGACGTTTCTAACAAATCGAGATAGCGTCCGGCGGTCACAGCATTGAGTTTGGCATCACGTGCCAGCGAACTGATAACAAGCGTCTGCCCGGTCCGCAAGGCAGCCAGTTGCGCCAACGTGCGGAAGGCGACTAAATCGGTGATTTGGGACAGTTGCCGAACGTCGCGTTCGACGTATGTCTGCACGTAGCCGCGGAACCACTCCCCCACTCCGTCCGGCGACCCGAGGCAAACAGGCGGCAAGCCGCCCCGCAGAATCTCCCGCTCTGTTACCGGCTGAGCTTTGCCAGACGGCAAGGCTGGGGAATTGATGAATTTTACCAGAAAAGGTTTATGGGCCGTCGCTTCCCGCTGCTCCCGCCGGGTCATCGGATGCAGCGTGAAATAAGAGGCGCGCCCGGCCAGGGTCTCGGAGACATGGCCGAGAAGCGCCAGATTGGCCGATCCGGAAAGAATGAATCGCCCTGGCCGCCTTTGTTCATCCACATTCTGCTTCAGCGCCACGAGTAATTCGGGGCAGCGTTGCACTTCGTCGAGGATGGCGTTGCCTTCCAGCAAGAATTCCGGATTGGCCTGAGCCGCCGCCAGCGTGGCGAAGTCATCCAGTGTCCGGTAAGCCCGGCCGCGGGTGAGTTGCGCTTCGTTCTGGAGCAGCGTGCTCTTGCCGGTTTGCCGAAGCCCGGAAAGCACGATCACCGGCAACTGGCGCAACGCCCGCACCAGGCGCGGGGTGATTTCGCGAGAAAGATAGCTTGTCATAACCCAACACCGTGTAGTGGCATTTTGACACTACGTCAAGATGATTTTGATCGCTTTTCTTTCCGAGACCTTCGCGCATCTCCGTTTATGCGGCTTTGCGGGTGTAGCGATGATGCAGCCCGCCGACTTGCTCAAGCTCGATTACTTTCCCCATCTCCGGTGTTTCCACCTCACGATTATACGGCGCGTCCCTATCCAGCGAGAACCCAATATGCCTTTCCTTGAGATTTTCTTGGGTTGGGACAACCCAAAACTGCTCACCCATGCCGGCCCGGTTTTGCTCCGCCATTTACAAGGAGTTAAAGTCTCCCGGATACCCCGGCGCACACAATTACAAATCAGGTGACTCGTTTATAGTCTTTGATTTCCGGGGAGTGGCGGATGTCTTCGGCTTTGAGAAGGTAAATCACTTCCTCGGCGACGTTGGTAGCGTGGTCGGCGATGCGTTCGAGAGATTTGGAAACAAAGATGAGCTCGAAATTACTGGAAACCGTTTCCGGTAAGTCCGCCATTCTTTTTTTGAGCTTATCAAAGTTTTCCCGGTTGAGTTCATCAACCTTTTTATCCCTTTTGATAATGGCCATGGCTTTCTCCTCGTTGCCGTCGAGAAAACTGTCTATCGCATCGCGGAGCATTTCCAGGGTGTGCTCCGCCATGGCGGGCAGATGCAGGAAATCTTTGACGGGAAATTCCCCGCCGAGTTTGCTTGTCCGCTTGGCGATGCTAGTGGCTTCATCACCGATCCGTTCAAGATCGGTGGCGATATTCATGCCCAAAGTTAAAAGACGCAATTCCGTGGCCACCGGCGCGCGCAAGGAGAGATAACGGATGGCTTCGGCGTCAATTTCTTTCTCCAAATCATCAATGGCGTCGTCTTTTTTTATTACTCTCTTGGCCAAGTCCGGATCGTTTTCAAGGACGGCGTTGACGGCGTCCCTCACCACTTCAATCGCCTTCTCCGCCATGAGGATGAGGTTGGAGCGAAACTCCTCCAATTCACTGTGGAAAAATCTTTTCATAAGCGTTACCCGAATTTGCCTGAAACATAATCCTCTGTTTGAGGATTCTTGGGATTTAGGAAAACCTGCTTGGTGTCATCATATTCGATTAACCTGCCCAGGTAAAAGAAAGCCGTTTTGTCAGAGATGCGGGCGGCTTGCTGCATATTGTGTGTCACAATAACGATGGTATATTTTTTCTTTAACTCATGGATAAGTTCTTCAATTTTGGCCGTGGCGATGGGGTCGAGTGCGGCGCAAGGCTCATCCATTAAAAGAATTTCCGGCTCGACCGCGATGGCCCGGGCGATGCAGAGGCGCTGTTGTTGCCCGCCGGAAAGGCCAGTGCCGCTTTCGTGCAAGCGGTCTTTGACTTCATCCCAAAGAGCGGCCTGACGCAGACTTTTCTCCACGGTTTCATCCAAAATGGCTTTCTTCCTGATGCCATGGATTGTTAGTCCGTAGCTGACATTGTCGTAAATGGACTTGGGGAAGGGATTGGACTTTTGAAAGACCATGCCGACACGCTTGCGCAATTCAATGACATCCACTTGAGGATCGTGGATGTTTACGCCGTTGATAACAACCTCGCCCGCCGTGATACGTGTCCCGTCAATCAGGTCGTTCATCCGGTTGAAGCAGCGGATAAGGGTGGTCTTTCCGCAGCCGGACGGGCCGATAAAAGCGGTTACTTCTTTACTGTTTATTTCCAGGTTAACATCAAAAAGGACCTGCAGGCTGCCATAACAAAAATCCAGATGCCGCGCCAGGATGG
>CAZYUX010000212.1:0-4119 GCA_964650745.1 uncultured Puniceicoccaceae bacterium
GCAGTTTGGCGTGCCTTTCCAAAAGCGGTTGCGCCTTGCTCCGGTCAATTTCAGGCGGCAAATAGAATCCCGCGGGTGTCAAGGGCGAGAACCGGAAACCGCTGCGGTGGCGGTTGAGGTCGCGCAGTTCGGCGACGGCGATGTTGTTCCAGGCGAAGCGCACTTGCATGCGCCTCAAAAGGTTTCCTGCGCGGCTGTAGCGGTTTTCCTTCCCGGCAAACGCTTCCTCCATGCTCTGTCCGGCTGGCAGAAAACCGGGCAGCTTTTGGGAAATGTGGACGAAGACTTCGTCGGGAACCGCTTCAACGGCTGGTTCCCTATGGCGTATAAAACGCAGGGAGCGCTCCCATTCCCGGCGGGCTTGTTCGAGAGAAGCCTGATCCGGATAACTGTGTTTAATAAGACGGGGCGTGAATTTTTCCAGTTCGGAGCGGAGCAGACGGGCGCATTCGCGCGCTTCCCGCTGGGGCAGAGAATCGAGCTGGCGCAACGTTTCCGCCCAGGAACGCGCCGTCATCACCAGGGCCGCATTGGTCCGGGCGGCGAATGGGATCAAGTAGCGGCAGCGGTCCAAAGCGTAATTTTTCCGCAACCTCGCGGCTGTTTTGGCCTTCGCACCGGCCGGCAGCCGGACGATTTCCGGGTTCGCTTTCGCCGCGCCGTCCAGTTCCTCATAAAACTCATTATAAAGCCCGAAAGCTTCCGCCATGACGCTCCGCCATTCCGCCGTCAAAGCCGGCGGCAGGCCGAGCGCCCCGGGATCCGGCAGAGAACTTTCATTCATGGCGATATACCGCGTGCTGGACTCCTGGCCGTCGGCCAGGGGAGAAAGCTCAAAAAGTTTATACGCTAAAAACATCGAGCAGCCGTCAACGACCATGGGAATGCCTCCGGTAAGCCCCCCGATGCTCGCGTGGCCATAGTCCACGAAACGGAAAATTTTGTCTGCCGACTTGTCCGGATCATCCCAGTCCACGGCGGCGAGGATTTTTTCAATCCCCTGGCATGATCGAGAATAACGGGCCAGAGAACTGGCGAGCAGCTCCGGCGTCAAACGCGGGCAGCCTTGCGCGGCGGGCGGAGGGACGATGGCCAGTGCGGTGACTTTCATAAACGGGAAACTTTCCTGGCATGATTTTGGCCGGGAGGCAATGGCAAAGGCGCGAGTCCGCGCGCGGGCAAGCGTAACGAGGCCCGTCAAGGGCGGTTTTTGCTTGCTTGTGCCGCGGACCGGGCATAACTTAAAGCGCATGGCTTGTGTAAAGAACGCGGCTTGGACGGCGGGCGCCCTTTTGCTCTTGTGGGGCATGGCGGCGGAAGCCCGCCCCGGTGCCGCCCGCAAAAACCTTGCCCGGCCGCCGCGGAAAGATGTCAAAATCATGCGGTGCGCCGTGCTTTCTCCCGCGTTGCATCCCTGCAATCACCGCATTTACCCTGCGGGAAAACTCTCCTTTCCTTTTCATCCGTTCCATCAAGCCGCCTGTGCAGGCTCTGTTTCTTTGCGGTCCGTGAACCAGTTCACCTTTCACTCCGGGACGCCCGCTTCAGCGGGCCTGCCCGTGCGCCCGGCCAGAAACCTCTTACCCGAAACAGAAAAACCCCCCGCGGCAGTTTCCATCCATGCGCATTAAAATTCTCACCTTCAACATGCAGTTCGGCAAAGTGTGGGACACGGCGGACCCCGACGGCGCTCCCGTCCGCCTCGAAGACACCATCGCGGAATTGAAAAAACACGGCGCGGACATCGTGCATCTGCAAGAAGTCGAAAAAGTCGAGCCCGTAAAAAACAAGAACCGGCACGCCCCCAATTACGAGCGGATACGCCGCGAACTGGCGGATTACGACGGCTACTTTTCCTATCCGGCGGCGGACGAGCGCGAGCTCCCTTTCGGCTACGGCTTGGCGATCCTCTCGAAACCCCCTCTGTATGACCAAGAGGCCGTGCATTTGCCGGCGCCCCCCATCGAGTTCGAGTTCGGCGGCCGGACAACCTCGCCCACCCAGCGCCTGCTAATCGGCGCAAAGACGAAAACCGGCGGACATGAAATCCAGCTCTACAACACCCACTTGCAGGCCTTCTTCATGGTCAACTCCAACAGCGATGACCATCCCGGACAGCGGGAAATCGTGGCCCGGCTGCTGCGCTCATCGAAAATTCCCACCATCCTCACCGGCGATTTCAACGCCGCTCCGCAAGAAAACACCATCCGGGAACTGGAAAAGACCGGCTTTCATTCCGCCCAGAAAAACCAGCCCACATGGAAGCGCATGCCCTACGTTCTCGACCATGTTTTTTACAACGGCCCTCTGCGGCTGAAAAACTGCCAAGTCAATCCCACCGCAGCCTCTGACCATGAGATACTGACGGCGGAATTTGCCATTGCTTGACCCCGCCGCGAACCGCAACCGCGGTTGCGGCTGTGACTTGAACCCGCGCGATTTTGAGGATGCCCGCCGCGTGCCGGTGGAGGGTTTTGACCATGGTTTGGAGTTGGCGGATGCCGCTGGCCAGGGCTTGCTGGCGCCAGTTCCACAGGAACAAGCGGCCTGCTTCCTTGTCCGGCTGTTTCCAGAGCAGGCCCAAGTCTTCTTTGAGGATGTAAGCGCAGGCCAGGTCTTGGTTCAGCGCCAGGGTCTCATTCAACACTTCGGCTTGGGCGGCGGTCAAACGGTCGAGCCGTTTCAACAGCAGCCAGCGCTTGCCTTTGATGAGGGTTTTTCCCTCCCGGTTTTGGGCTTGGCGCGCCAGATCCCAAAGCAAATCGTCCAGCGTCTCGTTCATCTTCTTGATGACGCGGAAGCGGTCGAACACCAGGCAGGCTCCCGGCAGAAGGCATGATAGAGCAAACTCCTGGACACGCCTCTTTCTGCCCGGCATTCCAACAGCCCGGCAATCCTTTTCTATTTCACATACTACTTCAAGCATACTTGCCCCAAATTCATCTTCCTCCCTCCCCCTCACACACAAACTTCCCGGATGAGGCGGATTTACGCGGCCGGCAGACCAGCCTCACCCGCGAAAACGCCCCAGCCAGCGGCGGCCAGCCCGCGCAAAAATTCCAATTGACGCAGCGCCTCCGCCTCCTGTATTATCTCTCCTTTATTCCTCTCTGGCGAGATAGCTCAGTTGGTAGAGCAGAGGACTGAAAATCCTTGTGTCGGCAGTTCGATTCTGCCTCTCGCCACCATTGTAACCTCTTGATAATCAAGAACCTCTTGGCCTCCACGTAGAGGATTTAATATAATAAATCATTATTATTCGAGGAATATTCGAGGAAAATCAGCCGCTACTATTAACGGCGTTAATACAAAAGGCGTGGTTTTGCTTATGGCCTAATGGGGCTCGCTGGACCTTTGAATAAAAACGACGGTGGGGAGGTCAAGTAGGTTCAGGAAGCCAATGGCCACCAGCCCGAACGTCCCGAACCTACCTGACCTGGTTCACCGCTGCCGTAAATGCGCAGTCAATTCATCTACCTCCTCTCTATCCAGTTCGTTCCTTGAAGACGATGTAACGGTTTTGGTTAGGCTGTGCATCGTGGAATCATCCGTTGATGTCAAAAGCACCTTCGTTGAAGGGATGAAAGCGAATCTCGGTTTGTTCCGGTCTGACCTGTTGGCCACCATCGTCAAACCGGACAACGCACGTCCCTCGAATTTAACCAGCAGTTTTCCAAGGGCCGTTTGGCCGGAACGAGTCTCTAAATCAATCCACGAAAACAGATCTTCTTGCTTTTTGAGCAGATTATAAAGGTCTTTTTTGGTGATATAATATTCCCTATACGTATCGTGGGCCAGATCAAAGAGCACCTTCATGTCCTCGGTGTTGCGGTCACCGGTGATGGTGGTTTTATCGGCGTGGAGAGCGCAAGGATCGCCGAGATCAGCGGCCTTCATGATACCGCCAACCACTTTACCCCATTTTGGAAATGCGGCAAAAGGAGTTTCCCCTTCGACCCGCCCCGTCTGATTCCAGTAGCTGATGAAACCAGCAATTGCACCCAGCGCCTCTGCCCTGTTTGTCATTAGCTCTTCGTGCAAGTGGGGGTGGCGGAACTCTCGGTTATTATTACTCCGAAAAAAATAGAATGGACATTTAGGCGGCATAACGGACGGCGG
>CAZYUX010000213.1:0-4119 GCA_964650745.1 uncultured Puniceicoccaceae bacterium
AATGTCAGTCGGCCCATCGAATGGGTGGTGTTGAACTGCTGGGTCACGCTGACGAAGGAGCAATTATGCTTCTCCAGCCGGCCCATGATCTGGGCGAAATCCAGCAAAGACCGGCTCAGCCGGTCCACCTTGTAGACCACGATGCAGTCAATTTTCCCCGCCTCGACGTCGGCGAGGAGGCGTTGCAAAGCGGGCCGCTCGATGTTCCCGCCGGAAAACCCGCCGTCGTCGTAGCGGTCCGGCAGACACACCCAGCCTTCGTGCTTCTGGCTTTTTATGAATGCTTCCGCCGCCTCGCGCTGGGCGTCCAGCGAGTTGAACTCCATGTCCAAGCCCTCCTCGGTGGATTTGCGGGTGTAAATGGCGCAGCGGATTTTCTTTTTCTCAGTCATGGTTTTTTTACTACCGGCTTTTTCAGGCGGAAAAACACAAAGCCGTTCCAGTTTTTGCCCGTCACCTCGCGGGCGATGGCGGAGAGGGATTTGTATTGCTTTTCCTGAAACAGGAATTTCCCGTCGCCGGCCACGAGGACTTGGACGGTCTTGCCTTGGTATTCCCGGGTAAGGACGGTGCCGGGGAGCAGGACCGGCGCGCCGTTGGCTTTTTTCGGTTTTTCGGGGTTCCAATGGAACCGCACCCGGAGCATTTTCTCGTCGGCGATTTCCTCGGCGCGCTGGCGGGCCCGCCCGGAAATGTCCCCGAAATTCTTTGCCTGAATCCCCCACGCGACGCGCTTGATCAGGTGCTGGCGGTGCTTCGAGAAGGTGGCGTGGCCGAAGACGTCGGCATACCGGTCTTGCAATTCCCGGATAGACAGGCCGTTCAAGGCGGCGATTTCTTTCTGTATGTCCGGCTTCATGGCTTTTCAACTGCCGGGGTATAAACGCTCTTATCCCCTTGATTATCAAGGGGATTAGGCGGATTTTCCGTAGATTTAAGGCGGAGTATAGCCCGGGCAAGGATTTGGGCAATTTCCTCGATGCGTTCCCCGGCTTTCATCTCGGCTGGATTGAGTTTGATATTCATATTCAGGCGCATTCGGAGCCGCCTCAAAGCGGCCCCTATTTATGAACTGCCGGAAATCCCGCCAAAACGGGCCAACTTTTTTTCATAATCCAATTGACAAGCATACAAATTAAGCTAAGTTAGCTGAATATGAGAAAAACCATGGGCCAGCGGGTGCGCGAACTGCGCAAAGCAAATGACCTTTCCCTCAAGGAGTTGGGAGAAAAGCTGGGCAAATTAACGCCGGCTTTTATTTCCGACATCGAGCTGGGCCATCGCTTTCCCTCGGAGGCAGTGCTGGAAAAAATTGCCCGCGCCTTGAAAACCACGGTGGCGGACTTGAAGCAATACGACCAGCGCCCCCCCACCAAAGAGATGAAGGAGCTGATCACGTCCGATCCGGCTTACGGCTTCGCCTTCCGCAAGGTGGTCGAGTCCATCCAGAAGAAGAACATCGGGCCGGAAGACCTGATCCGGCGCATGGAGGGGGCGGCAAAAAAGAAATGAAACCAGCGATTCAACAGCGCGGGGCGCCGAATCCCTTTTTGAGCAAGCTCTTCATTCCGGAGAAGCGCATGGAGCGCGTTTGCCGGGAGGAGCTGGAAGCCGCCGACCTGATGCCCGACGCCCCGCGGGAAATCCGCATTGACCGGTTCGCCGACAAGCGGTGGGACATCACCGAAGAGTATAGGGACATCGAGGGAGACTGTTTGGGTTGTGCGCGTTTTGACGCCGACGGGCTGGCAGCCATCTACATTGCGAGGAGCCTTGCTGAAGACAGAAGCGCCGCCGGGGAACGCCGGCTGCGCTCGACGCTGGCGCATGAAATCGGCCACGGCCTTTTTCACGCCGAACTGTGGGCGGAAAAACTCAAGATGGAGGCAACCCAAACGCGGCTCTTTGAGGAGCCAAATAAAACCGATGGTATCACGAAAGACGGCTTTCTTTGCCGGGCGGCAATCGTCAGCGGAAGCGTTTCCGCTCCTCCGTATCTTTGGTGGGAGGTTCAAGCCAACAAAGCGATGTCGTGTCTTCTGCTACCCTGGCATCTGGTGACGACGGCCGCGCAGGCGCGGCTGGAAGAAGTCCGGAGCCAGGCGGACGACAAGGCGCAGAAAAGGGCCATTGCGGCCGCCGAACGGGAACTGGCGGAGTTGTTTAACGTCAATCCGGTAATGGTCGAATACCGGCTTAAAAAGTGGTGGAAGGAGGAGCTGAGCACGGTGCGGCTGTTGTGATTTTCCTTTTGTGAATAAATTAAGCAACATCTGCTTACTATGTTAATAACCTGTGAACAAGTGTTTACAAATAAATCTGCCCATTTTTTCAGCCGTTCCTTTATATTCAAACGAAAGAATCTCATGAAAACATCAGCGAGTAAAAAAAGAGCCTCCAGTCTGCCGCCGCCCCAGCGGTGGCTGGCGGGAGTGCTCTATAAAATCCGTTTCGGGAGCGTGTCGGTGCGGGTGCGCGACGGCGCGCCGCAGAAACAACCCGCCCCTGAAATCGTCTACACGCGCAAGCCGGGAAAGAGGAACGCCCAAATTAAGGGAAACCCGCCGGAGGATTTCCCATTGGCGGAGGACACTCTCGGTTTGCTCAAGGACATCGAAGGGCTGTCCGGAGAATGGATAGTGAAAATCAAGGTCGCCGACGGGCTGCCCCAGCAATGGGAGACCAAGGCGGCGGCGGAACCGGAAAATCACGCTGTAATACAAGCATAATCCACTAACAGACAACTGGCCGGAACAAGCGGAGGTTGTTGCGAGCGTCGCCCGACAGGGCGATTCGGCAACGGCCTCCGCTTTTTTCGGTTCCGGCCCCTATTTGTCCCGTGAGGTAGCGCCCGCGCAACCCCCTTTCCCGCCGGGGAAAGGACAAGTTGAAGCGACACAATACCTACGAAGGACAAAACAGCCACGCCGCAAGGCTCATCCGCAAAGAGACTCAAAAACTCGTCGGGCGCTATGGCTTCACGCCGCCCGACGCGGACGACATCGCGCAGGAACTGCACCTCGAACTGCACTTGAAACTGCCCGACGGCGGGCGGGACCCCCGCGTCCCGAAATCACATATAACCGTCGTCATCCGGCGGCGCGTCGCCGACCTCATTGAAGAGCGGAGCGCGGCCAAGCGCGACTGGCGCAAGAACGCCCATTCCCTCAATGACCGCATAAAGGACGGGGAAGAAGAGATGGAATGGGGCGAGACCATTGCCCAAGAGAAATACCTGGACCGGATGGGGGCACTGCAAATCCCCGAAATCCTCCGCCGCGACCTGCGCCTGGACCTCGAGGCGGCGGTCAAAGCCCTGCCCCCTGAACTGCGTCAAATTGCTGCCATCCTTTCCACAGACTCCCTGGCGGAAGCCAGCCGGGCCACGGGCATTCCGCTGAGCACGCTCAAACGGAAAGTCCGCCAGTTGCGGGAAATCTTCCGCCGGCGCGGCCTCGATGAAATTTTCTGAAAAATATTTGGCCCGTTTTGGAAAGTTTTCCGGCAGTTACCCAATAGAGGCATCGAACAAAAATGAACGGACCGGCTTATCAATTCACTTTTCCCAGCGGCGTTCCCATGGGTGCCGTCGAGGACACTTTGATGCTGGCGGCGCTGGCCGCCGAATCCCTCTACGGACGCGCCCGGCTCCGCACCGAGGCGCGCTTCGAACTCAGCCGGAGGCGGCGCCTGTGCCTGATTAGCGCGGACAACGAGGTCAGCCGGGCCGTCGGGAGGATATTCACTGGCTTTATCAACCGCCAGTTCGGGGAACGGGCCTACCGCTTCGAGCAAATCGCGGCGGACGCGGCCCCGCCGCAGGGCAAACGAGGAAGGGCGAAGCCATGAGCGGCATCATTACTCCCCACCCGTGGCAGGAGGGGGCCATCCGGTTTCTCGCCCAGGCCGTTACTAAACACGGCATTGCCCTGGACGCCAGCGACACCGGCACGGGCAAAACCGTGGTGGCCCTGTTTGCGGCGAAGAGGCTGGGTCTTCGCGTGGGCGTCATCTGCCCGAAGACGATTATTCCCGTCTGGAAGGAGACGGCGCAAAAAATCGGCGTCGGGACGCTCTTTGTCCTGAACTACGAGCAAGTCCGGCTGGAGAAGTGCGGCT
>CAZYUX010000214.1:0-1072 GCA_964650745.1 uncultured Puniceicoccaceae bacterium
AGTCCATCCCGCTGTCTCACCGCGAAAGCATCCGGCGGTATTTCCAGCTTATCCGGCCCTCCCGTTCCGCTGGCGGGAAATAGGCGCTGGCGGGCACCTGCGCGCATGGATAAGGATTCTTGCAAAAATGCCGGCGGAAAGAAGGGCGGCGGCGCGCCTTGGGCCCGGCTGTTTTTTTTGGGCGTTTCGGTTGTTTTATCTTTGGCGGCCGGTCTGTTGATTGCCGCTCCGGAACCCGCCGGCGCGCTGGCGCGGCATTCCGTCTATTGGACGCTTCTCATTACTTTTGCTGTTTTTACCGCGGCGCTTCTCCCTTCCGCAAAATCTTTTATCCGCCAATTCCAACTGGACCGGAAGGACGCCCGCGCTTTGGCCGCCGGCGCCGCGCTGTCCGTTTTTCTCCTCGCTCACGAGGAAGCCGGACACAAGGTCGTGCAGGATGAAAACGTGCAGACGGCGGCGGCGATGAGCCTGCATCTCCACCGTGACGGCGCCGCGCCGCAGCGCGCTTATGAAGCCGGGGGCCAGTTTTTCGTCTTTGACGCTTATCTGGACAAGCGCCCGTTTTTCTTTCCTTTTCTGTTGTGCCTGGCGCACGACTTGACTGGCTGCCGGCCGGAAAACGCCTTTTATTTAAATGGCCTCCTGACAGTGATATTGATGGGGCTGGTCTATTTGCTGGGCCGGATATTCGGCGGGGGAGTGAAGGGAGGACTGTTGTGCTGTCTGCTGCTGGCCGGTCTGCCGGTTCTCGGCCAGGCCGCCAACAGCGCCGGTTTCTCCGTGTTGAACCTGGTTATGATAGCGCTGGTGATGCTGCTGGGAGCGCTGGTTATGAAAGATCCCGCGCCGGTTTCCATAATCTGCTTCGTGTACGGCGGCGTCCTGCTGGCGCAAACCCGTTACGAGTCGGTGATCTTCGTGTTTCCGGTTATTTTAATTTTGATCCGGGTGTGGCGGTGCGAGAGGAAAATTGTGATTCCCCGGGCGCTGATCCCGGTTCCCTTGCTGATGACGCACATGCTCCTGCAGTTCCGGGCCGTTCGACACAAGTCTTTTGTCTGGCAGCTGG
>CAZYUX010000214.1:1082-4106 GCA_964650745.1 uncultured Puniceicoccaceae bacterium
GCCAAATCCCTCCTTTCGGTTTGGATTATGTCCGCGGAAACATCGGCCATGCCGCGCGGTTTTTCTTTAACGCCGGTCATGCTCAACCCAACTCGTTAATGCTTTTACTTATGGGAGGTTTCGGTCTGTTTATTGCCGCGGCAGTTTTAAAGCGCCACCGCCGGGGTTTCCGCTGGGGCGGTCCGCCGGGGGCGGCTCTTTTGTTATTCACGCTCGGCCTCCTCGCGGTCAACATGGTGATAATGTGCTATTATTGGGGCCGGTTCGACACCTATGCCAGCCATCGCCTGGCTCTACCGGCTTGCCTGCTTCTGTTATGTCCCGGAGTGGTGACTTTGTGCGCTTTCATCCGCGGCGGAAAAGCCTGGGTGTTCTGTTTCTCCCTGGCCGCTTTTGGCTTGTTCCACCAAGGCATCCCGGTCATGAGCGCGGAAAGGAAAAGCGAAGACGCCGTGACGGCCGCAATCGAGAATTGGAAAGCGGATTTTTTCCGGAAGCGCGGCGGCGAGTATTTTCTTTGGATTGACCGCTTTCCTTTTACAAGTCTTGCCCGAAGCAAGCCTTCCATATCCTGGAAGGCCGCACGGGGCCATCTGGACCGCTTGAACTATCATTATAAGACCGGAACATTCGAGAATGTTTACGCTTTCCAGATTCTCGTCCCCGATGAAACAGGAGTGTGGCGCGAAGCCGATTATTTTCGCGCTCCCCCGGAAATGGTTCTCGAGCCTTCGGCGGAAAAAGCCTTCGGCCTCTTTCTGCTGGCCCGCGTCAGCCGCGTGGCTGAAATCCGGCGCGGATTCATCCCTTTGAAGGAGCTTGATTTGAGGGCGGAACCGCCTAATGTTGAAAACGGCCCGGCGGATCCTTCTTTCCTGTGGCTGAAAAGCCTGCCGTAACAACAATCCGCGCCGCCGCTTTTTATGAGCCTTGCCATTCGTCCGCATGCTTGCCAATAAACAGGCCTTGACGATCATCCCAGCGAGAAAACCCCATGTTGAAACGCAAGCACCAGCGTTGGGAAACCGAGGAAATCCCGATGGCGCCGATGATCGACATGGTCTTTCTGCTTCTGATTTTTTTTATGTGCGTGAGCACGCTTTCCCGGACCGGACGGCTGGCAAAACTGGAACTGCCGGTCTCCGAAAACAGCCGTGTCCCCGGCGACCTCTCGGGCAGGGGAATCATTTCAATTGACCGTGAGGGCCGCATCCACACCAGCGCGGGAACCGTGTCCCCGCGGGAAATGGACCGGGCGCTCCGGCGGGCCTTGAAGCAAAATCCAAACCTGCGGGTGCAAATCCGGGCTGACCGGCGCACGCCGTTCGGCGAGATCAAGAAAGTCCTCCAAGTCTGCTCCGAAGCCGGCGCCGCCGAAATCATCTACGCGACTTACGCGAAGTAAAATGCGGGGGCCGCTAATTCCAGGACGCCCCTGCGCGTCTCCCTCGGCGGTCACGAAATAAAAAAAGGAGACCGCCGGGAGGACGCGGGTTAATCCGGTATGACGCCGGCATAGACGCGGAGGGTTTCTCCGGCTTCCGTCTCCATAAAGATAGTGGCGCGGGTTTTTTTTCCAGTTGTTTTGGGGGTGACTTCCAGCTCATAGCCGGAGCCTGTTTTCAGCGGCTTCAAATTCAGATCAAATTGCTCATTCGAGCATTTGACTTTGGTTATCCCGACAGGATAATCCGGATTGGTTCTTATAAAACAGGACTTGGAGGCGGATTCGCCGCCAGTCCGCCAGTAAACCAGACGAGGACGGATGGTCATCAAGTCTGGCAGAACCGCCTCGGCAGTCAGCAGGACGCCTGACTCTTCCCCCGGCGCATCCGTGCGCACGGCGATGGTTTTGCTCTGGCGGCCTTTCTTTCTGTCAAGGGCGAGCACGGCCCGGATGACCCCGGACTCGCCGGGGCGGTAAGTTTTTTTCGCCAGCTTGTCCACCGCGCATCCGCGCGCCGGCACGACCGACAGGATCGTCACGGGCTTCCGGCCTTCGTTGGCAAAAGGAAACAGGTAAACCAGTTTTTTGTCTTCCGGCCCCGCCCGGCTTTTCATCAGCGTGGATTCCCAAACCAGCTCTCCCCCGAGCGGCGCCCATGAGAACATGAGAATCAGACAGACCGCGGCCGCGAGTTTTCTCATGCCGGTTTGGTTCAGGTTCAGTTCCTTTCCACCCGCAAGCGAAGCGCCTGCAAGGTTCCGGGCGCCAGGGGGTCTACCGCGCGGATATGCGCTTCCTCGAAGTCGCCGTTAATGGACGCCGGCGATGACGCCTCGGTGGTGTAGCCGCCGCCCCAGTTCCAGCTTCCCGGCTGCAGCGTGTCCGAAACCTCCACCGTGTAGGCGATATCCGGGTCCGCCGAAGATTTACGCCGCCAGAAGCGCAGACTCATGTGCTTGTCGCTGCCCTCGGTGACGACTTCATAGGACCAGTGCAGGTCTGAATCCGGAGTTTCGGGGTCCAGCCCCAGTCCGTATTCGAGCAGGTTGTCAAAACCGTCCCCGTCCGGGTCTCCGGCGGCGTCTTCATCAAGGTTGCCGAACTCGGCTATCTCCCAGTCGTCCGGCAATCCGTCATTATCGGAATCGGGGTCCGCGCCCTGGTATTCGTAACCCCCCAAGTCCACCTGCGCCCCGGCGACGCGCGGGTTGCCGAGCAGATCCATGGTCTCCGTGACTGCGGTGCCGTCACCGTAATCCACGGCGGGGGAGCCGCTTTGGAGCTGCAAACCGTCATCGCCCGTGCCCCATGCGGCATCCGGCCCGATGGGGTCCGCCAAATTGGTGAACAGCGGGTCTCCGGAGAGGATGCTGGTCCCCGAGTAACCTGTTTCGACGAGACAATAGGAAACGCCCGCAATCTGCGTGCCCGGAAATTCATTGTTGTATATTTCCTTGTGGTCGCTGCCGGTAATCGTGTCGTTCCACAGGATCGAATTTGTCAAAACCACACTGCCGTAAGCGCTGACGGCCCCGCCCTCGTTGGCGGAATTGCCCGTGAAAACGCAGTTGATGATT
>CAZYUX010000215.1:0-1321 GCA_964650745.1 uncultured Puniceicoccaceae bacterium
TCCTGAAAGGCCACGCGGATGTTTTCAGGGCGTTTTATTTCGCCCCGGATGCCGGGGAAGGACAAGCAGCCTTCCTCGATAACGGTGTGCTCCGGGCTTTCCTCCAGGATTTCGGGATTGGCCAGATGAAGCGGCATGATCAGTTCCGCCGGGGGCTTTTTGCCGTCGAACAGATAATCGAGGGGGACGTCGCCGGCGGCGGAAAGGTCAATCACGGCGAATTGGAGCGCTTGGCCAACCTGCTGGGCGGCAAGGCCCACGCCCTCGGAGCGGCGCATGGTTTCGGTCATGCCGCGGGCCAGGCGTTCGAGCGCGCCGTCAAACCGCTCCACCGGCCGGCCGCGGCGGCGGAGGATTGTTTCACCGTATCGGGTCACGCGCAAAATCATTTTGAGAAACAGTATGCCTGGTTCGGGGACAGGAATCAATGCGCAATATTCCGTTTTCCTTTTGGCGGCAGGGAGGGGCGCCGCGGGGGCGGGATAAAACCGGTCAGGTTTTTTGCGGCGGAGTCAGCCGGGAAACGGCTCATTCCTCTTCCGCCGCGTTTTCTTTTTCCGAATCCGCGGTTTGTTCCGTTTCCCCGATTTCTTTTTGGCGTTTTTCGATATCTTCCTGCAATTGATCGAGGGCGGTTTCCCTTTCCTGCAAATCCTGGGCTTTTGCGATAAGGGTGTTTTCGCTGGCTTCGAGGAATTCTTCCCGTTCTTTTAATATTTCTTCGGATTCGCGCACGGCCTGCTCGCGGTCATCCAGCTCGGCTTTCAATTTTTCGAAGGAAGCAGCTATTTCGGGGGACATTTGAGCCTCTTTGCCCGCCCCGGCTTCTCCGGCGCTTCCCTTGTTGAGCTTCTCTCGTTCCCTCAAGAGAACTTCCGATTCTTTCAGGTATCGTTCCCGGGCTTCGAGGAGGGCTTCAGCTTCCCGCAGGGAGCGTTCCCGCTCGTTCAATTCGGCGTCCATGCGCCGCAGGAAGGACTCGCGCTCGTGCAGTTGTGTTTCAGTTTCCCACAAGGCGTTTTCCCGCTCCTCGAGCTCTTTGCGCAGGGTTTCCAGTTCCGGACTGGACACGGGGCGCCCTTTGCCCAAAAGAGACTGCCGCGGCTTGCGCACGGCCAGTTTGGAGCCGATATAGCTCTTGGATGCCAGAACGGAATCCACCGATTCTCCTGGAGGGGGAGGCTCTATGTCCCGGGCAGGGCCTTCTTTGGAGGTCTGTTTGCGAAGGCCTCTGATGCGCGGCTTTTCCATAAATCAATAACGGCGCGCGCCGGTTTATTTTGAAATAATGCCGAAGAGAGCGCCCAGCAGCCCCTTCTTT
>CAZYUX010000215.1:1331-4095 GCA_964650745.1 uncultured Puniceicoccaceae bacterium
ATAGTTTGGTTCGAACCCAGCTCGGAGAGTATCTCTTTTTTTTCGGTTTTTCCGGCGCGGCGGATTCCGCCACTTGCGGGCCGGGTTCGCCTTCGAAGCTTTTTTTCATGATCTCCATGGCTATGAGTTCCTTGTGGGGGTCATTCAGTGACATGCAAAAACGGTCCAGGGGCTGCCCTTGGGCCAGGAGAATGCTGAAATCATTTTTTTCCTTGGCGAAGTATTCCAGGTAAGGCTTGGCTTCTTCCTGCAGGCGGTGCTCCACTTTTTCCAGGTCTTCGGCGGAAAGGCTTCGCCGGTTCATGATTTCCTTTTGCGTCAGCGTGCCGCCATATTTTTCCACCAGTGAAAGCTTCTCGTCGCCGGTCAGCGAATTGATGAGCAGCCCGAGAGCCTCGGGCAAATGGATGCCTTCGCCTCCCTTGCGGCAGGGGATGATGGTGGCCAGCGTTTCCTCATCGCAGTTGACCAGGGCGTTCAGAAAGCTTTTGAAGTCCCCCCCCACGACGATGTTTTGCGCCAGGTTTTGGAAGAAAACGCCGAAGCGCCCGACGGTTTTGATGTCCTCCTTGGCGCAAAGCATTTTGGTGGCTTCGGACAGGCGGGTCAGGGAGATGGGAAAATCTTCCGGGATGTTCAGCCTTTTCAGGGTTTTGACGGGGGTGTCGTCCTCTTTTGTGGCGGCTTCGACCTGAACGGCCATTTCACCGAAAGGATCGTCAAAAGCGGCGGTTTCCTTGAGGATTTCTATCAGCAGGTCAATTCTTTCGGGGTTATCCTGGAATGCGGGCAGCTTTTTCAGCTCCTCGTAGTTGTATTCGATGTATTTGCTGGGCATTTCATCCCACTCTTCCAGCGGCCATGTTTGGTCCACATTCTCCGCCAGGCTGGACAGCGGCGTGTCAACCATCATGGAGTTCATAAACGATTTGCGGGTTTCATCCCAGTCTTGCGGGCTGTATTTGGGCTGGTGGTCGGACATGGCGGATGGTTGGATTTGCGGTGAAGGCGGCGGCCGCTCTCCGGCCCCGCCGGGAGCGGATGATTACTGGATGGTTTCTCCGTGTTTGATGATTTGCTTGGCCAAGAGCATGTAATCGTTCAGGACGCTTTCTTCTTCTTTTTTGGCCTGGGTTACCATGCACACGGGCAGGCCCAGCGTGACGGCCCGGCGCACGACTGGAGCGTCCCGCACGGTGGCCCCGAAGATTTTCGCTGTCGGAGCTACTTTTTTCTGGTTCCGGAACTGGTTGAGGCGGAACTGCATGCGCATCTTCGGCACTTCCACGTCCGTGCCTTCCTTGATGCCGTTGAAAATGATGCCCTGGATTTGCGCCGCTTTGCCCATGCCGCTTTTGCGGAAACTGGCCGAGCGGTGGTGGAAGAGCAGCATTTTCTCCACCAGCAGCGTGAATCCGATGAGGCTGAGCGCGTCGGGATTGGCAGGCACGTAAACCTCGTTGCTGCAAAATATCCCGCACTGCGAGGCCCGCAGGACGTTGGGCGGGCAGTCAAACAGGATAAAATCGTAATCCCGCTCCAGTTCCTCGAGCTGCTCCTGGAACAGCAGGTAGGGCGGTTTTTTCGGGTTGGCCTGAAATTCGTTTTCCAGGTCCACCAGGTTGAACGTCGTCGGCACAATGTCCAGGCCCGGCAGCAGCTTCTCCCCTGTCTTGCTCTGGACCACGTCCTTGACGACGATGTTGCCGAGAGCGTCCTCCCCCGGCTCGAAAATGGAGTAGATGGAACCTTTGCCGTTGACGTTCAGTTTGTTCCAGCGCTCCAGGCGCATCAGCCAGATGCTGGCGTTGGACTGTGTGTCGAAGTCGAACAACAGAACGCGGTTTCCCCTTTGGGTGAGGCAAGCCGCCAGGTTGACGATGATGGAGGTTTTGCCTACGCCGCCTTTGTAATTTACAAAACTGATTTTTCGAGCCATTGGGGATTTATGATAAATTCAAAAGAAACCCATCCCGCAGGATGGATGGAAGGAAAAAATGTGAGAATAACCCGGTAATGAGAACAACCAACCAGCATTTTTCCCAAAAGTCAACAGTTACCGTCCCGGGAATCAAGCCAGAAATCATCTCCGGGTTTCCGGCATTTGCGCCTTGGCGGGAGAGAGCGCGCGGATGCCCGCGCAAAGGATGTCAGCCGCCCTCTTGAGCTGTGCGTTATCGTGGGCCGTGCTGATGAAGCAGGTCTCGAATGGCGAAGGGGGGAGGAAAATGCCGTTGTCCAACGCGTGGCGGAAAAGCTGCCGGAACATCCCGGTTTCCGCCGCCGCCGCTTGAGCGCAGTTGCGCACGGGAGCCTCCGAGAAAAAGAGCGCGAACATACTGCCGGCTTGAGGCACCTGAAGCGGGATTCCGGCGGCGGCCGCCGCCTCCAGCAGCGCTTGGCGGAGCGCGCGCCCCGCCTCTTCGAGCCGGGGGTATGGGTTTTGTTCCCTGAGCAAACGCAGCGAAGCAAGCCCGGCCGCCACGGCCAGGGGGTTGCCGCTCAGAGTGCCCGCCTGGTAAACCGGCCCCTCCGGCGCCAGGCGGTCCATGATCTCCGCTTTGCCGCCAAAGGCGCCCGCTGGCAGGCCGCCGCCGATGATTTTCCCCAGCGCCGTCAAATCAGGCATGACCTTTTCTTTTTCTTGCGCGCCGCCCGGCCCTATTCGGAAACCGGTCATGACTTCGTCGAAAATCAGCAGGCTTCCGTGTTTCGAGCAAAGTCCCGAGTAGCGGGTGCGCGCCGTCGTCGCTTGAAGCCCGTC
>CAZYUX010000216.1:0-4094 GCA_964650745.1 uncultured Puniceicoccaceae bacterium
AGAGGCATGGCCGGCCTGCAGGGCGCCCCGTATTCGGTAAGGTTCCGGCATAGATGCTCCGCCGCCAGCCAGACCACTTCCCCGATCAGATTCCTGACCAGGCCGGCGCTGGCGGCGCGCGCCAGTTCCCGCTCCGGCACCCCGGTCATGGCTGCGGCCAGTCCCGCGGCCAGGGAGCGGTCGAAGTGGAGGCACAAGGCGCCCGGCGCGTCACCCGCCATTCCTGCCGCTCCGGTCAAAACCGGATCCGCAATCCCCATGCGGTAAAAGGAGCCCGCGTGCTTCTCGAATTCCTCCCGCGGTAGAGTTCCCGCGTAGGATGTTTCCACTTGCGGGAGGGTTTGCAGGGCCGCCTGGAGGGCTTGGTGGAGCATTTCTTCAATGTTTTCATCGCTGGGCATCTTTCGTTTGCGCATGTCCGCATAGTCGGACAAACAGCGTGGAAATTGAGCCCGCGTCCGGATAAATTTTCCGGCGGCGCGATTGCCTCCCGCGCGGGACGGCGCGGCCGCGTCAGTCCGCTCCCGGCAAAATGAAGGAAAAGGCGCTGCCTTTGCCGGGGGCGCTTTCAACTTCGATGCGCCCGTTTTGTTTTTCGACCAAGGCTTTGCAAAGGATGAGGCCAAAGCCGGACCCGGCTTCATTTTCGGTGCCGGGGGTGGTCGTCTTTTTTTTGATATGAAAGAGGTTTTCGGTGAAATCGGGAGACATGCCCACTCCCGTGTCCCGCACCGTTGTTTTCACTTCGCCGTCCGATTCCTCGGCATGGAGGGTGACGGCGCCCCCGGCAGGCGTGAACTTGAGGGCGTTGCCAATAAAATTGCGCAGCACGGTGATGACGGCGTCGGCATCACCGAAAATCTTTTGCCCGGCGGGGATTTCATTCCGGATGGCGATGGATTTTTTTTTGGCGGCCGCCGCCGTCAGTTTCAAAGCTTCCCCGGCGCACCCGGCCAAATCCGCTGGACTGGACTGGAGGGTCAGATGGTCCATCTGCATGCGTCCCCAATGCAGGAGGTTGTCGAGGAATTCATACGTTTTGCCCAGCTCCCGCTGGATGGTCCTGGAATTGTCCAGGAGTTCCTCTTTTTGGAAGGCGCCGGACTCCTCCACGAGCAGGTCCATCAAGCTGAGGCATCCGCTGATCTGATTGCGCAAATCATGCGCCATGATGGAGAAGAACCGCTTCTGGTGCCGGGTGAGTTCGCTCAAGTAATCATTCAAATTGCGCAGCTGCCGCTGAGAGCGCCGCAGCTCGATTTGCGTCTCCACGCGCACCAGCAGTTCCACCGGGTTGAAGGGTTTGACCAGGTAATCCGCCCCGCCGGCGAAAAAGCCGGACACGACGTCCTCCGGCTGGGTTTTGGCGGTGAGGAAAATGACGGGGATGTCCGCGGTTTTTTTGTTTTCCCTCAGCCGGCAGCACACCTCGTAGCCGTCCATCTCCGGCATCATGATGTCCAGGATAATCACGTCGGGCGCGGCGGCTTCCGCCACCTTCAACGCCTCCTTGCCATTGTCGGCATAGACGACGTCGAACTCTTGCGAGCGCAGGAGGCTGCCCAGCAGCTGGAGGCTGTTGGGGTCGTCGTCCACGACGAGAACGGTGGGCTGCGGCAGCTCATTCATGGGGAGGAAACGGAAGTTGAAAAGGCCGAGGGTAACTCTTTAATTTTTTTCCCGCAAGGCTAATTGCTCCAATTTTTCCACCAGACGGGGATAGTCTTCCAGCAGGCGGTTCATGTTGGTGATATTGAAGGCTTCGGCCGCCTGCTGAAGGTTTTTCCCGTATTCCTCAAGGGCTTTGAGGTTGTGGCTTCGGCCGACGGCGGCCAGGTTTTTGGCGAACTGCTCGATGGGTTTGATGCGCTTGACATGGCGGAAGCTTTCCCATGTGCGGGTTTGCTCCTTTCGCAGCATGGCCGCGATGGCGGGCAGTTTTTTGCGGGTGTCCGGGGGGATTTCGCCGCCGGCCATTTTCTCCATCGGGGCGGGGGCGTCCGCGGCGGGCTTTGTCTTGTGGGGCAGCAGGCTTTTAAGCTGTCCGTGCAAGTCTTTGTAGCGCACGGGCTTGGCGACCATGCCGTCGAGCATCAGCTCTTGGATGATCGTCTCCTGGCGTCTGTCGGCGGCGGCGCCCACCGCGAGCACGGGCGTTTTGCGCAGTTGGGGATTGGAACGCAGGCGGCGCAGAAACTCCCGCGCGTCCATTTTCGGGCTGGTCAGGTCCGCAACCAGAAGGTTCGGTTTTTCTTTTTTGGCCAGATCGAAGGCCGCTTCTTCGTCCACGGCTTCAAGCGTGCGGAAATTGTTGCGGTTGAGCATGGAGATGAGCAGGCGGCGGGAGGCCGGGTCGCCGTCGGCCACGAGGATGGTGGCCGGCTCGAACACCGTGGTTTCGTCGGGGCTGGTCTCCGCCGTCACGATGTCGTCTTCCATTTGCACGGTGAGAGGGTCGCAGACTTCCACGCCGGGCAGGCTGAGATGGAAGACGCTGCCTTTGCCGGGAAGGCTTTCGAGAGTGATGTCTCCGCCCATCATCTTGGCCAGTTTCCTGGATATGGCCAGGCCCAGGCCGGTGCCGCCGAACTCGCGGTTGCTCTGGCCGCGGCTTTGCACGAAGGCTTCGAAGATGCGTTTTTGCTCGGCGTGCATCATGCCGATGCCGGTGTCTTCCACGCGGCAGGTCAGGTCCGTTTTGTTGCGGTTTTTTTCATGAGGTTTGCCTTTTAAGGCCAGTTTGACGTGGCCGTGTTCGGTGAACTTGACGGCATTGCCCACCAGGTTGAAGAGGATCTGCCGGAAGCGGACCCCGTCCAGTTTCAGGTAAGGGGGCAGGGCGGGGTCCACTTCCAGGTAAAGTTCCAGCTTTTTTTGCCGGATCTTGATGCTGAAGGTGTTGCGGATGTCCTCCGCCAGCTGCCGGATTTTGCATGGTTTCCACTCGATGGCCATGCGCCCCGCTTCGATTTTCGACAGGTCCAGGATGTCGTTGATCAAAGCCAGCAGGGTCTTGCCGCCGCCGGAGATGGCCTCCAGGTATTCGAGTTGTTTAGGGTCTCTGATTTCCGCCAGGAGCAGTTCCGCGAAGCCCAGAATGGCGTTCATGGGCGTGCGGATTTCGTGCGTGACGTTGGCGAGGAACTCGGATTTCGCCCGGCTGGCGTCTTTTGCCTCCCGCGCCATTTCTTCGGCCTTTTCGATGGCTTCGCGCAGGTCGCGGTTGGCTTTTTCCGTTTCCTCTTTGGCCTGCCGCAGGTCTTGTTCCGCTTTTTTGCGCCGGTTCCGGTTCAGCAAAAGGATCAGGATCGTGCCGGCCTGGAGGAGGATGACGGCGGCGCCCGCGAGGATGAATTTGCCGTGTTTGTGCAGAATGTCCTTGTCGTGGTTAATGAAGATACTGCCCGGCGGAAACATGTCATGGGAAAGATTCCAGCGCTCGCGCTGGGCGCAGTCGAACATGTAAGGGTTTTCCATCCGCGTGATGACGGGAATGTCTTTGGGATGCGCTCCGCCCAGGATTTTGAGGACCGTTTCCGCGGCTTTTTCCCCTTGCAAGGCGGCGCTGTCCATTTTCCCGCCAAGCACGCCCAAACCCAGTCCCGCGTCGAGAATGCCGAAGACCGGCGCGGGGCTTTGGCCGCAGATCATATCGAATCCTTCCCGCAGCGAATACTGCCGGCCCTGCTTGTCCCGCAGCCAGTAGCCCAAAAAGACGGCGCTCTCCGGCGGCAGCTCCCGCAGATGCCGCAATATTTCCGCCAGTTCCAATTCCGATCCGTCGAGGATTTGGATTTCCAGCCGCGTGTAACCCGCCAGCTCTTTGCGGGCCTCTTTGAGGTAAAGGCGAGAGCTGGGGGTGTTGTCCGCCACGATGCAGGCTTTCTTGATGTCAGGGAAGAGCCGGCGCGCCAGATCAAGGTTCTCCACCGTGTCCACCACCTCAGCCACGCCCGTGAACAGCGGCAGCCCTTGCAGCATCCGGGGTTTGAAGTGGTTGACGCCGCAAAAGACCACCGGCGTCTCCGGCATGATGGCCGCATGCCGTTCCCGCAGGAAATGGAAGGCGTGGTCGTCCGCCGCGATGGCGGCGT
>CAZYUX010000217.1:0-4090 GCA_964650745.1 uncultured Puniceicoccaceae bacterium
GGCCACTTCCTTGACCATCTGGGCGCCCATGTTCTCATAAGGGTCCTTCAGCTCGATTTCCTTGGCCACGGTCACGCCGTCCTTGGTCACGGTCGGGCTGCCCCACTTTTTGTCCAGCAGGACGTTGCGCCCTTTTGGCCCGAGTGTGACTTTGACTGCCCGGGAGAGGATTTCGACGCCTTTGAGGACCTTCTTCCGGGCCTCTTCATCAAATGCGATTTGTTTAGCCATAGTGTTTTTCCTTTCTGTTGACGAGAAACGGTTAGTTGATGATGCCCAGAATGTCTTCCTCCCGCAGGAGGGTGTATTCCTCGTCATCGAACAGCACCTGGGTGCCTCCGTATTTGCTGACGATGACGCGGTCGCCCGTTTTGACTTCGAAAGGGATGACCTTCCCCGAATCGTCCTTTTTGCCGGTGCCCAGCGCGATAATTTCGGCTTCCTGCGGCTTTTCTTTGGCCGAGTCGGGGATGATGATCCCGCCTTTGACTTGTTCTTGTTCTTCGGTGGACTTGACCAGAACCCGGTCGCCCAACGGTTTGATGTTCGGTTTTTTGCTCATAACTTATTAATTCGTTTAACCACTGATTACACTGATTTCATGGATTAAATTATCATTTTACCACGCGTTTCCATGACAAGGATGCGTGTTTGAAATTGAGAAGGAGCGCGACTTGCAGGTTTGTTATTGTTAAATATCCTATCATTTGAGCGATGTGTGCTTCATTGAATTCACTGACGACCTTTGTATCCACAATAACCTTATCGTCCACAAGCAGATCGGGTATTAAAACTCCTATTTCGTTGGAGTCATAATAAACAGGAAATCTTTTCTGTTGCTCGATATTATATCCTTGTTGTTTAAGTTCAATAACTAACGCGTTTTCGTAAAGTTTCTCATCTAATCCGGGCCTCAACGCGCTGTGCACCTTCATCGCAGCTCCGATTATCTCCTTGGTCAATTCTTCATGAAGCATTGATTTTTAAAATCTTAGTTGATTCGAAAAATCCGTGGTTTAAAAAAACTATTTTTGTTTTTTATATTAAAAACAATGTTATCCCCTGGAGGATGATTTACGAATATTTCCCTGGTTATCCATAACGCCAATGGTTTTATCTTTATAAAATTCCATTGCTTTCTGAACAGTTCTTTCATTTGCCCCAACAACATAAACAGGCTTTTTATATCCTTGAAGTTGTCTTGCTGCATCGGATACAGTATCTTCAGTTTCTATTTCCATAACTGCCAAAGGTGTTTCTATATCCGGCCCTTCTCCTTGGTTATATTCAGCACCATGCATTTTAGCTAATCGGTTAGCTGTTGTTTTATGTGATCTGCTTTCTGATATTGTTACCTCCTTTAGTTTGTAGTTTGATTCCAATAATCTGTGTGAATCCGTGAAATCCGTGGTTCAAAACTGTTCCGCGGCGTTAAATTATTTCTTCTCGTCGTCGTCCACGACTTCGAAGTCGGCGTCCACGACGTTGCCGTTGCCGCCGGATTTTTCGGCTTCGTCCTGGGCAGGTCCGGCGCCCGCTTGAGGCGGGGGCGGTTCTTGTTGCTGGGGCGGGGGATGCTGGCCGCCCGCGGCGGCGTTTCCGGCCTGGACATACATGGCGGAGATGGCTTCCTGCACTTCTTTGTTGCTGGTGAAGCTTTCGGCCGCTGATTTCATTTTGTCGAGGCTGCCGGACTCGAGGGCTTTTTTGCCTTCGCTCACGCAGTTTTCGAGCAAGCTCTTTTTGTCCGCGGGAATTTTATCGCCGCTTTCTTTCAGGATTTTCTCGAATTGATAGATCAGGTTGTCGAGCTGGTTGCGGGTTTCGGCTGTCTCGCGCTGTTTCTTGTCTTCTTCGGCGTGGAGTTCGGCCTCTTTGCGCAAGCGTTCGACTTCGTCCTTGTTGAGTCCGGAAGCGCCGGAAATGGTGATTTTCTGGTCCCGCCCGGTGCCTGTGTCTTTGGCCGTGACGTGGAGGATGCCGTTGGCGTCAATGTCGAAGGTGACTTCGATCTGCGGGACGCCGCGCGGGGCGGGGGGGATGCCGTCGAGCCTGAAATTGCCCAGTCGTTTGTTGTCTCTCGACATGGGTCTTTCGCCTTGCAGGACCACAATGTCCACGGCGGTCTGGCTGTCACTGAACGTGGAGAAAATCTGGGTTTTCTTGGTCGGGATGGTGGTGTTGCGATCGATCATCGGCGTGGCCACGCCTCCGGCTGTTTCGATGCTGAGTGTCAGCGGTGTCACGTCGAGCAGCAGCACGTCGCGCACGCCTCCTTGGAGGACGGCGCCTTGGATGGCGGCGCCGACGGCAACCACTTCGTCGGGGTTGACGCCCTTGTGCGGATCCTTGCCGGCCAAAGAGCGGGAAATTTCGACGACGCTGGGCATGCGCGTCATGCCGCCGACCAGGACGAGGTTGCCAATGTCGCCGGTTTCGATGCCGGCGTCCTTCAGGCAGTTGCGGAAAGGCTCTCGGGTGCGCTGAATGAGGTTTTCGCAAAGCTGCTCGAGTTTGGAGCGGGAGAGGGTGATGTTCAGGTGTTTCGGCCCGCTGGCGTCGGCCGTGATGAAGGGCAGGTTGATGTCCGTTTGCTGTGTGGAGGAGAGAGCGATCTTGGCTTTTTCGGATTCTTCTTTCAGCCGCTGCAGGGCCATCGGGTCGGCTTTCAGGTCAATCCCGTTCTCTTTTTTGAATTCCGCCACCAGCCAGTCAATGATGGCGGCGTCCCAGTTGTCACCGCCGAGGTGTGTGTCGCCGTTGGTGGCCTTGACCTCGAAGACGCCGTCGCCGATTTCCAGAAGGGAAATATCGTAAGTGCCGCCGCCGAGATCGAAGACCGCGATGGTTTCCTCCTTTTGTTTTTCCAGGCCGTAGGCCAGGGAGGCGGCGGTGGGCTCGTTAATGATGCGCAGCACTTCGAGCCCGGCGATGGTGCCGGCGTCTTTCGTGGCTTGGCGCTGGGCGTCATTGAAGTAGGCCGGCACGGTGATGACGGCTTGGGTGATTTTTTCGCCCAGGTAGGCTTCGGCATCGGCTTTCATTTTGGCCACGACCATCGAGGAAATCTGCTCGGGGGCGAAGCGCTCCGTTTTGCCTTTGACTTCCAGCTCGATCCACGCGTCTCCATTCTTGCCTTCGACCAGTTTGAATGGAAGGTGCGGCGCCTCTTCCCGCACTTCGGTGAATTTGCGCCCGATGAGGCGCTTGGCGGAAAAGACGGTGTTGGAGGGATTGGTTACGGCTTGCCGTTTGGCGGCTTGACCGACGAGGCGCTCCCCGCCTTGGTAAAGGCCACGACCGATGGTGTCGTTCGCCCGCCTTCGGAATTGGGGATGACGGCGGATTCGCCGCCTTCCATGACCGCCATGCACGAGTTGGTTGTCCCTAAATCTATGCCTAATACCTTACTCACGTCTTTTTTTTAGCAAGCCACGTGCCATCCGCCGGCCGCATGGCGCATTTGACTGGTTGTGAACGATTTATAATTTTATGTTGGTTTTTTAAAGGCATTTCACCGGATGCCGGGCATGACAATCTGTCACAGCCGGACGTTGTCGCCTGATTTTTTTGAGACAGAAATGAGCCGTCTGCGGGTTGCGGGAATCCGCTTGATTGCCGGGTGGCGCAGCCGGCCTGCCCGGCGGCGGGAAATGCGTTGCGCAGCCGTCAGAACACCAGTTTGATGCCGGCGAGGATGATGAAGGTCCAGATGAGGAGGGTAAAGAGTTTCTGGCGGATGCGTTTGACGATGCGGGGGGCGAGGATGGCGCCGAGAAACGCCAGCGGTCCGAGCGAAAGGCTGACAGCGAGGGATTCGGCGTTGATCAAGTCCAGGCGGGCTTGCATGGGGAGTTTGATAAGGTTGACGAGGAAAAAGAACCAGGCCTTGGTGCCGATGAAGGCCAGTTTGGGCAGCCCGGCGGCCAGCAAGTAGAACTCGGCAACGGGCCCGGCGGCGTTGGCTGTCATGGTGGCGAAACCGGCCAGTGTTCCCAGGACGATTTGGAACCACAACGCGTGGGGCAGGGGAGGGGAGGCGCCGGTGTTTTGGACTTTGCGGAACCGCTGATGGAAACAGCGCCCCCCG
>CAZYUX010000218.1:0-4086 GCA_964650745.1 uncultured Puniceicoccaceae bacterium
GGTCTTTTACTACCCCGCGCTTTATTCCCCCAGCGGCACGCCGGAACCGGTTCTGGAGCGCGTTTACGGCTCAATGCGGCGCAAAGGCGCCAGCTGGCTCATCGAGCAAATCCTTTGCCGCCAGGGACAGGCGCGCGCCCGCTTGCGCGGGCAATGGTTCCCGCCGCCCAGCCTTGAAAAAACGGATTTTGAAAAACCCGTTTTTCCGCTGTATCTGGATCTATGCCGCGGTCTCCAGCACTTATCCTCCGGCTTGAAAAAAATCTCCCGCCCTTTCCTCGATGTCTCCCTGTCACAAAACCGGAACCAAACCATCCGGGCTGACATCCAATTCGCAGGCGAAGGATCTGAAAATCCGGCTGGCTTGCGGGCCGGGCCTTTCCGCTTTTCCATCCGGAACGTCCCGTTGTCCTCTGAAACAGAAGCCGTTCCAGTGATGGCGGAAATCTCCCGCCTTGCCGGAGCCAAATGGAGCGGGGAGGAATTGTCCGCCTCTTTCCGCCTTCCCCTCTCATGGCCCCCGCGGTGGACTTTGCCCAAAGAAATCCACGCCGTGTGCCGGCGCGCTCTTGTTTCCGGCGAACCGGTGACCGGCGCAACGGCGGTCATGGACCTCTCCGAATGGCCGGTGGCTCGCGGAGACATCCTCGCCTTCTGGCATGGCGAACCTTTGGCTCTGCGCGGAAAATTTGACACATCCAGCCGCGCCGGAAACATTTCCCTGGATGCGCGCGCCGATTTCAAACGGCTCTTCCCGCGTTTCTCATGGGGTGAAAACCGCAACGTCCGCCAGCTTGACTGGGCCGGCCCCCCGCGCCTCAAAACCACCGTCCGTTTCGGAGAAGACCTGGCCTTCGAAGAAGCGCGATTCGAGGCCGAATTCAGAGACTTCCGTTTCCGGGGCGCCTCCTTTGACCGCGTCCGCGTTCAAGGCTGCCGCAACCGGCAAAACTTGCATCTGAACGAGGCCGTGGTGGAAAACGGCGGCTTCCGCGTCCAGGGAACCTACGAGCAGGACCTTTCCGAGTCCCGTTACCGCTTCCTTTTGAAAGGCCAGCTTTACCCGCCGGATCTGAATCCCGTCCTGCGGTCCTGGTGGGACAATCTTTGGCCCGATTTCAATTTCGACAGGCGGCGCCTTCCCTGCGCTGACCTCGACCTTCAAGGCAGCTGGCATTCGCGGGCCAGTTTCATGTTCCTGTCCGTGGACGGCGGCCCCCTTCAATACAAAGAAGTGCCCCTGGACCGCTGCTCCCTCAAAGTGTGGCTCCAGCCCGGTTTCACTGAAGTTTTTGACCTTGCCGCCGGCAGCGGAGACAACCAGGTCACAGGCGCGCTGCAATGGATCAAAAATGACAGCGGGCCGCCCTGGACCAACCGCCTCGATTTGCGCGGGCGGCTTCCCCTTGAGGACTTAAAAAAACTGGCCGGAAAAGAAACAGGCCATATCCTGGACGAGTTCGTCCTCTCCGCGCCGCCCTCGGTTGATTTGCGGGGATGCCTGCATTCGGACCGCGAAAAGGAAATAACCAGCCGGGACATCCGGGTGGCGGCGCTGATGGAAGACCCTCTCCTCTTCCACGGCGTGCCCTTGCAAAACCTTTCCTTCCGGGCCCGTCAAACAGATGAAAAATTAACGGCCAGGGACGTCCGGTTCGATTTTTTCGGCGGACGAGGCGAAGGCGAATTTGTCCTTTCCCGTCAAAACGGCAAGGACCGGCTTGCTTTTGAAGCCGCACTGAATGGAGCGGACTACCAAAGCGCCGCCGCCTTCTTGCAGGACAGGGAAAGCACCGGCGGCGGAGGCAAAATCGCCTTGAAGATCGCCGGGCAGAGCGAACCCGGAAACCTGAAAAGCTGCCAGGCCGCCGGGAACATCCGCATCACGGACGCCGAACTGGGTGACGTCCGGCTGTTTGGACTCCTGTCGGATATTATCGGGTTGGGGCGCCTCAAGCTGGATACGGCGGAGGGCGATTTCATCCTGCGTGACGGCGTTATAACTTTTACCAGGGAAAACAAGTTGCGCGTCTCCGGCCCGTCCATAACCATTGATGCCGCCGGAACCATCCGGCTGCCTGCCCGCGGTCTCGATTTCACCGTTAATGCCAAGCCCCTCAATATCCCTCTGGGGCCTGTCTTCGAGCTGCGGCTGCGCGGCACTCCTCCGGAACCTGAGTGGCGGCTTACCCTCGACCCCCGCAACATCTTCAAGCCCAAAACGCCGCCGGAACCCCAGGGCGCGGCGCCTGAAGGAAGCAAAAACTCTCCCGTCCCGCCCGTTCCACATGAAACCGAAAACGGTCAAAAAAAATGAACGCCGTAAAAAAACGAATCCGAAACTCAAAATCCTGAACCGGAATGCCCGTCGGTTGTCATTGCTCGATATCCGGTGGCCACGACAAAGCCCTGCGCCTCGGCAAGAAATTAGGCTGCGAATGTGTCCAGGTTTTCACCAAAAACAACATGCGGTGGTTTGCCAAACCCCTGCAAGAGGAGGCCGTTGCGGCCTATCAGACCGCCCGGGAAGAGACCGGCATTACGAATGTCTTCGGCCACGCCGGCTACCTCATCAACCTGGCCGCCAAAAATCCCGCAAACCTGCGAAAATCCCGCCAGTCCCTGCTGGACGAACTCGAACGATGCGCCCAATTGAAGCTGCCTTTCCTGGTCCTGCATCCCGGCGCCCATCTCGGCCAAGGCGAAGAAGCGGGGCTGAAAAAAATTTTGGAATCTCTGGATTGGGTCTTCCGGCGTTACGACGGCCCGGCGAAAATCGCCCTTGAAACCACTTCCGGCCAGGGCTCCGTCCTCGGCTGCAAACTCGCGCACCTCGAGCGCTTGCTCAAAACATCCGTCCACGGCGCCCGCCTGGCCGTCTGCCTCGACACCTGCCACCTCTTCAGTGCCGGGTACGACCTGCGCGCCCCCGCCGCCATCGAACAGTTCGTCAAAAACTTCAAAAAACACCTTCCCTGGAAAAAAATCGCGGCTGTCCACCTCAACGACAGCAAGCGCGAGTTGGGCAGCCGCAAGGATCGCCACGAGCTGCTGGGCAAGGGTGAAATCGGCTGGACCTGCTTCAAGACCATGCTCCGCCACCCCGCCTTTTCCCGCCTCCCCCTCTGCCTCGAAACCCCAAAAGATAAAAAACACGAAAACGACCGCGCTCAAATCCTGAAATTGAAAACCTTGCGCGATAAAACCGCGCGCATCCAGCCTCTCCGACAAAAAAGATAACACCCGGGGCAACGGAGACCAAAAGACGCCAAGGCGCATCTACAAATCCGTTCGCGGGGGGATGCAAGGTTTTTGGAGTTGATTCGAGCGGGCGGCGGACTGGCTGCGGGCGGAAGAGAGCAAGGCTGGCGCGGCGGTTTCGCGGGTTTATTGGACTGTTTTTGCCGCTTTTGCGCTGCGCTTGGCGCCCGGGGCGCGGGTCAAGCGGTTCTTTTGCGGAACCGGGCGCGGGGGCGGAAATTTGCCGTTTGAGGAGCGTGTTCCAAAGAGAAGTTCGATGTTTGCTGACCATGATATTCTCGCATGAAGGAGAACCGTTCGGCTTCGGCCAGCCTGATCTTATGTTTCTTCCAGAAGCTCGGCGGCAAGGCCGTGGCGGAGGGCGCAAGGGGTGCAGGTGACGGAGCGCGCGCCCGCCAGCACGGCGACGGTGACGATCGTCAGCAGGGCCGCGGGGATAATCTCCGCCCGCCGGGGCGGCAGAAGGCCGTCTTGGCGGCGTTCCGCCAGGGTCTGTCCCGAGACGCGGTAATAAAGCCGCGTCAATTCTTTCAGCATCAGCACGCGGGAGTATTCCTCCGCTTTTTTGCGGGCTTGATCCGCGAGGAGGAGGCGGGCGTAATGCATGGCGCCGCCGGCGCCTGCCAGCGTCAGGCGGCTTGGCCCGAAGGAAAAACCGCTGTTTTTGACGGTTTCGACGATGGCGCGTTGCATGGCGTGCGCCTCCTTTTCTTCGAGGCTCGCGCTCACATCCGCGATGAAGCGGGTGGTCAGGCGGACTGCTCCCAGGGGCAGGCTGGCGGTCCGGCGGGCGTCTCCGGCCGCCCAGTGAATGAGCTTCAAGCT
>CAZYUX010000219.1:0-4085 GCA_964650745.1 uncultured Puniceicoccaceae bacterium
TATGCGGAATCTCCGCGGAGGGCTTTGCTGTTGGCGGATGGGATGGGCCTGCCGGTTCGGGGCGGGCTGCTGTTTTTGGCTGGCCGGGGGCCGGTTTCCGGCCCCGGCATTACCGGACCGGCTCCGCGGCGCGCCGCATCAGGAACGGGTCTTGGCGCAGGTTGGTGTAGAGGCGGGACAAATGGGAGAAATAATCCACGCGGGTTTGAAAAACATCCCGCCGGGCGTTTTCGTGCCCGATTTTTTCTTTCAGCAGATCGTTTTCGGAGACCGCTCCCTGGGCGGCTTGCCGTTCTTGCATCGCGAGGCGCTGGCTGATCATCTCGAGGCGCTGGCGTCGCGATTCCAATTGGGCGGCGGAGAAGCGCAAATTCCGCAGCAGGGCGCGGTTTTCACGGATTATGGCGTTGCGGGTTTGTTCGATTTGGAATTCGCGCAGGCGCTGGCGGGCCAGGGAGCTGATTTTCAGGCCGCGGGTTTCCCAGCCGTCGAACAGGTTCCATTTGAAATGCAGGCCGCCATAGTAAATGTAGCGGATTTCCGAGTCGCCTGTGCCCGCGCTGTCGAGGCGGTCCTGGTAGGCGCCCATAACCAGGTCGAGACTTGGGCGGCGGCGGCTTTCGATTTGCAGGCGGTTTTGTTTTTCGGCCTCCAGTTCATGCCGGGCTTTGGCCAGCCGGGGAAGCGTCTCCGGCGGGCGGGAAATCAGCTCTTCGATCCGCCGCAGCTCCGCGTCCCCGATGGTTTTAAAAGCGGGAAAATCCTCCCGGCCGAGCGTGGAGAAAACGCCGTTCCAGCCCGTCAGGTCGGCCAGGTTTTCCTCCAGTTCCGCGACGCGCCGGCGGGCGGCGGCCTTTCTTTCGCCGGATTCCTGGGCGGTTATTTTTGTTTCCAAAACGGCTTGCGGCGCGGCGGTGCCGGTTTCGCGCATCTTTTCCAGGCTGGCGGCGGCGCGGCGCGCCAGCTCGGCGGTGTTGTGGTGTATGCGCAGGGAGTGCCGGGCCAGCGCCAGCTGCAGGTATAGCTGGCGCGTTTCATCCAGCACGCCGGCCCGGGTTTGCTTCCATTCTTCTTCGGCGGTCCGGAGGGTGAGTTCGCCCGCCTGCCGCCGGGCTTTTAAGGCGCCCCAGTGATACAGCGGCTGAGTGATTTGGAAACGCCCGTAGACGACGCCGTCGTCCTGCCATCCGGGGCTGTCCTGCAAGCCTTCGCGGTTTTCCATCTGGTAGAGCAGCTGGCCGTTTAAGTCAGCTCTGGGCCAGCGCGCCGCCGCCTGGGTCATCCGGTTTCCCCGCGCGGCTTCCAGTTGAAGTTGCCGGGCGGGGAGCCGGGGGGATTTTTCCAGCGCGCAGGCCAGGATTTCCGCCAGATCGGGGAATAAATCCTCCGGAAAGACCGGCGTGCCGGGCGCATGCCGAGGCGCCATCCCGGCCACAAGAGCGCACGCCGCCGCCGCCGCGCGCCGCAGCTGTTTCTTTCTTGCTTGATGCCGTTTCATGTCACCGCCGGAGTAGAGATGTTTTCCGGCAAAGGCGAACCTTGTTTTGCCGCCTTTCATGCCCGCCGTCCGGCCATTTGTTCCAGGAGGCGCAGCATTTCTCCGCCTTGACGTTTTGGATCGAAACGCTCCCGGGCGTTTTGTCTGGCCGCAGCGGACATCTGGCGCCGCGCGCCGTCATCCGCGGCGGTTTTCTGCAATGCCCGCGCGAACGCGGCTTCATCGCCGGGGGGCACGAGGTAACCGGAACGCTCCGGCAGAAAAGCCTCTCCCGCTCCGCCCGCGTCCGCCGCGACAGCCGGCAGACCCGCCGCCTGGGCTTCGATCAGGAAATTGGGCAGAGCGTCTTCCGCGGAAGCCGACACCGCTACATCCGCCCCGGAATAATAAGGAGAGGGGTCGTCCGCATAGCCGTGAAAAGCCACTTGGTCCGAGATGTCCAGCCGCTTGGCCAGCCGCTGGCAGCGTTTGTGCAGCGAGCCTTCGCCCAGCAGCCACAATTGCCAGCGCGCATCAGGATTTTTCTCCCGGTAAAGAGCGAATGATCGGAGCAGGTCCGCTTGCCGTTTGCCCGGGCGGAATTCCGCCGCATTGAGGAAGACGCAGGTCCGGTTTCCCGCCCCGTGTTTCCGGCGGAGGCGCTCGCGCGCGGCAGTGTCCTCTTGTTTGCCTTCCCGCAACAAAGCGTTGGCGATGACATGAATTTTGCCTGGGGGAATTCCCGCGGTTTCCAGCCGCCGCCGCCACCATTCGCAGTTGACCGCAATTGAACTGGCCCGGCGCAGCGACCGGCGGTGCAGAGGAAAGAGCGGTTTGCCCGTGCGCACGGTTGCGATGACCGGAACGGCGGGAAACCGGCGCTGGATGAACCCGGCGAAACAATTAGCCGTGCGCCCCATGCACAGGATGGCTTCGGGATTTATTTTGCGGACCGCCCTTGTCAAACCGGGCGCGAACAGCGGCATGCCGGTGTCGAACGGTTGCAGCACCACCCGCCGCGCGCCGCCGGGAGCGATTCCCGCCAAACGGCCGCCGGGGCGGAAGTTCAACAGCACCGTTTCGTGTCCCGACCGCTGGAAGAAGCCGGCCAGAAACAATGTCTGCCGTTCCGTGCCCCCGCCCCGCAAATAATCCTGGATAATACAGATGCGCATAACTGCCCCCGCAATGTCTTTCACGGCACACCATGTCCTTTGTCAAGCCAACCGGGGGAAACGGCGCGCGTTCTTTCAGGAAGCAGCGGAGAAAAGACCCGGCGGCCTGAAAATAATCCTTTCTCAATTCGTCATATCAGGGATGAGCAAGCTGCCGGAAGCGGATTTTCCCTTCCTTTTCGCGTTTGTTTACGGCTGATGTTTCAAATTCAGCCGGAAGCGCCGACTGTGTTTTCCATGATGATATCGGTGATTTGCCGGACGAGGGCTTCGGCTTCGGGAGCGGGGGCGGTGTCAGCTCCGCAGCAGGTGTCCGCGCCCGGAGCGGCGGCGGGGAGGTTGCAGACAACGCCGGGGCGGAAGTTGTCGTTATTGCACAGGTCGCATTCGCGCAAACCCTCGCGCGGGTCGCTCATGCCGAGTTTTTTGCGGATTTCGAGCAGTTCCTTCATCTGCCCGGCCGAAATGGTGGAGAGCTCGTTGCCGAGGAAGGAGGCCACCCACACCGTGCGGCAGTAGGCATCGGTGTTTTCCATTTTCCAGTAAGCGTCCTCAATGGTTTTGCCCCAGGTGAGCACGCCGTGGTTGACCATGAGGATGGCGTGGTGGTTCTGGGAGAGCCGGCCGACTCGTTCCGCCACGGCGGGGGTGCCGGGGGTGTCGTATTCCGCCAGCGCGATTTGGCCCAGGAAAACCTCGGCCTCCGGAATCATGCAGGTCGGGGGCTGGACTTTGGCGACGGCGAAGGCGGTGGCATGGGGCGGGTGGGCGTGACAGCAGGCCTTGGCCTGCGGCTGGGCTTTCATCACCGCCAGGTGGGTTAAAATCTCGCTGGTGCGCTGGCGTATTCCGGCCAGCTGCCGTCCATCGAGGTCCACCAGGCAGATATCCTCGGGTTGCATGAACCCCTTGCTGATTAACGTCGGCGTGCAGAGGGCCAGATTGTCTCCCGTGCGGATGGAGATGTTGCCGCCGTTGCCGTCGGTATAATCGCGCTGCCACATGCGGCGGCCGGTCTCGCACATTTGTTGTTTCAGCGCCTCGATGGGTTCCGAGCGGAAGAATGTTTCGATTTCTTCCTGGGTTTGCGGATCGCTTCCCGGCGTCCATTCGAATTCGTCGCTGACCGGCAGCGGTTTCGGCAGGGCAGGGGGAGGGGCGGCGCTGGCGCCTGGCGCGTTTTTGGCCCGGCGGTAGTCCAGAATGGCGTCCTTGGCCGATGGCGTCAGCAGGGCGTCTTCCGGAATGTCTTCCGGCGCGCCTCCGCGGGCCAGCAGATCTTCGATTTCCTTGGCGGTAAAAATTTGTCTCATGAGGATTGCTTTTTTGGCGGTTCCGGCACGGCTTCATTTTTATTATCTTCCGCGGGCGGATCGTAGTAGACTTCGTTCAGAATGGCGCAGTTGAAATTGTCCACCGGCACGGGTGACGGA
>CAZYUX010000220.1:0-4070 GCA_964650745.1 uncultured Puniceicoccaceae bacterium
GGCCGCTGCCGGCAAATGACTTAAAAATGCGTCCAGGCTCTGCACCGGGGCGATATCAGGGAGGAAGGGGTTGCCGGACTGCTTGCAGGCCTCAATGGCGGCAGATTGCCATTTCTTGGCTTTTCCGGCGGCCCGCGTTCCGGACAGGCGGACCTCGCCGCGCGCTAAAAGGACCGGAATGAGCCGGAACGCGCCCAGCTCGACAGTCTTCTGAATAATTAAATCGGCGGTTTTGCTTTTGGCCAAACCGAAGGCCAAAGTGATCCGCCAATCCGGCGGCGGGCGGCGCTTGTGTGACAAAACTTGCAATCCCGCCGCCTTTGAATCGGCCTTCCGCACCGCGCACCGCCACTCATTCCCGCTCCCGTCAAAGACAGTCACGGCAGAACCCCGCCCGGCGCGGCGCACCTTTACAAGGTGATGGCTCTCCGCCTCGTCCAAGACGATTTCTCCGCCAAGGGAGGCTTCCGGATTCGGATGATAAGAACGCAAGGCGGTCATCAGCCGCTTATTCTTGGCCCGCGCAGCTTTCGGAGGGAAGCAAAAAAAGCGCCGCTGACGTCTCAGCGGCGCTTACAAGTGCTTAACCAAACTACAAACTAGACTGAAACTATGAATCCTATATCTCGCTCTATCTTTTAGGGTTCGTCAGGTTAGTCTCCCCGGTCCCCGGAAATGTTCAAAATATTTTCCAGATTTGAAAAACCCGGGTCTCGGGTGAACATTTGATTACCGGCTGCCATCATCAATCCATCATCCGTCATGCTGCATGTGTTTCACTTAAATACCTTCCTGTCCCGCTTTTCAAGCCTTTTCGGGGACGGGAAAGTTTTTCCGGAAGGCGTGGTCAAGGTTAAATTTTTGTCGTTGCCGTTGACAATGGCGCCCGGCAGGCTGCTCGGCGGAAACTTATCAAGGCAAAATGCAAGCGGAAGGCCAGAAAAAATCCGGAGCACCCCCCGGCGCTAATAAAATCAAGGGTTGGAGGCGGCTTGCGCTTTGGCCGGCGGCGTTGTTTCTGCGGTTGTGGGGGCGCACTTGGCGAATCGAGATTTCCCCGGAAGAACAGGCCTGTCTGACTGGCGCCATCCATTCCACCGTTTTCATTCTTTGGCACAACCGCCTGCTCATGGCTCCCGAACTGCGGCGCCGGTTCCGCGGAAACCGGCCGGTTTGCGGTCTGGTCAGCGCCAGCCGCGACGGCGCGTGGCTGGCCGCTTTCTTTCATCTGGCGAAAATCGAGACCGTCCGGGGATCGAGCAGCCGGCGCGGCTCTGCCGCCGCCAAGGCGCTGGTTGCCAAGTTGAAAAGCGGATACGACGCAGCCCTGACGCCTGACGGCCCCCGCGGGCCGCTGTATTCTTTTAAGCCGGGAGCGGTTCTGGCCGCCCGCCAGGCCAAAGCCCGCATCTGCCTTCTTTCCGCAAATTGCGAATCCGCCTGGCGGCTGCGCAGTTGGGACGGTTTTTACCTTCCCAAGCCCTTTTCCCGCATCCGGATACGCCTCCGGTTTTACCCTCCGGATTTCCCGCCAAAAGACTTGGCGGATGAGGAGGCGGCCGCCCGGCTGCGCCAAGACTTGCTGGAAATCACGGAAGACCTCTCCCGCTGATCCGCAATGCCGTCAGCATTCCCGGGCTCCCCCGCCGCCGGGGCTTTGCGCAAACTGAATTCAGGTTAAAAATGCGGTGTTATGAAAGCATTTTCCCCGGGCTTGATGACAACATTTTCCCCTCCGGACCAAACTTCGTCATTAACCAGCACTTTGCAGTGCACGTTTTCTTTGGCGGCGGATGTGGACCAGACCCATTCATCCGCCTTTTTATTATCCATGGCCGTTCCCTTATCCCAAGACAGGCCTGGGCCCTCCCCTCTTAGGAACATGCGGTTGCCAAAACCGATGTCAATTTTCGCGGTTAGAGAAGTCGTCCGGGCGGAAACCGTCTTTTTTTTGCGCGGCGCGCGGCTGGAAGCTTTTTTTGTCACACCTTTTTTCTTCGCGGTGTTTTTCTTTTTTGGTTCTTTTCCCATATGAGTCATCCGTTGGTTAAAAATTGGCGGCCGGATAATGTTTTCAAATTAACTAATAGAGGAAATTTTAAAAAGCAAATTCTATTTTTGTCAACAAAGCGTTAAAATATTAATGCGGACGCCTTGTTTCAACTGCCGCGGAACGCCGGCAGCCTCCTTTGGAAGGAAAACTCCATATCGGCCGTTCCGCTTTCGGCGGGGCGGATGAAGCGTATTAACGGAAGGCTTTCGCCTTCCTTCCCGTCCGGTCATCTTTCACAACACATACAGCCACACAAACGCAGCCAACAGAATAATGACCGCCGTGGTCTTTACGGGCAACTTCGGCATCCGCCGCCGGGATTCCCCTCCTTGCCCGCCAAATTCCCGGCGCAAATAAGCCTCATAATCAAAGTCCTCTCCCCCGCCGTAACCAGCGGGCAAACCGGAACCGCCGGCGTCTTCCTTCCACCCCGTTCGCTCGTCTGAGCCGCAAACCGGACAGGATACCGCGCCGGCCCGCACATCAGACCCGCAATTGGGACAAATGAAATAACCGGCGCCGCCGTTCCCGTCATTTTCATTGCCGGCCATTTCCAAATAAAAACACAAAAACGCCGGGGCGCAATCCGGAATGCTCTTCAAAGGCTTTCACATTTTTGGAATAAGTTTAACGGGAAAACGGAAGGCCGAGATTTGAAAAGAAGCCTTCATATGCGTGCGCGGGCTGGGAGGATGACCCGGGGACGTTGGAGGGAGTATAACATTCGGGACACCCCGTCCAGCGGGCTTCGCGCTCCTCTTCCGGCGAGCCGCCGGGCAAAAGGCAAACGTCGGGATAACGCAAACCCAAACCGCGGAAAAACGCCCGGCGGCCCTTTGAAGGAACAAAAACGAGGCTGTCGGCCTCTTTGAACTGCCCCGCTCGCGGCCGGAGTTTGTCCCGGCAAACGAGCGTAATTTCAGCATCGGGCCGGGAACGCCGGATGTCCGGAAGATACGAAATCAGCTTCAGGGCTTCCCCCGTATCCGCCGGCATCCAAAGCCAAAAACGTGTCTTGCGCGGCAGCGTTTTGTAGCCGCGGAAACGGCACGACTCCTCCAGATAGTTTTTCCGCGCTTCAAGACGCAGGCGCAAACGAGGCCTGTGCTGGCACTTCCAGCGGGCGTGCAGCCAGAGCCAGTCGGCGCACTGGTCATCGTTTTCCTTCAAGTAATCCTCGAGCCATGCATTGGCCTGCAGGGTCGGCCAAACGGGAGACTCAATTTGTTTTTCCAGCGGAACCAGCTCGATCCGCGCCCTCCAGAAAGCGGCGCGGCGGGGATAAATAAGAGCCGCCCTGGAGCCGGTTTTCTTCACCATCAGGTCGGGCAGGTTGGTGGCGGAAACAACCCGCCCAAAAAATGTGATGAGGACACCCTGGTGGCGGGCGCTTTGATCGAACAGCAAACCGATGAAACCGGCCCGGCGCAGCCAGCCGAAGGCCTCCTTGTATCCTTGCCGCCGGGAAAGCATCCTCATGCCAAAACGCTCGCGCGTCCGCTTTACCCAACGGTTCAGGGCCTGATATTTCAACGGGCGGTAGAATATGCCATGGCCCTTTGCCGGGGGATAAAGCAGAGGGAGGACCGTCGGCGTTTCCATCAAAGTGAAGTGCGGCACAAGGAGGACTTTCCCGCCGGGGGCAGCCATGAACTCATCCAGAACGCGGCGGGATTCCCCCGGAAATTCAACGATTTCACGCAGGCGCTTTTCACTCATCCAAGGCAAGACGAGAAGGAACAGACCCAGCTCGATGGTCCGGCGGCAGGACTCGCGCGCAATCCGCCGCCGCCACGCCTCCGTTCTCTCCGGAAAAGCGTGATGCAGGTTAGACAGGATCAGCCAGCGGCGCCGGCGGAATGAGAAAAAAAGCAAGTCCCCCAGCGCCGCGCAAAGCATCCGCGCCGCGCCCTCCGGCAGCCGCGCCAGCACCCGGCCGGCCAATTCAATCACCTTGTTCCACATCATTCAGCGGAACCGCCGTTCCGCCGCCAAGCTTCCGCTTTGCGGCCGCCTT
>CAZYUX010000221.1:0-4060 GCA_964650745.1 uncultured Puniceicoccaceae bacterium
GATCCTGGTGGCCGTGAGCAAGGGGCTGCTCAGCACCCCCCGGGTGCTGGACCTGATAGACCAGAAGCGCCAGAAGGTGGAACTGGTGCTGACCGGGCGCGGTGCGCCTCCCGAAATCATCGAGCGCGCCGACCCCAGCTACAATGAATACGGGGGCGCGGTGGTCTCCTTCACCCTCACGGATGAAGGCGGGGAGCGGTTCGCCAAGCTGACGCGCAAGCTGGCGGAAAAGCGTGAAAAAGGGGAAGATTTTGAATTGCTTGGGACGGTGCTCGACGGTCGGCTCGAGAGCGTGGCCGTGGTCCAGAGCGAAATCCAGAAACACGGGCAGATTACCGGCAACTTCACGCAGCGCGAGGCGTTCGAGCTGGCCAACGTGCTGAATAACCCCCTGGAAGTGGGGCTGCGGATCGAGGAGATGAACGAGATCGGCCCCTTGCTGGCCAAAGACGCGCGCGGCGCCAGCATTACGGCCGGTCTGCTGGGCGCTTCGCTGGTCATCCTGTTCATGCTGGCTTATTACGGGCTTGCCGGCGCGGTGGCGGTGGCGGCGGTGGCGCTCAACGTGGTGCTGGTCGTGGGAACGCTCTCCAGCTTCGAAGCCACCCTTACCCTTCCCGGCGTGGCCGCCTTGGTGCTGACGATCGGCATGGCGGTGGACGCCAACATCCTGATCTTCGAGCGCATCCGCGAGGAATTGAAAACGGGCAAAAAGCTTCTTGCAGCCGTCACCTCGGGCTATGACAAAGCCATCTCCACGATTGTTGACGCGAACGTCACCACGCTCATCACGGCCGTGATCCTTATCTGGCTGGGGACGGGTCCGGTGAAAGGGTTCGGGGTGACGCTGACCATCGGCATCTTCGCCACGCTCTTCTGCTCGCTGGCGGTCAGCCGGTGGCTGCTCGAGTGGCTGGTGGAAAAGAATCTGATTGCCAAAATGCTGCGCTTCCAGCTTTTCAGCGAGCCTGGGTGGACTTACCTTGATTATGCGAAGAAAGCCTTTACCGGCTCGTGGGCGCTGGTGGTGTTGGGAATTATTTTCCTCGGGCTTGAGGCGCACAAAGGGACCATCTTCGGCATAGATTTCACGGGAGGCGAGGAGTTGACCCTGACATATCAGAAGAAAATCACCTCGCGGCAGGTGGCGGCGGCGGCCGAAGAACGGGGATTCGGGGAGGTCAACACCCTCTATCAGACCCCTGTGGGCCAGGAACAGGAGCTGATGAAAATCCAGACCGAACTGGGGAAGGGGGAGGCCTTTTTCAAGGTGTTGAAAGAGGCTTACCCGGACGCCGGGCTGGATCTGACCGGGATCGCCAAGATCGGGGCCGCTGTCGGAAGCGAGGTCAAGTGGAGCGCCATTGAGTCCCTCCTCGTCGCCCTGGCGGGCATCCTTTTATACATCGCCGTGCGCTTCGAGTTCGGTTACGGCGTGGGCGCCGTCGTGGCGACCATCCATGACATGTTCATGACGGCTGGCTTGTTTGTTGTTTTGGGCTTCTTCGGTATTGGCAGCGGCCAGTTCACCGCCCCCATGATCGCGGCCATCCTCATGACCGTTGGCTACTCGATCAACGACACTATTGTGGTCTTCGACCGGGTGCGCGAGGAGTTGGATCTCAATCCGGGAACGGATTTGCGGCAGGTCATCCATCTGGCCATCAACCGCGTGCTCTCGCGCACGATTCTAACCAGTGTCACCACATTTCTGGCCACGCTGGCGCTGGTGCTCTTCGGGGCCGGTGTTATTACCGACTTCGCTCTGGTCTTCATGCTGGGCATTCTCACCGGCACCTTCTCGTCGATCTTCGTCGCCAGCCCCGTCTTCTACTGGTACCATAAAGGCGACCGGCGCAAAGTCGAGGAACACCACATTCTCCCCGCTTACGAGTGGGAAGCAGCCGGCGGGAAAACGAAGTAAGGCGTTCCGGGTTGAGCGGAAAATCCGGAAACGGCGCTTTTCCCGATTGACCGGGGATTATTACGGCGGGAACAGGGTGAACAAGCGGAACGAGTCCGCATTTTAAGGCTTTTTACAGCCCGCCGGTCAAACGCCTCCGGCGAAGCGCTTGGGCCGCTGAATGTCTTCCCGGGATCTTAGACAGTCTACTTGCGGTGGTGTCTTCTTTGGCGCGGCGGGCGGAATTCGGGGGCGGGGCATCCCGGTTTGTCTTGACCCTCGGCGGCTTCGTCCTCTCTGGCCGTGATGCCTGCCGAGACAAGTTCGCCGCGGAAATGACCGAAGGTCACTTTGCTTTTCATTTTGAGGGGTATTTTGCGCTCGTCCTCTGAGAACCACACATAGATGGGGGCGTCTTTTTCTTTGTTAAACACCCCTCCCAGCAAACGGAGTTCGGGCCGGACTTTGAGCGCGTTGTATTCCCCGGCTTCCACTTCGATTTTCTCTTTTTCAAGGACGCGGATGTCCGCGCGCTGGAATTTTTTGCCGTCAGTGAGAGGAACTTTCAGAACCCCGCCCTCCGGCATGGGCAAAAGCCGGGCCGCGAAAACAACGGAGAGCGGGTCGTGGGTGCCGGCCTCGACGGCTATCGGTTCCCTGGATTTGCCGAAGTTCGTGTAGCGGGCGGTTTTTTCCTCCCAGTCGAATGTCAGCACAATGTCCCGCTTGTGCCTTCCTTCGGTTTGGTTTTTCGTGAAGAGGAGAGACCGGCTGAAGTCCGGCGCCACGTAGCTGTGGATTTCATTTTCCACCCTGTAAAAGAAATTGATCCAGCCGCTGGTCCAGACTTTGAAAGACAGATGGCGGGCCGGGACGCCGTTAATATCCACCGGCTCCTCATGGAAAATAAACTCCGCCTGGCCGACCTTCAGGCCGTTCCAGCAGAGCTGGTAGCGGAACGTTTCCCCCGGCGGAAAGGGCGGCGCGCTTTCTTCCGCCCGCAAAGCCGGAAACAGCAAACACAGCGGCGGCAGCGCGGCCGCCAGGGCGCGTGAGACGTTTCTCATGGCGGTTTCAGGCTCCGTCCACCTGAAGGGGGGCAAGGTTCCAGATTTCCTCGGCGTATTGCCGGATGGTGCGGTCGCTTGAGAACTTGCCCATGCGGGCGGTATTGAGGATGGCCATGCGGGCCCAGCGCCCGCGGTCCCGGTAGGCTTGGTCAATCTTCTCTTGCGCCCGGCAGTAGTCCTTGTAGTCCGCCAGCACGAAAAACGGGTCCCCGCCCTTTAATAAACTGTCCCGCAACGGCGCGAGCGCGTAAGGCTCGTCCGGCGTGAAGAAGTTCGAACCGAGCCAGTCCACCACCGCGCGCAACTCTTCGTCTTCAAAATAATAATCCCGCGGGTTGTAACCCTCGCGCCGCTTCTTTTCGACCTCTTCCACCGTCATCCCGAAGATAAAGACATTCTCGTCCCCGGCTTCCTCCTTTATTTCGATGTTAGCTCCGTCCAGGGTGCCGATGGTCACGGCGCCGTTGAGGGCGAGCTTCATGTTGCCGGTGCCGGAAGCTTCCTTGCCTGCCGTCGAGATCTGTTCCGACACATCGGCCGCCGGTATGATTTTTTCCGCCAACGAAACGCTGTAATTGGGCAGAAACACCACCTTGATCTTGTCCTGCACGCGCTCGTCGCGGTTGATCTTCGCGCCGACGGCGTTGATGGTTTGGATGATCTTTTTCGCCAGGAAGTAGCCGGGCGCGGCCTTGGCGCTGAAGATATAGACGCGGGGATGGATGTCGTATTCGGGGTGGTGGAGCAGCCGGCGGTAATCCCGCAGGATGTGCAGGAGGTTGAGGTGCTGGCGCTTGTATTCATGAAGCCGTTTGATCTGCACGTCGAATATGGCGTCCGCGCTGGTTTGGACACCGCACACATGGCGGATGATTTCCGCCAGCGCCTCCTTGTTGGCCCGTTTCACGGCCATGAACTCTTCTTGAAGCGACTTGTCGCCTGCGTGTTTTTCCAAAGCGCGCAGGCGCTCCAGGTCGGCGGGCCAGCTGCTTCCCGCGGTCTTGTCAACCAGTCCCGCCAGGCCGGGATTGCAGGCCTTGAGCCAGCGGCGGGGCGTCACGCCGTTGGTCTTGTTGTTGAAGCGTTC
>CAZYUX010000222.1:0-4007 GCA_964650745.1 uncultured Puniceicoccaceae bacterium
ATCGGCCTGATGCTCTGGTCGCCCTTGGGCGGCGGCGTCCTCACCGGCAAGTATTCCAGAAATAACCCGCCCCCGCACATGAAACTTTCGGAAGCCGCATGGAAAGTCCTGGAACTGGCGGATGAGATGGCGCGTGAAAAGAAATGCACTTCGAGTCAGCTGGCGTTGGCCTGGTGCCTGGCCCAGTCCGGCGTCACCTGTCCCATCGCCGGACCCCGCACGACGGAACAATTGGCCGACAATCTGGGGGCGTTAGACGTGCGGTTGACGGATGAAGACCGCCAGCGGCTTGACGCCGCCGCCCCGCCCGGCTGGACCGCCCGCCGCGAGTGGGCCGGCGCTCAATTCAGCCGGCCTCACGCGTTCCGCTGGTAGTTGCGGCGCCATTGGCGGGAATTCTTTGCGCGCGAGACCGCCGCGTCTCTTGCGGCCTGAAACTTTAAATATGAGCGGGTTTATTTGGACCCGGTATAGTCCTCGATGAAGTAAAACATGGTTCCTCCGGCATATCTTAGAGTCCCCGAGCTGAGATTCCCGTCGTCCAGGTCTTTGTCCATTTTCCGGGCGCGGTCGGCATCACCCGTCAGAACGGAGTTGCGGATCGACACATAAATTGTCGTCCAGTTGGGCGGGCCTTCCCAGTCGTAAAGCCCGCCTACCGGGGTTTCCTTGGTGAATTGCTTGGGCCGGATCGAGCTCTCTTCCATTTCAGGGGGAAACTCGCCCGGCATTTTATCCAATGGATAGTCGCCATACTCCATGGCGTAGTCCTGGAATGCGTTGGCGAAGACTCGCAGGTCGTTGAACGCGGCGGCGTGCTCTGATTTTTGACGGACTCTGACGAATGCCGGAATGGCTATCGCGCATAAAAGGCCAACGATAACCACGGCAATCATGATTTCAACCAAGGTGAAGCCTTTTTTCCGCTGGCGGGATTGAGGTTTCATGACGCTTTCTCCACGCTGGCGGAAAGAGTAAACGCGCGTGAATTCACGGGTGAAACGGGCGGCGTTAAAACAGATAACACACACCGTTCCGCGGCCGCGCTTAAAACCGCAGTTTTCAATAATCGCAGCCTGCCTTGCGGCAGGCATCTTGACTGGGTCATGGTATGATAAAAAATAAGGGTTGACTCTGATAATGAATAATATCCGGGAAAACAGAAGCAGTATAATGTATATTTATCAGGCTGATATTAAAATAGTTGCATGGGTTCCAACTGTCAAGGGGGAAAATGTATTTATCCTTGACGGGTAACGTTTTAACGCTTTTTTTACACGCGAATACAGCGGCTCTATGGCGTGTCCGGCGGGATTATGCCGCGGCACGTCTTATTGACTCGCCCGTTTCCAAAGCTGAAAAGGGGATGATTCACCCGCCGGGCGGGAGTGTTCCCGGATTGAAAGAGCGGTCTAATATCTTGCCTGGGCGGGAATGCTTTGGGAAAACCGGAGCCTGATAATGAGAATCACAGTGGCAGACGAGTTGCCCCTTGGGCCGGGGGTGGCGGCGCTGTCCGTTCATTCCGGCGGGCTTCTTGCCTTGGATAAGCCGGCGGGTGTCCGCAGTCATCCCAACCGGAACCTGCCTGACCGCCGGGCGCTGCTGGCGGCGGCGTATGACAGTCAAAACGAATGCTACGGATGGATGAAGCCGGATGGCGCCGCGGGCCGGCTTTACTTGCTCCACCGGCTGGACGCCCCCGTCTCGGGGGTCATTCTAACGGCTTTTTCAGAGAAGGGGGCGGCCCGCGCCAAAGCCTTGTTCGCTGAAAGGCGGGTGGAAAAAGTCTATTACGCTGTTGTCAGGGGCCATTTTCCCGGTTTGCGGGAAACTTGGCGGGACCATCTGCGCGTGGAACACAGGGGAGGGCGGGCGCGAACCAGGACGGGCGGCGGTTCGGAAGCCGTCACCCATGTCCGGTGCCTCCGCGTGCCGGAACACGAAGTGCCTTGCTCCCTGCTCGAATTGAAGCCCCTGACCGGCCTGACCCATCAGTTGCGCGTCCAGTGCGCCCGCCGCGGGCTGCCCATCATCGGGGACAGGATCTACGGGGATTTCCGCTTCAACCGCGGCGCGGCCAAAGCGTCAGGATCCGGACGCCTCTTTCTGCACGCCTTGAGAATTTCCCTGCCGGGAAGCTGTGGTCGGCGCCGTTTTCAGGCCGCTTCGCCTCCGCCGCCGGAGTTCTCTCTCCTGGCGGGATGTTTTGACGGGGCATAGCCCTTTTTGGATTTCGAATAGTTTAAATGCGCTGGAGAACGCGCAGGCCCAAAAGGCGCAGGCCGGTTTCGAGGATGAGGAGGGTGCGGGCGCAAAGGATCAGGCGGCGCGCGCGCGCGCCGGGGTCGCCCACGATGACGCGGTCGGCGTTGTAAAAGGAGCTGAATGCGCCGGCAAGCTCGTAAAGGTAAGTGCAGAGGAAATGGGGGCGCAGGTCGGCGAGAGTTTGGTTGAGGGCGTTGGCAAAACCGAGCAGCTTGCGGGCCAGGGCGGTTTCCGTTTCGGTCTCCAGCGGCGAGGGATGGTCTTCGGCGGCGCCGGGGCGGAGGCCGGCTTTGCGGAAGATGCCGTGGATGCGGGCTGCGGCATAAAGCAGGTAGGGCGCGGTGTTGCCTTCGAGGCTGAGCATTTTTTCCCAGTTGAACACGTAGTCGAGGGAGCGGTTCTGCATCAGGTCGCCGTAACGGACGGCGCCGCAACCTATTGCCCTGGCCACCTCGCGCCGCTCTTCATCCGGCAGTTCGGGATTCTTTTCCGAGACAATGGCGAGAGCCCGCCGTGTGGCTTCATCGAGCAGTTCCCGGAGTTTGACGGACTCTCCGGCCCGGGTTTTGATGGCCTTGCCTCCGGGAGCCTGGACGGTGCCGAAGGAAATGTGTTTGAATTCGGGCGCGGGGCGGCCTTTGGCTTGGAACCATTTACGCGCCGTGAGGAAAAGCTGTTCGAAGTGGTCGCGCTGGCGGGCGTCCACCACGTAAATGATTTCATCGGCCTGAAAGCGCTCGATGCGGTAGAGAACGGCGGCCAGGTCGGTGGCGGCGTAGTTGCTGGCGCCGTCGCTTTTGCGGATGATGAAGGGTTGTTTTTTGAAACGGGGATGCTCGGGATGGAAGACCACGAGCGCGCCCTGGTCCTCCCGCGCCAGGCCGGTTTCTTCAAGCTCGCGGTAAAGGCTTTCCAATTTGTCAAAGTAAAAGGACTCGCCCAGCACTTCGTCAAAGCGGACGCCCATGCGGTCATAGATCTCCTGAAAAGAGGTGTAACTGATGCGGTTGATTTTTTCCCACAAGGCCCGGTTTTCGGGATCGCCGCGCTGGAGTTTGACCAGTTCGGAGCGCGCTTCGGCAAGGGCGCCGGGGTCGTTTTCCGTCAAGGCGGCGCCTTCCTTATAGAGGTTTTCGATGACGGCGAGCGGGTTTTCCGGAATGGCGTCCAGGTCAAGTTGTTGGCGTTTGACGGCCCAAAGCAGGATGCCGAACTGCGTGCCCCAGTCGCCCAGATGGTTGTCGCGGATGACGCTCGCTCCGCAGAACTCGAGCAGGCGGCAGACGGCTTCGCCGATGACCATCGAGCGGATGTGGCCCACGTGCATCTCCTTCGCGGCATTGGGCGAGCTGAAGTCCACCACGATGCGGCGCCCTTTGCGGATGTCCCCCGCCGCCGCCTGAAGGGCCGGCTCGGTCTTGTGCTTTTGCAGCCAGGCCAAAAGAAAGCGCGGCGTGAAGCGGAAATTGATAAAACCCGGTCCGGCGATTTCCGCCTTGACCAAAGCCGGGTCCAGCTCGCCAACGCCCCGCAGCGCGGCGGCGAGCTGACCGGCGAGTTCGCGGGGATTGAGCTTGTTTTTCCTGGCGAAGGGCAGGACGCCGTTGGCCTGGAAGTCGCCGAAACGCGGGTCCGCAGAGCGGATTTCGGCGGCGAAATCAGCGCCGAAATCCGGCAGGCGGGAAGCGGCTTCCCGGACGGTCCTTCCGAGTTCAGATCGGAAGAGCGTCGTGTAGGGA
>CAZYUX010000223.1:0-3971 GCA_964650745.1 uncultured Puniceicoccaceae bacterium
CGTCCGGAACTTCGGCGCCCGGGGCGAGGATTGCACCTTTGACGGCACCGGGTTCAGTGATTTCTTTGAGGCGTTTTTCGGTCAGGAGGATTCATTTCCGTTTTTTCACGGCGGCCCGGAGCGGCGTTTCAGCGGCCAGAGCGCGGCTAAAAAGAACGCCGTTCCCGGCAGGCATCTCGAGGCGGATTTGCTGGTGACTCTCGAGGAAGCCAACAACGGGGCAACCCGGCAGATCAAAGTCCAAAGTGAAGATGGCTCCTCCCGGACTTACAGGGTCAAGATCCCGCCCGGCACGCAGGAAGGCCAGCGCATCCGCCTGGGCGGGCGCGGCGAACCAGGCGCGGGCGGCGGCCCCGCCGGCGATCTTTTGTTGCATGTGCGTTTCGCCAAGCATCCCGACTTCACGACCGAGGGATCAGACCTTTATTACGATCTGGAAATCCCGCCATGGGACGCCGTGCTGGGTTGTTCCGCCAAAGCTCCCACTCTCACGAAATCTATTTCCGTGCGCGTGCCCCCCGGCACTCCAAACGGCGGCAAACTCCGGGTCAAAGGCCTCGGTCTGCTTAAGCCGGACGGCTCCCGCGGGGACCTCTATGCCGTGGTTCGTCCGCGCCTGCCTGAACGCGCCTCTCCCGCGCAAAAAGAGCTGTGGAGCCGTCTGGCCCAGTCTTACCGTTCCGGCGGCTGATTCAACCGAAGAGCCGGGCGGATCCGTCCGGCAACCGCCGCTGGGCCGCTCCCAACCGGGGCGTTATTTTCCGAAAATAGGTGTTTTACCCTATTAAATGATGAACATATTTATATTATTAAAGATAAAAATTCGCTAAAAACCGGGGCGCGGTTGCAGTCTGCCAAACCGGCGGTATATTAAGCGTATAAAGTGAAGCCAATGCAGGATTTAGAGAATATAAAAAAATGTTTGGAGCACGCTGAGAGGCTGTCTGCGAAAGGCTTCCGGCGGAACCGCGGCGGGGCTGATTTCGCTATTTTACCATCCGTTACTATAGCGGCGCCGGCGGGGGCGGGCGCCATGCGGCTGGCCCGCGGGCTCGGGCGTTTGTTAAATGACCGGGAAGACGGGCTGCCCTGGACGGTGGCCGGCGCGGATCTGCTGACCAAGCTGAACCTGGACACGGACTTGGCCGCGCGGCTTGAGCGGGCCGTCCGGCGGCTTTCGATACCGCCGGCACCGGAGACGGCCGCCCGCATTCTGACAGCGCTTCCGTCGTTGAAAACGCGATCTCACAAGATCAGCGAAACCCTTTATCATCTGGCCGCCGTCGGGCACGTCATCATCACGGGCTACGGCGGCAACGTTATCACCTCGGGGTGGGGAAACGTGGCGCGCGTGCTGCTTGCGGGCGCGCCGCCGGCGGATTTGCCGGAGCGTTCGCGGGAATGGCTGCGGCTGGACAACGAGGAGCGGCAAGCTTACATGAAATACAATTTCGGCCGGGACTTGGCGGACCCCTCCGGTTACGACCTTGTTCTGAACACCGGCACACTGTCCGCGGATGAAGCACAGCAAATCATACTCCGGCTCATGGAAGTGAAGGAAAACCGCCGCGGGAAAGCGAACCCGTCCGGCAGAGGGGCATTGCGCCGTAACCGGCGCCAGTTCCGGCCGAATGCCAATACTGGAGAAAGGATGAAAAAAAAGCCCCGCGCCGCCGGGCTTTTCCCATTCATGGAAGAAGAGCGGTATGCCCGTTTCCACCGGATCGAAAACCGGGGCCGGGCCCGCGCCCGCCTGTTTCGTTCGTGGCTGTCCAGCTTCTAAGGGAAGAGCGTCTTTCGCGCCTCCGCCAAAGTGAAAAGGCCGGGGGCGGCCCCCCGGCCTTTCGGGCGCGAAAAGAGAATCCGCTCTTTGATCACGCGATGCGTATTTTTCTGGGTTTGACTGTTTCCCGTTTGTGAAGCTTGAGTTCGAGGACACCGTCCTCCATTTTCGCTTCGATTTTTCCGGGGTCAATTTCTCCGCCCAGTTGGAGAACCAGGCGGCAGTCCTCGGAGCGGATTTCGCGGTGCAAAGCCCGCCAGTCTTCCGGGGCTTTCCACGTCCGCGTGCCGGTGATTTTCAGGCAGTCATCCTCGTGGACGATCTCCGTGCCCTTCTGGTCGACGCCCGGCATGAAGACGCGCACGCTGTAGCGGTTTTCCTCCGGCTCGACCTCGTAATAAGGCTTCAGGTAATTCATCGCCCTGGCGGGTTCCATTTCGCCCGCTTGCTGTTTGGATAATTCGGTGGTCATGGCGCTTTTCACCTCCTTTTCTTATTTAATTTGGATGGCCTTGGGTTTGCGCTCCTCCTGTTTGGGGAGGACAACGGTCAAAACCCCGTCCTCGTATTTGGCCTCCACCCTGTCCGGCGTAATGCCTTCGGGGACGGTGACCGAGCGGCTGAACGAAGCGCTGTTGCCTTCTTCCTTGCGTTCGGCGCTGACGGTCAGCACGCCGCGCTCCAAGTCAACGTTCAGATCCTTTTTCTTGAACCCCGGAAACTCCATGCGGGCATAATAGTTGTTTTTGTCCTCATAGAGGTCCGCGGCCGGCTGCAAGGTCCGGGTTCCCGGCGCGAAGAAGTCGTCCAAAGTCGGCCACCGGGAGAACCCGCCCCAGAGCTCGTCGAACCAGCGGTCAGTGTCAAATACGCTGGGCAGACGCGGTGTTTCATATCTTGTCAGTTTCATACTTATCCCTCCTTTCCATGGTTTTCAATCGTTGGCTTCCGTTTAAAATAATGCATTCCCTGTGCCAATCTCCATGAAAATTTATACCCTTGATTATAAACGACATATAAAATACTGCCGAAAGCCGCGGTGCGCCATAATGGCATAGCCGGTATGCAGATGCTGATATATGCGAAAACATGTGTCGTATTGTCACATCCGCTCCCGCTCCGGTTTGTTTTTTTGTCCCGGCTCATTAAGAGGCCGGGCTTTGAAATACAGCAGCCGCTTTATGAACCGGGGAGCACGAGCTGGCCGGCGGCAATGCGCTGCAGGGTTTCGATGAGAAAGGCGTGCTCGCGATCGAGGACGCGGGCTTGAAGGGTTTCGGGGGTGTCGCCTTGACGGACGGGGACTTCGGTCTGGGCGAGGATGGGGCCGGTATCGTAATTTTCGTCAATGACGTGGACGGTGACGCCGGTTTCGGTTTCCCCGGCGTTGAGGACCGCTTCGTGGACGCGGATTCCATACATTCCTTTGCCTCCGAACTTGGGCAGAAGCGCGGGATGGATGTTCAATATCCGGCCGCGATAGTGGCCAAGGACTTTCGGCCCGATTTTTTTCATGTAGCCGGCCAGTTGGACTAATTCAGCCTTGTGCTTTTTCAAGGCGGCGAGGACCGCGGCATCCAAGGCGGCGGAATCGGGATGGGTTTTGCCATTGAGGACAAGACGGGGAATCCCGGCGTCTTGCGCCCGCTGGAGAACCTTCGCGCCGGGGTTGTTGCTGATGACGACCGCCACCACGGCGTTGAGGCGCCCCTTCCGGCAGGCGTCCACGATAGCCTGCATGTTGCTGCCGCCGTGCGAGGCCAGGATACCGATGCGGAGTTCTTCCGGTTTCATGCGTTCAATAGTTATACCGTTAAATGGCGAAACGGCTGGAAGGCCGGGATTATGATTGCGGTTGCGATAAGGATGAAGATGAAAATTTTATTTTTTTCCCTGCCGGGCAAAGGCTATGGAGATTCCGGCGAGGGTGAGGCCGGGAAGTTCCATCCACTCCGGCGGCCAGTATTTTTTCAAGGCCGGGGATGTTCCGCCTGTGACGATGACTTTCGGGCGGCCTTCGCCGCGCTCTTCCAGCGCGCCGGAGACGCTTTTAACGAGGGCGAGGATCATTCCCGCGAAGCCCGCCGAGCAGCCGATCTTCATGGCCTCCGCTGTGGAGCGGCCGATCGCGCAATCCGTGAACAGGTCTCCGGGGTCGAGTTCCGGAAGCCGGGCCGTTCGCTCGCGG
>CAZYUX010000224.1:0-3959 GCA_964650745.1 uncultured Puniceicoccaceae bacterium
CAGTCTTCTTTTTGCGCCCGCAGAATGTCCTCGACCCAGAAGTGTTGCAGATCGGGGTCCGCGCCGGGGACTTCGGCGGGCGAAGCCAACCCTTCGGCCAGTCCTTGGGAGAGATTTTCAACGGACTCCCGGACGATGCCGGTGACGGCGGCGTCAACGGAAATGTCAATTTTGATCATCGGCCTCCAGGATGGCGGTCAACTGCCATTGCTGCAAGACATGCACGTAATGCTCGGCCCTTTCGCGCCCGCCGCTCCACACGCGCGACCGGCCCATTTGATGGACTTCAAGCATGTGACGGCGGGCCTTCTCCACACTGTAGCCAAACACCTTGCGGAAAACCATGGTCACGTAGGACATCAGGTTGACGGGGTCGTTCAGCACGACGACGTGCCAGACAGCCGCCAGTTTGATTTCCTCCTTTTCGGCAACGCCGGGCGCGGTGACTCCAGTGGCTTGCGGCACGGTTTCCATGAACGCTTCACATCAATTTGCGCGGAATTCCTGAAAACGCAAGGCAGGTCAAAAGACGGAGACCGGTTTCAGGCGCGCGGCAAACCGGAACGGCCCGGGGCGGAGCCGGTATTGAGGCCAGGGCTGGTGGCCGCAGGCGGCGCTGCCCAAACCGGTCTGCTTGTAGTCGAGATGCAGATAAATCTCATCCCGGGGAACAAGGTCACACGTGTGCCTGGCTCGAACAAAGTCGTCTATGGAATAACGATGGGCGCTGAAGTTGATGCGGGGCTGCCCTTTCACCTCAAGACCCCGGCCCCCGGTGTCCGTCAGCCGCACCCAGCGGACGCCGCTCCGGTTGCCGTTTTCCTGCGGGAAAACGTAGGGTGTGCAGAGACCGTCCACGGGCATTTCCCACAAGCCGAGTTTGCCGGCCATGCAGCTGTCGGGATAAGTTTCGTGCGGCCCAAGGCCGAACCACGCCGCGCGGTCAAGCGCTTTGGGCAAAATCATTTCGAGGCCGATGCGCGGCAGTGTTTCGGGGAATTCCCCTTGCGGCTCGCCGCTTGCCTCAAGGTGTATCTCCCCGTCCGGGAAAATATGGTAAAGGTATTGACAGCCGAAACCGATGTCGAGGACGGGCGGGGCGATCCGCGCCTGGATTTGGATGATGGCGGATCCGTCCCCGGACTTGCGCGCCGTGAAACCGTCAACGCGGTGCCGGAGATGATGCAGACCCGCCTTGCGCCATAATTCTTCACACTTGTATTGCCAGCCCGCGCGGTCGTTGCTGGTCGGCGCGCGCCAGAAATTGAGCCGCGGCCCGGCTTTTACGATCTCCCCCCCGCCGCTCCGCCAGGAAATCATGCGCCCGCGCGTTTTGTCGAAAACGATGGCCGCGGTGTCCCCCTGGATTTCCAGAGAGGCAGCGGTTTCCTTCAGGCTCACCGGGCTTTGGCGCGATTTTGCCCGGGGCGCTCGAGCGGGCGCGCGCCACGGCATCACGAATTGGCCCCAGGCGGCTTCGTGCCCGGCCTTGGCCCAGAGGGTGTCCGCCGCCAAGGTCAGGGAAACGGTCAGGACGTACTCGCCGCCCGGTTTCAACGAAACCGGCTTTTCCGCCGGGAGCGAAATGATCCGGCTCTTGCCGGGAAGGATTTTCGGCAAACGGGCAGTTCCGCTTTGCAGGACTTTGCCCTCGATGGACAGGTTCCAGTCCAAATGGAGATGATCCAGGGAAAGGAAGTCGCAGCGGTTGGCCAGACGCACTTTCCCCGCCGCCAAATCCTCCGCCTCGATATGCGCCGGTTCGAGGACTTTTTTGTATTCAATCAAGCCGGGAGAAGGCGCGCGGTCCGGAAAAACCAGCCCGTTGATGAGAAAATCCGCATTGTGGGGGTCGTCTCCAAAATCCCCTCCGTAAGCAAAGTAAGACCGCCCGTCCGCCGCGGTTTTGCGGATGCCTTGGTCCATCCAGTCCCAGACGAAGCCGCCCTGCAAACGCGGATATTTATAGAAGGCGTCCCAGTATTCTTTGAGGCCGCCCGGTCCATTGCCCATCGCGTGGGCATATTCGCACAGAATAAACGGCTTTTCCAAATACTTCTCCGATCCGGCGCGGAACCCCTCTTTTTTCAGATGCAGTGTGCCTTCACCGATGGCAATAACGTCGTCAATGCCCGTGTACATGCGGCTGAAAACGTCCGCGACCTTCAAGTCATAATCGCACTCATAGTGAATGAGGCGGGAGGGGTCGGCCCGGCGGGCATACGCGGCCATGGCCTCGTGGTTGCGGCCGAAACCGGACTCGTTGCCCAGAGACCAAAGGATGACGCAGGGATGGTTCTTGTCCCGCTCGACCATCCGGCGCATCCGGTCCACGTAGGCTTCTTCCCATTCCGGGTCTTTGCTGAGGCGGCTCCAGTCGCCGGTTGCGCCGAAGCCGTGCGTCTCCAGGTCGCACTCGTCAATCACGTAAAGGCCGTATTCATCGCACAGGTCCAGAAAGCGGGGATCGTTCGGATAATGGGACGCGCGCACCGCGTTGATGTTATGCCGCTTCATCAGCAGCACGTCCTCCAGCATCTTATCGAGCGGAACGGCCTTGCCCAGGTCCGGGTCGTGGTCGTGCCGGTTGACTCCCTTGAAGAGGACCGCCTTGCCATTGACCAGCAGGTTGCCTTTCTTCAGCTCGACGCTCCGGAAACCCGCTCTCAAAGGAACGGCCTCGATCGTCTCCTTCCCCTTTTTCAATGTCAGCCATGCCGTGTAAAGGCGCGGGTTTTCCGCCGACCACTTTTCGGGATTTTCCACTTTGACGTTGAAGTCCAAGACGGCTTCCCCTTGCGGGCTCACCTTCAAGGCCTTGGTAACGGCGCGGATGACGCGGCGGCCGCTTGCGTCCTCCAAAGCCAAACTCGCCCGGCAGCCTTCAACAGCTTTTTCCCCGGCGGTTCTCCAGACGGCGCGGACGCGCAGCCGGGCGTCCCGGTATTTATCGTCCAGGTCCGTGAGCACCTGAACATCCCACAGGTGAGCCGGCGGCGGCTGAATGAGGGAAACTTCGCGGAAGATGCCGCTGAGCCACCACATGTCCTGATCCTCGAGGTAACTGCCGTCGGACCACTGATAGACCCGGGCGGCCAGCGTGTTTTCGCCTTTTTTGAGCAGCCGGGAAACATCGAACTCCGACGGCAGGCGGCTGCCCTTGGAAAAACCGGCTTCCTTGCCGTTGACCCAGATGTGGAACGCGGAATCCGCCCCCTCGAAGCGCAAGTAAGCCGCGCCATCAGGCTTTTGAGCCAGATGAAACTTGCGGACATAGCAGCCCGTCGGATTTTCCGCCGGGACGCGGGGCGGGTCCGCCGGAAAAGGGTAATCAACATTGGTGTAATGAGGACGCCCGTAACCCTTGAGCTGCCAGCTCGACGGCACGGGCAGGTCGTCCCAGCCCGAAACATCGCAAGTCTCCCTGTGAAAACCGTCCGGAGCCTCTTGCGGCGCCTGAGAGTAATGAAACTTCCACACCCCGTTGAGGGAGAGATGGCGGATGGAACGCCCTCCCTCCCGCGCCGCCGCCTCATCGGGATAAGAGATGAAAAAGGCGCGCGCCGGAAGCCGCCGCCGCTGTTGCACTTTATGATTCTCCCAGTCGGGAAGCTTTCGGTCGTTCATGGCATCTTGCTTGAGAAAAACGTGAGGCGCTGCCCCGCTTGAGCCGTCCGCCTCGGACAACCCCGTCTCCCTTCAAGTGTCCGCGCTTATAACCTGCAGTCAACCCTCCTTTCCAGCGGAATTCGCCGCGAAAAACCGGGACGCGCGCGCCGGCATTCCGCCATTGACAAACGGCGCCGGAAGACCCGCAATGGGCCTCCCGCATTTTCACAACCAACCCCTTTGCCGGAAAGGAGAATGTCCAGATGGCCAGAACGGTTTCTTTCTTGCTTATTTCCTTAACATTGTTTTATTCATGCGAGGCTGAAAGCGGACCCAAAACGGAAGGAGGC
>CAZYUX010000225.1:0-3945 GCA_964650745.1 uncultured Puniceicoccaceae bacterium
GCGACTCGGTGAAATACCGCCCGATGGAAGCCGAACTGGAGGCCACCCTGCCGGAATCCATTGTTCATGAACGCCTCCCCATCGGCAAAGAGGACGTGATACGGAACACCACCCGGGAAGATCTGCTCGCTTTTTACCGCAAATGGTACACGCCGGACCGGATGACGGTTATTGCCGCGGGAGCGGTCGAAACGGAGGTTTTTATTCCGCTGATTAAAAAATATTTCGGGCCGCTGCGCCCCCCAGCCAAACCGGTGCCGGACCCGGACATCGGAAAAGTCAGCGCGCGCGTGCTGGCGGCGGATTATCATTACGAGGAAGAAGCGCCCGCCACGACAGTCTCGCTGCAGGCCATACACCCCCATACCGGCTTGCCGGACACCCGTGAGCGGCGCGCCGCCGACTTGCTGCTGGAAGCGGCCACAGGAATCATGAACCGCAGGCTCGATATTTTGGGCAAGCGGGAAGGTGCCGTGTTCACCAAAGGCGAATGCTATGCGCGCGACTGGGTTAATTTCGTGCGGCAGGTGGGGGTCGATCTGACGTGCGAGCCGGAGAATTGGCGCAAAACCTTGGCCGCGGCGGAACAGGAGTTGCGCCGGGCCGCCGAACATGGCTTCAGACAGGGCGAAACAGATGAAATCCGGGCCAGGCTCCTCAAGCGCCGCGAGCGGGCGGCCAGAACCGCCCCCACGCGCGAGTCCCTCCAACTGGCCAACCAGCTGGCTCGCGCCGTCAGCCGCGGCCAGGTCTTCACGCATCCCGATTTCGATTATGAACTGGCCCGGGACGTTCTCGGAAAAATGACACCCGAGGCGTGCCGCGAGGCTTTCGAAAAGGCATGGCACAGCCGCGACGCCCTCATATTCGTCTCCGGCAACGCCGAAATTGAGGATGCTGAATTCGTCATCCGGGATGTCTTTCGCAGCAGCGGCATTACCAAAGTCGGCAAGTGGCGCGACCTCAAGGAGCGCCCCTTTTCCTGCACGCGGTTCGGCGAGGCGGGCGAAGTCATTTCCCGGCACTGGCATGAGGATCTGGGGGTGGCCCAGTTCAAGTGGGACAACCAAGTGTGGCTGAATTACAAAAAAACCTCCTTCGAGACCAATACCGTCCATGTCGCGGCCCGGTTCGGCGCCGGGCTGCTCGCTGTCCCCGAAGACAAGCCGGGACTGCGTCTGCTGGCGGACCAATTTTTCATTCCGGGAGGGCTTGCCGAACACAGCGCGGACGAACTTGAGCGGCTTTTCGCCGGGAAAACCGTGGACGTCAGCTTCTCCGTCGCGGAAGACGCCTTCGTGCTCTCCGGCAAGACGGCGCCGGAAGACATGAAAAGCCAGCTTCAGCTGATGTGCGCTTACCTGACCGCGCCCGGTTACCGCGAGGACGGCCTGCGGCAGGTGCGGAAGAATTTCACGGAGACTTACGGCGAACTGCGGCGCACCATCCGGGGTGTGCTGAAGAATGAGGTTGAGCGAACCTTGCACGGGGGCGATTTCCGTTTCGGCTATCCGCCGCTCGAAACATTATTGAAGCGCACGCCTGAAGAATTGCGCGAGTGGCTCGAGCCTGCCTTGTCCGGGAGTCTTCTGGAAGTCTCTGTCGTGGGCGACATCACGGAGGACGCGGTGCTCGACGCGGTGAGAACCACTTTCGGAGCGCTGCCGGACCGCGCCTCCGCCAAGCCGCTTTACATCAAGGAGCGCCGTGTCCGTTTTCCCCGCGGCCTGCCCATGAAGACTTTCTCCTGCGAGAGCGCCATTCCAAAAGCGCTGGCGGCCGTCTATTGGCCCGCCGGGGATGTTTGGGACATTTCCCGCGCCCGGCGGCTCAATCTTCTGGCCAAAGTGCTGGACGAGCGCCTTCGCGAGAAAATCCGCGAGGACTCGGGCGAAGCCTACAGCCCGTATGCTTTTTCTCACGCCAGTGACACATTCAAGGACTACGGTTATCTGGCGGCCCACATCGTGGCCGATCCCGGCAATGCCGAAAAACTGGCCGCGAAAACACGGGCTATTGGAGAGGTGTTAACCTTAAAGGGAATCACCCCGGACGAGCTTGAACGCGCTCTTAAGCCGATGCTCGAGCAGCTCGATAAATGGGTCCGGGACAACCGTTACTGGCTCGGCACCGTTCTGATCAGCTCGCGGGAATACCCCCAGCGCCTCCAGTGGGCGCGCAACATGCGCGAAGACTTCGCCGCCATCACCGCCGAAGACCTCAACCGCCTCGCAAAAGAATACCTCACCCCGGAAAAAGCCCTCACCCTCATCATCCAGCCCGTGAAAACTTCCGCGGAACCGCCGCCGCCCGCATCCCCGTCCGGCCAAATGCTGCGGCTTCCGCCACGGCGGCCCGCCGTCCGGGCCGGTTTGTGAAATTCGGGGTATCTTTCCGGAAAACATCCGGAACAGGTGTCTTCACGCTTGCGCAAACGCCGCGAACACCGCTTCAGCGGCGGAGATTTCCCCGGCGGCCGCGCGCCGGAGAGCGCTGGCCTGGATCGTCACCATCCCTTGTTCCGCTGCTGCTTCGCGGATTTTTCAGGCGGCTGATTTTCTTTCAAGGCCTTTCCGATTTCCGGAGTCATTTCAAGGGTTTCCGAAAGAACCGTCCGCCCGCGGCAGCCTGTCTGGCCGCACTTCGGGCAGCCCGCCGGCTGGCGGTAGTTTTTCGGCAGCGAGGAAAACTCCACCCCTTCCCGTCGGGCGCATTTTTCCAAGGCTTTCACCTCGGAAGCGGATGGTTTGCCGGGCCGGGCGCAGTCGGGGCACAGCTTCCGCGCCAGCCTCTGGGCAATTATGAGTTTAACCGCGTCGGCCATGATGACGGGCGCCACGTCAAAATCCCGCAGCCGGACCAGCGCCCCCGCCGGGAAATATTTTAATTGGAAAATTACTGGAAGACGGCTTCCACGCGGTGGGCGCCGGGGCCCGGCGTCTTCAAGCAAAGATAGCTGGAGGATTCCGCGGTTTTGATCTCGAAAGGGCTGGGCTGGCCGTTGACGGCCGCGCTCCGGACCTTCTTTTCCGGCGGGAGCAGCAGCTCGATGTCCATTTTTTCGCCGCTGGACGCGGCCGAAAGCGTCATTTGCCGGTCCCCGGCGGCGTATTGATAACTTACGTAGCTGCCGGAGGCTTCGTATTTCACCGTTACGGCCATCCGTTCAGCGCCGGCGGCCGTCCAGCGGGGCGAGATGACGGCTTTCCGGAATCCCGCGCCGGCGTCCTTGACGCCGGCCAGACCTTCCAGAAGGGCGTAAAGCACGGCGGCGGCGTTCCAGTTTTCCAGCCACCCGAAACAGGCGTCCTGCGGTTTGAAATACACCGGCTGTCCGCCCAGAGTCACGCCCAGGATAAACCAGAAATTATCATTCAGCGCGTGGGTGAATGTGATTTTGCCGATGGTTTTTTCCGGATGGGGGTTGTCGAATCCCCAGACGAAGGTGCCCACCGTGGTGCGCTGGTTGCGCCCCCGCCAGGCCGCGCGGCAGCGCCATCCTTCCCGCCGGTTATAAGGGATGTCGGTGGGGCCCCACCAGTTGCGCACGTGGCGGCCGCTCACGACGTACTCGCGGCGGGAAGCGCCGTCGGTGTATTGCAGCGTCACCCATCCGGCCATGCCGCTGCCGGCCATCGTGTGGTGCAGGTAGATGGAAGCCGCCTTGTGCCCCGCCGACAGTGTGATTTCAGTAGCGTAGCCTTTCTTTCGCGACAATCCTATGCAGGCTCTGCGTCCGTTTTTTCCCGGATCGAGCACATCAAACGGAATCTCGTGGAATTGATGCGATCCGGGCGGCAAGACGCTCAGGTCGTTCTCTTCCCCCTGGCCCGTCCAGCCGGGGACGCCGGGCGCGCCTTTGCCCGAAAAATCGGTGTTCGCCTGTTCGCGCAGCGGAAGGACCTTGAAATCCCGCCGCCCCGGCTCCCCGATGGCACCCAGCCA
>CAZYUX010000226.1:0-3865 GCA_964650745.1 uncultured Puniceicoccaceae bacterium
GCGGCCTTCCGGGAGGAAATAAAGAACGCCGCCGAGGAGGACAAGGAAGCCGCGGCTGATGAATTCAAGGCGCAAATCCGCGACCTCATGCAGGAAAAAATGGAACTGAAACGGCAGCTGCGGGAAGCGGAAAGAACCCCCGCCGGCGAACGGCGCGGGCAAGACGAGTAATTTCCAGCGCATACATAGCCCAAGGTATAGATCAACAATAATGGCAGCAACCAGCGCGGACGGCCCGGCAATGGCCGTCCGCGCTTTCTTTTCAGGCTTTTCCCGCCCCGCCAATTGCTTTAGGAACGGCGGCAGAATTGATCGACCTCTGTGCGTTATAACCGGCTCATCCGAGAGGCTTGCGTTCCCCGGCCCTTCCTCCGGCGGCCGCGGGTGCTTCTTTTCTTTTTTCTCCTGGCCGCCGCGCCGTGCGAAAGAGCCCGCCCGGGTGAAACCGCCTTGTCGCCGGCGGAAGAGCAAAAACTGCTCAAAATCATTGGCGAAGACCCCTCGCGTCAGGAATCGCCCCGGAAGGAAACACCGGTTTGGACGGAAACGGATATCTCGCTGGCCGCCGGCGCGGGTTACAAAGACAACGTCTTGCTGAGCGCGCGGGACGGAGAGAAAAGCTGGTTCTGGCAGGCGGAAGCGGAATTTTTCCTCATGCGCCTGTCTGAAAGAGGAATTGAATATAACCTGTTCGCCCTGGCCGAGCACACGCAATACTTCGAACTGGAAAAAAACAGGGACGAGCAATTTTTCCTGCTTCACGCCGGAGCGCGCCAGCTCATGGGCAGCCCCTTGACTGCCGGCATTCAAGGCGAATATTATTACCTGAACCAAGTCTTCGGGACGGCGGAACTGGACGGGCTGCCCTCCCCCAGCCAGGTCCGGCAGCATCACGCCGGTCTGGCGGCCGCGGTCAGCCGGGAATTCGGCGGCGGGCACGAGGCTGAAGTGAAAGCCGGCGCCGGCCGCGACCTTTACGAGAAAGGCGCGAACGGTTTCAACAAAGACGGAGACGAAGATTATTATGAATTTGAAGCCCGGGCGCGGTGGTCCAAAACCTGCGGCCCGGGATCCTCTCTGCGAGCCTCTTTCACATGGACGGGCCGTTATTACAACCGCCGCGAACAGCGGGACCGCAACGGTTTGCCCGTGCCGGGGACGCTTCTGCGCGCGCGTTACTATGAAGGGCAGGCCAGATGGAAGCACAGTTGGAAAGCAGGCTGGAAAAATGACATCCGCCTGGGATGGAAACGAAAAACCGACGGCGCTTCCGGTTATTACGACTACGACAGGTGGGAAGCCCGGCACGGCCTCGAATGGAAAGGCAAAACATGGCGCTGCGAGGCGGGCTGGCGGCTGGCCTATTATGACTACCGCATCCGCCCCGTGACCTGGGGCGGCAGCCGGACCCGCCACCGCGCTTCTCTCGCATGGGACCTCCGCCTGGAATATGAACCCGCCTCCAGCTGGCGCGTCTTCGCCCGCTTCGAGCACGAAAAAAACCTGTCCAATTACGCTCCGGACGAATATGCCGTAAAAACCGCAACCATCGGCACTGCCCGGAGTTTTTAAGGAATGAAACCAGCCGCCCGTCAACCCGCCCGCTCCTTTGGATTCAGACAAAACGGAAAGGAGGAAAGTCATTCCCGTTAACCCGCAAACCCGCAAGCAATGGCTCATGCTGGCGGGAACGGCGGCGCTGGTGCTGGCGGTTTTCGCCGCCTTGATTGGCGCGGCCAGCTGGCGTTTGCGCGCCCGCACCCGCGCCCAGATGACGGCCCGCGAGGGCGAAACCCTGCATGCCGCCGCGGCCATGCTGATTGCCCGGCAGGAGCCCCGGCGGCAATACGACTCACTGCTTGGGGAGGAAAGCGGCCTCCTGGACGCGGCTCTGGAAACCTCCGCCTTGAAAGGCGTCATCGCCTTACGCCTGTACGACGACGCCGGAACACCGGCGGCGGCGGTGCCGCAAGACCTGGCGCCGCAGGATATCAGCCCGCAAGACCTGGCCCGGCTGCGGCGGTTTCAGCCCATCAGCCGTTACGATCCGCAAGCGCGGCTGGATGCGCTCTTCTCTCACCCCGCGAGCCTGGGCGGAAAAACGGCTCCTCTGCTGGAAGTCACCATCCCCCTGCATCCGCCCGGAGAAGAGACGGGAGTTTTGCTGGGAGCGGCGCGGTATTGGATTGACGGACAGGATCTGGCCGGGGCCTTCGCCGATCTGGACGCAAACCTGCTGCGGCAAGCGGGAGCGGCTTTCGCCGCCGGAGGCGGGCTTGTCTTGCTCGTGCTGGTCCTGTCATTCCAAAGGCTTATGCGGGCCTACGCCCTGCTGGCGGAACGCTCCCGCAAACTCCAAGAAGCCAACCGCAAACTCGTTCTCGCCGCCAAGTCTTCCGCCGTCGGCGCCATTTCCGCCCATTTGATCCACAGCCTGAAAAACCCCCTCGCCGGCCTGCAAAGCATCGTCAAAAACCAGACAAACTGGCCCGGCCGGGAAACCGCCGATGAGATGACCCGCCGCATGGCCGCTTCCGTGCGGGAAATCACCTCCATCCTGCGCCAGGAAACCCATGACGGACTGTATGATATAACCCTCGCGGAGATGCGCGAAATTCTCCTGGCCAAAACGGCGCCTCTGGCGGAACAAGCCGGAGTGCGGGCCGAATTCGGCCCTGCTCCCCCCGCCTCTTTGAACAACCGCGACGGCAACCTGGCCATCCTCATCGCGCAGAACCTTATATTCAACGCCATCGAAGCCACGCCGCCGGGGAAAAAAACAGCCGTCTCTTTCAAACAAGAAAAGGAGCGTTTTTGCCTGACCGTGTCCGACGAAGGAAACGGCTTGCCCGAAGCCATTCAAAAACACCTGTTTTCACCGGTGAAAACCGCCAAGTCCGGAGGAAGCGGCTTGGGCCTGGCCATCAGCAAACAGATGGCCGAAGCCCTTCATGCTGATTTGACGCTCCGCCACACCGGTTCTGACGGCACGGTCTTTGCGCTCCGGATTCCATTCCCCCGCGCCGATAATCTTTAACGGCCGCGGATTTGCGGGAAGATAGTTCAATGGAGCCGCTCTTATTGGCACAGGCCTTTACAAATAGCAAAGGAACCGATTCGAATGAAACACGACGCCAGGGCAAAAAAAATCAAGCAAGCGGGAATCATTTCGGGGATATTGCTGGCGCTCATAACCGGCATAATCTTGGGCCGCTGGAGCGCTCCGCCTGGCGAAAAAACGCCGTCGCCGGAAAAACAAAGGGCGGAGCAACCGGCGCGCATGTGGACCTGTTCGATGCATCCGCAAATCCTCCAGCCCAAACCCGGCCAGTGCCCCATCTGCGCGATGGACTTGATCCCGGTCGAAACCGGCCCGAAAAAAAACGGCGCGGAACGGCGGTTAGTTCTCTCTGATTCCGCCAAAAAATTAGCGCAAATCGCCACCGCGCCCGTCGAGCGCCGCTTTCCGGAAGCGGAAGTGCGCATGTCCGGCAAGGTGGCTTTCGACGAGACGCGCCTGCGCGCCCTCACCACCCATTTCCCCATCCGCGTCGAGCGCTTGTATGTGGACTACACCGGAATGCAAGTGCGCCCCGGCGACCATCTGGCCCTGATTTTCAGCCCCCAGCTCAGCGTCGCCCAAGGCGACTTGCTGTCCGCCATCAAATACCCCGTCAACGACATGTCCATCGAGGCGGCGCGGGACAAACTGCGGCTCTGGGGATTGTCCGAACGGCAAATCCAAGCCATCGAGGAGCGCGGGACCACTCAGGACTACTTCGAGCTGGAAGCGCCCATCGGCGGCGCGGTCATCAAAAAAAACATCCGCGAGGGCGACTATGCCCGGACCGGCGACGTGCTTTTC
>CAZYUX010000227.1:0-3835 GCA_964650745.1 uncultured Puniceicoccaceae bacterium
CCGCGCCGGCGGGCGCGTCGGAAAGAGAACGTCACGGTGAGGGCTTCGGCGGCGAAACCGAGGACCATCATGGCGGCGGCGGTGTAATGGTCAAACCATCCCAGGCGGTATAGAGCCCAGGAGCATGAAAGAATGGCGCCGTTGCGGGCGATGCCGCCCGCCCCCATGGCGCGGGTGCGCCGCCGGATCATGGCCAAACCGTGGTAGAAATTGCGCCATGTGACCACCAGCGGCACGAGGCAAAGGATCCAGAAAGCTTCCCCGGCTATCCGGAGCGGGGCGCCGGCCGCTCCTTGGACGTAATGAAAAAATCCGCGCGACAGGGGTGTGGCCGCCGTCACCAGCATGATAAAGGAAGCGCCCGCGGTCACTTTCCACATGAAGCGGATCACGCCCCGCAAATCTTCCTCGCCGAAAGTGACGAACAAATGCCGGAACTGGTTGACCAAGCCGTGAAACAGCATCGCCAGGGAAAAGGCGAGACTCAGCCCGGCCACCATGGCATCCGCGTCCGGCAATGCCGGACCGCGGCCGGGATTCAGGGCGGTGACGAAACTGAAGATGATCGGGCGGCTGAGTGAAAACATGACCGTCGTGACGGCCATGGGCCAAAAATAGGCCCATATCGCGGCAAAGGTGAGTTTTTCTTTCTCCGCCGCCGGGGCGGCGCACAGGTAAATTTGCAGGACATATGAGGCGGTTAAAAGCAGGATTTCCGAAAGAAGAAAGGACAGGCAAACCGTGAGCGCCGCGGACCAGCGCAAAAAGCGGCCCGCCGCCAGAAGGCTGATGAAAACCGTCAGATGGAACATGCGCAACAGGGTCACTGTTCCCGTCCGGCGGGCTTGGATTAAGAGACCGTTGTAAAAGCGGGTCAGACCGCTAATCAGAATAAACGGCGTGTAATAACGCATGTATTGCAGGATGCGTTCCAATCCCGCCTCGTCCACGCCGTAGAGGGACGGCACCACGAGGCTGCCCAGCGGAGTCCAGGCCAGCAGCGCCACCGGAACCGTAAGGGCGGCCGATAAAACCAGGATGAACCGCCGCACCCGCGCGCAGGCCCGCGAGCCGCGCCCCAGCACGATGGTCATTTGCGGCAGAAAAATCAGGGCGGCGTCGAAAGGATGGTAAATGGCCGAGGCGAGGGCGAACATCGCCAGCTCCTTCGTTCCTTCCTCGTAACCCAGCAGCACGTAATTCTGCGCCAGCCGGCCAGACAGCATGATGACGCCCATGAGCGAGAGCGGCCAGTAAAAACTCCAGTAACTGCCTTTCGGTGGCGGCATGGGTTATGTCGTCCAAGGATACCGGCGGTCTTCCCGCGAACAAGCCGGAAATCATCGCGCCAGTTCAATAAGCCTTTTCCTTGTAATAATAGGCCTCGTAGATGTGCTTGTCGGCCATGTTGCGCCGGGTCAAATCCTGGTAGGCTTGCGACTGAATAAACGGGTCCGCGGTCTCCAAATCGAACGGTTCGCTGAAGGAGTCCAGATAACGCCGCAGCCGCGATTTCATACCGGCGAGGACTTCCGCGTATTGGGGGTTGTCCGCCAGGTTTTTTTGCTCGCCGGGGTCGTTCTCCAGGTCGTAGAGCTGGTCGGGGTCGAAGTAGCGCGGATGCATGTGCATGGGGAAATCGGGGCCCGGTTTGCCGTTCATCGCAAAGGCCATGTCCACGCCGCCGGTCTTCATTGCCGCGATCTGCTCCGGGGTGTGCCTGAAGGCGATGTATTTCCACCGGCGCGTCCGCACGGCGCGGGTGAAGCCCCATTCGAAGTATAAATCTTCCCGGATTTCCTCTTTTTCTCCTGTGATGGCGGGCAGGAAGCTCCGGCCGTCGAACTTGGCGTCTTCCGGAATTTTCATTCCCGCCATGTCCAGCAGCGCGGGGGCGAAATCGGTGTTTTCCATCAGCGCGTTGCAGGTGGCGCCTGGCTGGATGCGCCTTGGCCACTTCATGCAACAGGGGATTCGCACGCCGCCCTGATAGCAGGTGAACTTCGCGCTGATGGTGCCCATGCCGTGGTCGGTGGACCAAATGAAGATCGTGTTGTCCGCCAGTCCCATTTCCTCAACTTTCCGCATGACCGCCCCGAAGGCGTCGTCCATCCACAACGCGCCCGCCGTGTGGTGATTCACGGGCAAACCGGCTTCCTTCAGCCGTTGAAAGACGCTGGCCCGGGCGGGCTGCACTTGAGGCAAATCCGGGATGTATCCCGCTTCCGTCTGCCGCCCGTCCGTCTCGAGTGATCTCACGTGATGGGGGCCGTGCATCGTGGTGGTGGCCATGTTAAGGAAGAACGGCTTGCCGCTGGTGGCGCGGGTTTCGAGGAATTGCAGGGCGGCAGCCGTGTGCCATTCGAGGTTGTGGTATTGCAGTTTTTTCAGCGGGCGGTTGTCCGTGTTCCCCCAGGCAATGCCCTCGGCGAAATCAAATCCCGTTCCGCGCACCTGCTCGCGCATGGCATCATAGTCTTCCCGCAGTTTTTTTGCCGTCGCGGAGTCCGCGGGGTCGTCTTCCGGATCGTATTGGTGGCCGCGGAGGGTTGCGCGCGGAACGCCGACGTGCCATTTTCCGGTGAACCCGGTGGCGTAGCCGGCCCTTTGCAGGAATGCCGTGATGTTCGGTTGGCCGGGAAGAAGGTCCACGTTGAAGCCCAGATTATATGGGCGTTCCGGCCGGCAGTCCTTGCGGAATCTGGGCGAGGGGCAGTGGCCGGGGAACATCCCGGTCAGGTAGGCATACCGGCTGGGTCCGCAGGCGGGCGCCACGGTGTGGAACTGATTAAGAGTCACCCCTTCGCGCGCGATGCGGTCAATATTCGGTGTCATCACAGGCCCGTCCGCGTAGCCCAGCATACAATCTCCGGTGTCATCCGTGATAAACCAGACAATGTTAGGTCTTTTTTCCGCCATAATGTGTTTTCCCTGCCGCCAAGGTGTTAAAAGAGAGCCGCGCGCCCGCGTGCAAGCGCATGGGCGGGAAATGGAATGTCAGGCGGCATGAGCTAAAGGCGGTTTTGAGACGGGTCAAGACGGTTTCCGCGCGGACGGGTTTGGCAAGCGGTTTTTTCTTGGGCTGGCGGTTGTGGCTTGGGGTTTTTCCCGCGCAAGCCGCGGATATAGGCATCGAGCCCCGATTCAGTGTCCACCGCCGGCTCGTAACCCAGATCGCGCCGGGCGGCGGAAATGTCAAAATAATGGCTTTTGGCTAACTGGAGGGCGAGAAAGCGGGTCATGGGCGGTTCTCCCGGCAGGCGCAGCCAATCCCAGATTTTTTCCCACTTTCGGCCTTGTTTGAAGGCTTTTTCCAAAGGGATTTTTTCCCGGACCGGCGGCAGGTCCAGTTTCTCCAGAACCGTGTTGATCCAATCCCACAGCCGCACGGGCCGGCCTTGGGAAATGAAATACGCCCGCCCGCCCGCGCCTTCTTTTTCGATAGCTTCCAGCGCCAGGACGTGCGCCCGCGCGGCGTTTTCCACGTGGGTGATGTCGACCAGGTTGTCCCCGCCGCCGATAATTTTCAGCCGCCCCTGGCGGGCGCGGCGGATGACGCGCGGCAGCAGGTGCGGGTCGTTTTCTCCCCACAGCAGATGGGGGCGCAGGACCAGCGCGCGGAGCCCTTCCGGCCGGTGGGCTTGCAGCACTTCTTTTTCCGCCGCCGCTTTGCTCCAGGCGTAGTGGCAGAGCCAGTTTTCGGCATAAGGCAGCGATTCGTCCCCTCCCTCGATGGACGCGGCATTGAAAACCACGCTGGGGGTGCTGGTGTAAACAAGCCGGCGCACGCCTTGCTCAAGACACGCCCCGATGATGTTGCGGGTGCTCTGAACGT
>CAZYUX010000228.1:0-3817 GCA_964650745.1 uncultured Puniceicoccaceae bacterium
GCCAGGTCGGTGCGGTCGAGGTCGCTCTTGCGGGCCGCTTTTTTGACGTAAGCTTCGACTTTCGCTTTCTGCTCTTTTTTAGTCAGTTTATTTACAAGCGGATGCTCCGGAGATAAAACCATGTAGGTCGCGCCAAACAAAGTGTCGGGCCGCGTGGTGTAGATGCGTATTTTCTCTTCGGGAAAATCCGCCAAAGCGAAATCCACCTCGGCGCCCTCGGAGCGCCCTATCCAGTTTTTCTGCTGGGTCTTGGTGGATTCCGGCCAGTCCACATCGCCGAGACCGCTGAGCAGCCGCTCCGCGTAAGCGGTGATGCGCAGGACCCACTGGCGCAGGTTGCGGCGCTCGACGGGGTGGCCGCCCCGCTCGGACAAGCCGTTGACGATCTCCTCGTTAGCCAGAACCGTCCCCAGATCCGGACACCACCATACCGGCCGCTTGCCCACGTAGGCGAGGCCGTGCTTGAACATTTGCAGAAAAATCCACTGCGTCCACTTGAAGTACTCCGGATCGGTCGTGTTGACCTCGCGGTCCCAGTCCAGGGCGAAGCCGATGCGCTTGATCTGGCCGCGGAAAGTTTCCACGTTTCTGGCAGTCGTCTCGCGCGGGTGAGTGCCGGTCTCCATGGCGTATTGCTCCGCGGGCAGGCCGAAGGCGTCCCAGCCCATCGGGTGGAGGACGTTGAAGCCTTTGGCCTTTTTGTAGCGGGCCAGGATGTCGCTGGCGGTGTAGCCCTCCGGATGGCCGATGTGCAGCCCCGCTCCTGAAGGATAGGGATACATGTCGAGGACATAATATTTTGGCTTGTCCGAGAAATCCTCCGCCCGGAAGGTCTTTTGTTTTTCCCAAAAGTCCTGCCAGCGCGGCTCGATTTTACGGAAGTCATAACCGGTGCAATTCGTCGCCATGGCGTTTGAAGAAAGGCCTTTACTGTGGCTCCTTTCCTCTTCGCGTCAACCACGGATGCGCCGCGCGGGCGGTTTCTGTCTTGCGGCCGTTTTTTTTCTTTTGCCAATAGCGGAAAGGATGTCATCCATATGGGGCAAAAGAGAATGAGTTTGTTTGCCGCCACACTAACGGTTGCGTTGCTTCTCCTGGCTCCGGGAGGGGTGCTGCTGTGGAATGGGGAAGCGGCGGCGCGGCTGGCCAAAGCGTCGCTCCGGTCGAGGCCGGTGACGCTCCTCCTGATGGGGACGGCCATGGCGTGGTTTCTTTACAAGGTGACGCAACTGGGAGAAGCGGACTTCGGGGCGTATAAAAAGCCGCTCTTTCTTTTCTTTTTCCTTATCGGCGTGATGTCATTTTATTACGTGCCGGATTTCCTGGCGGTGCGCGGCGGTGCGATTTTGATATTGCTGCTGGCCCGGCCGCTGCTCGACGCCGCCTTTCTGGAGGCGCCATGGAGCCGTCTTTTTATGGTCGCGATGGTTTACGTGTGGATCGTGACGGCGATTTATTTCGGGGCGGCGCCTTACCGGCTGCGGGATTTTTTAGGCTGGCTTTTTCAAAAACCGCCGCGCCCGCGCGCGCTGGGCGGATTCATGGCGGCCTACGGCCTGCTGCTGCTGGGAGCGGCTTTCACTTATTGACCATTAGCAAAGGAATATGCCGCAGGATGACGAAACTGATCCGCGCCAGGTGCTTCTGATTGTTTCCGGCCCTTCAGGAACCGGCAAAACGACCGTGTGCGGGCGTCTGACGGAGGAGTTCCAGCCGCAGCTGCGGCGCGCCGTCACCGCAACCACGCGCCCGCCGCGGCATGGAGAACGGGATGGCGCGGATTACCATTTCCTCGGCAAAGCGGACTTCATGGCCAAAGCCGAAGCGGGAGCGTTTTACGAATGGGCCGAGGTGCACGGCTTCCGTTACGGCACTCTAAAAAGTGAAATCCGGGAGAAAATGGGCCGGGGAGCGGACCTGATACTCAATATTGACGTGCAGGGGGCGGCAGCTTTCCGCCAGGCGGCCGGCGTGGAAGCATGGCTGAGCCGGCGCCTGGCCGCCGTTTTTATTTTGCCTGCCAGCTTGGATCAAATACGCCGGCGCCTCCTCGCCCGGGGAACGGAAACAACGGAAGAAATCGGGCGCCGGCTGGCCGCCGCCCAGTCCGAAACCGCCGAATGGCAACACTTCGACTACGCTTTCAAAAGCCGCTCCAAAGAAGAGGACTTCCAGCGCTTGCGGGCAATTTATCTGGCTGAAAAAACACGGGTGCGCCGCCCCCGCAAAACGAAGGAGAAAAAGTAAAAAAATATTCAATTTAGGCTTGCTTTTTCGGGAAACAGTTTTTAAATTATTTTTACATTAAAGATCCGGAAACGGAAACCGAAATATAAGTACCTGTAATACCATGAATACCCGGCACTTCCAAAGGTCAGGATTCAGCCTCATCGAGGTGATGATTGTCGTCACCATCATCGGCATCCTTTCCGCCTTGGCCATCGCCGCCTATGATCGGTCCCGCCGCAACACCCAGAACACGCGCTTCTTCAACGATCTGCGCGTCCTCGCCCACGCGCTGGAAATCTGTGTGATGGACACCGGCCATTCAGACCAAGGTGCTGAACCCGGAATGCTGACGCAGGAATATGCCCAGTATCTCCGCCCTGAAATTTGGATGAAAGGCCCCAACATCGGCGGAAAATGGGATGTGGAATACAATAACTATGGCATCGGTCTCGCTGTGGGAGCTTCCGGCTATACTGTTCCCCTGGACCAAATTTGGGAAATTGACGCGGAATTCGACGACGGCAACCTGCAATCCGGGATCCTCCAATTAACGGGCGGCTCATTTTGCTGGATTCTCCAGGAAAATATCTTTCCCGAAAAACCCGAAGAAGAGTCCGCAACCGCGGAGTAAACCGTTCCGGAATTCAAGCTTGGGATTTCCGGAATCCGGAATAACTCCGGTTTCCGTATTTTTGCCATCAGGCAATTTTCTCCCTTCAGGACCTCGAAGGCGGATCCGCCATCCATTTTCATATTGGATAACGGCGCAAAATGTGACAAAACAGAGGGGACATGAAAGAATTCCCGCGAACAACAGCGGGCGGCGTATCACTGCCCCGCCTGATTATCGGAACCAATTGGTTCCGCGGCTACTCCCACACCAGCCATGCCAAAGACAAACTGATAACCGGTTATATGACAACCGGGCGCATCACGGACATCCTCGAAGTTTTTATGAACGCCGGAGTGGACGCCGCCATGTGGAGCGACCTGGAAGGCCTGTTGCCGGAAGCCGCCGCGGAAGCCGAGCAACGAACCGGCCGCCGCCTGATCCGTATCCTTACTCCGCGGTTCAATCTCAAACCGGGCGGGCCGCCGGAGATGGAGCCGGAACGCGCCATAGCCCGGTGCCGGGATGCCGGCGCAACCTTCTGCCTGCCCCATCAATCCGTGACCGACGCCTTGGCGGACAGGCGCGACGGCGTCATCCGCGACCTTGACCATTATACAAAGATGATCCGGGACAACGGGATGATCCCCGGCCTTTCGACTCACATGCCGGAGGTGATCCGCTACGCCGACGCGCAAGATGCCGATGCCGAAACCTATATCCAGATTTACAACGCCCTTGGTTTCCTCATGCAAATTGAGGCGGACTGGGTGATGCGCGTCATCCAGGAAGCGAAAAAACCGGTGATGGCCATCAAGCCGCTGGCCGCCGGGGCGCTGACGCCGCCGGTGGGGCTGGCCTTCGTCTGGAACACTATCCGCGGCCAGGACATGGTCGTCATCGGCACGATGTCGCCGGACGAAGCCCGCGAGGTCATTGATATTTCATTTGATTACCTGGAGCGCCGCCTGCCCGGAC
>CAZYUX010000229.1:0-3805 GCA_964650745.1 uncultured Puniceicoccaceae bacterium
CGATGCGGGCAACGCCGTGCTTTTCGGCACGGACAGTTTCTGGATGGGGGTGGATGTGCCGGGTCCGGCGCTTTCCCAGATCATTATAACCCGCCTGCCTTTCGAGAACCCGTCCCACCCCGTGGCGGAAGCGCGGGGAGAGCGGATTCAGGCGCGGGGAGGCTCGCCGTTCCGGGAGCTGATGCTGCCTGCGGCTTTGCTCAAGTTCCGCCAGGGAGCGGGCCGCCTGATCCGCGCGCGGAGTGACCGGGGCGTGATCACCGTCCTCGATTCCCGGATTTTGCACAAGGAATACGGGCGGCATTTTCTGGCCGTGCTGCCCAAAAAGGCCTTTCAGCGTTTTGGCAAAGAGAGTTTGGCGGTCCGGTTCCAGTTCCCCCGGGGCCGGGAGCGGCGGAGCCCGTAAAAGGCGGATGGTGTGATATTTCCCGGCCGCCGCCGGATTTTGATTGCATTTTCACAAGAAGCCGTTATTGTCAGCTTTTATTTGTATTTTCAGCGCGCGGGAAAACCCGCGTCTCACGATGCGTTAATAGGTAAATGTATGAAAGGATGATTCGATCATGAACCTTTGCTTGCCAAAAGATTCCGCCGCAAAAGGCAAAATCCGGGTGCGCGCTTTCGGGTGCAGCGACACCGGGAAGATGCGCCGGCGCAACGAGGATCGTTTTTTTATTGACGATGCCCGCCGCGTCTATGCCGTGGCCGACGGTCTGGGGGGGTTGCCCGGCGGAGCTTTGGCCAGCCAGATGGCGGTGGACTGCCTGGGCCGCTATGTGGAGACTGTCAACGGCGCCGGATTGGATTTCCACAAGTTTTTCCAGAGGGTCAACGAGAAGATCGCCGCCGAGGGGCGGAAAATCAGCCGGGAAATCGGCATCGGCACCACCTTGACCGCGGTTTCTTACAAGCGCAGGCGGCTTACCGTGGCCCACGTGGGCGATTGCGTGGCTTATCTCTTCCGCGGCGGCGCCTGCCAAAAACTCACCGTGGACCACACGATGGAGGAGGATATCCGCTCGCGCATGAAGCCTGGCGAGGATCTCCCGATACCCGAGGCTTATGCCCACATTCTCACCCGGTGCGTCGGCCAGGAGGGAGCGCTGGCGCCGGACGTGGGCCTGCACGAAATCCGCCGGGGAGACCGCGTGTTGATATGCAGCGACGGCATCACCAAAACCCTGGACAATAACGACCTGCTATACGAGATTTTGCGCGCGCGCGGTCCCGAAACTTACGGGCAGCGGTTAATCGGATTGGCCAATGACCGGGGCGGGCCGGACAACGCCACCGCTGTTTGCTTGTTTTTTGATTAGGTCCGGCATTTGGAGCCAGGAGTTCATAATTCGGGAATCATTGGTTTCCTCTTTTTGTTGCCAGCGTTTTTTTCTGATTCTCCGCCTCACCGCGTCGCGTTCGCGCTTGTAAGACCATTTGCGAGGCTGGAGCCGTGCCGCCTTGGATAAATCCCGCAAGGCCCATTGCAGGTTTCCCGCTTTGGCGAAAAGCATCCCGCGGCCAAAATAGGCGTGTTCCCAGAAAATTTCGTCCTTGAGCTGATTGGTGAAGATGAAATGAAACACCCTTTGCATATGGGCCAGGCCGGACCGCGCCCCTTGTGTTTCTCCTAACGCCCGGGCGTAGTAAGTCTCCGATTGGATCAGCCACAAGGCCATGTGTCCCCAGTCGTATTGCCGGCCGCGGGGATTATGATTATTATAATGCTCGATGTTTTTCGCCGTTTCCACGATGCGGGGCCGCCGCGCGATGACTTCTTTATACCGGCCCGCTTCAAAGGCGGCCCGTTGCAGGTCCAGCATTGCCCGTGTCTGCCATGGATATTGGCGCAGGGTGCCGGCGCAGAGCGTTTCCAGGCTGCGCCATTCGTGCGCCCGCCGGGCCGAAAGCGCGGCGTAAACAATGACCAGAAGCGCCGCGCCCACAGGCAGCGCTTTTCGCGACCGCCGGCAAAGGGCGTCCAGGCCCCAGGCCAGCGTCATGGCGATCCATGGCAGCGAGGGATAGACGCGGTATTCCACCATCAGCTCGTTCGACACCTCGGGGAAGCGCAACAGCAAATGCCCCAACACAAGAGCCGCCAGCATCCCGGCCAGCCGCCGCCCGCGCGCCAGCCAATAAACCGCAGCCCCCAGCCAAACCGCCACGCCAAGGGCCGCCAGCCAGGCCGCCGCGTCCCCCGCCGACATCGTCCACGCGATTTGGTGGTCGCAGCACAGTTTGACGGGGAGCAGCGCCCGCCACATGTATTCCCAGAAAACGCGCGATTGTGTCAGCAAATGCCAGGGGAATCGGCTGTCCGACATCCGTTCCATGGCCCGGGCGCACCAGAACACGTAATGGTCCCGCGACAGCCATAATAAAGTTACCGCGGCCATGCCCGCCGCTGGCGCCGCCCATTTCCGCTGGCGCAGCGCGCGCCGCCGCGCCGCCGTCCCCGCCGCCGCCAGCACCGCGCCGATGTTGATCCCCGCGTGGAAAACGCCCGGGTCCTTGGAAAAGGCGGCAAGAATCAGGGCCGCCAGCGCGGCGGGCGCCCACCGCCAGCCCCTCAACGCCCACCGCAACGCCATCCACCCCGCCATGAACGCGAAGAGCGACGCCAGGGCGATGCTCAGAGCTATGGCGTAATTGCAGACCTCGCCGCCCAGCGGATGGGCCGCGAAGATGAGCGCCGCCAGCCCCGCCCGCCTCCGGTTTTGCGCGCCGCCCGCCCGGCCGGGGGCAAGGGCTTCGAAAAACTCCCGCCCCGCCCGGTAAATCAAGCCGCTCAATAAAAGATGGGTGATTAAATTCAGCGCGTGCAGGGCCGGCCCCGAGACTCCCGCCCAGGCGGACATCCCGATCCAAAGCGTTCTGGTGACGGCCCGCCGGCCGCCGGTTTCCATCGCGCCGCGCCCGAGTCCCTCCACCAGCGCCGGCAAATCGTCCCCCTGGAATGTTGCCCGCAAGCACAAACCGCGGGCCAGCAAACCCGCCGCGGCAATGGCGGCATACCAGCGCCAGTCTGGCTGCCGGTTGTCCGCCGCGCCGGATGATGTTCCGCCTTTCAAACCGCCGGAAGCGTAAGCGGCGCGGCGGAGAGCGCAAGCCCGCTTGCGCTCTCCGGCCGGCAAAAATTTTTCCGCCCTTAAAAAAATCTCTTGACCTTCCGGCATTTTTATCGGAGCATATGCCCTGAAAATACGGTATTTTCATGCTTAAAGCATTACAAATCAAGAACTTAAGGAGAAAACGCTCCCGCGCCGCTTCTGCGGGGGAAAAAACATGATTTCGCCCTGATTTTTCCCTTGACTTTATTCAAAAAATAAGGGAAAGTTGGCATTCAAGATAGAAAATTATTACCCGCGTCTCCGTTACAGTTAAACACGTGAATCATTCATTTGAGAACGCTTATCCAATAACACCAAAAACCCATAAACAAACCATGAAGAACATCAAGACTAGTCTTTTAACGTTAGGGGCAACCCTAATCGCGGCGAGCTCCCTCTTCGCCGCCACAGCCTACATGGATCCGGTCGGGGCCGTTGTCGTCACCTGTCTGGGCAGTTCCGACACCCGCGTGGCCGCCCCCTTCGCCGATTCCCCGGACTATGTGGGGACGGTCGCCTCCATCAGCGGAAACGATATCACGATGGACGGCGCCAGCTTCACCGCGGATGAGTTCGCAGGCACCCACTATGTTCTCGTGGGCAGCGCCTCGGGCCTCGAGGGCGATGTTCTGGACATCACCGGCAACACGGCGGACACGGTGACCGTTGACGGCGACATCAGCGCGCTGAGCGCC
>CAZYUX010000230.1:0-3801 GCA_964650745.1 uncultured Puniceicoccaceae bacterium
TGAAAATATTTCTTTTTCTGTAAAGAGATGGCTATAAAGCGCCGCCGGCACCCGGTAAAAGTCTTGTTCCGTTGTTTGAAAGGGATAAACTGACGGAACGCGAAATTTATTTCAGCCACCTGGGAAACAACGCACTGCGGCAGGGGAAATGGAAAGCGGTGATTTCATCGGAGGTGACATCTTTCCACCTGGGCAGCGTCATCTGGCCCGCTTTTTCTTCAAGAGACATTTCGGACAACAGGCGCTCGGCTTTTTCCCCGATGGCGGCGTCAGCTTCCGCCAGCCAGCGGGGGGCGCTGCCGTAGTGGTAGAACAAGCGCTCCGGCGCCGCGCCGCCCGAATACCACATCCACCCCTGGTCCCACCCATACTTGTAGAAAAACGGGCAGACGGCCTCATCCGAGTATAACCACGCCCCCAGCCCATGGTCGAAGCCAAGCAGCCGCCCGTCCGGCCCTTCCGCGGGATAAAGCCAGCCGTGAGCCGGATGCCAAAGCCATGCGCTTTCCGTCCGGTAATACCAGCCGAACCACCGGGAGCTTTCCCAGCCCGTTTCTGCCGCCGCTCCCGCCGTCCCGGCGCAAAAAACCGTTATTAAGAAAAAAACGCCGGCCGCGGATTTTTTAATGTTATAGTCTTGACAAAAACGTCCCATTTCCGTTGATTTCAAGCGGAGATTAAAAATTGACTTTCCTTTGCAACTCATAAACAAATTAGAAATTCTTAAGCCAAAAACAACCCAAATCACAGTTCCGACATGAAAAAAACGACACTCTTATGCACACTCGTATTAGCCCTTCTCGCGGCACACATAGCATTCGGACAGGAATTCAATTCCGCCAACATCTGCCGCGCCGGCGCGGAAATCGCTATTGACGGCGAGGTGGATGAAACCTGGAACAAGGCGGCCCAGCATCCCGTGGACAATGCCAACCAGGACCTGAGCTGTCCCTGGGCGGATGAGAACGACTTCAGCGCTTCCTGGCGCGCCCTTTGGGATGACGATTACCTCTATGTCCTGTGCGAAGTGCGGGACGCCGGGGGTATATTCTTCGACTCGGCCAACCCGTGGGATGACGACGCCGTGGAGCTTTTCGTGGACGGGGACAACAGCAAGGGCACCAGCTACGACGGCTTGGACGATTTCCAATGGGGATGGTTCATGGGAGATCCGGCGGCGGAAGCCATTCCCGGCGCTTCCACACTGCCCTTGGATTATTCCTCCATCATCAGTGAGGGGATGGAAACCGATGACGGTTACACCTTTGAAGTCAAAGTCCCCTGGGCTCTTATGGCCGTAAGCCCGGCCGACGGCCATGCAATGGGATTCGAAATCGCCATTGACGATGATGACGACGGCGGCCCCCGCGATTGCCAGTACATGTGGAACGCCGAGTATAACACGCCTTGGACCGACCCATCCACCTTTGGCACCATCACCCTGACCGAAAACGACTGCGGTGACGGCGGCAACGGCGGCTCCTGCCTGGAAGACTGGCTGGGCGGATTGGGCGGCAGAACAGAAACCAGTTACATATGGAGCAAACATCTGGGCTGGCTTTACATCTTCCAGCCCGGCGGAGAAGAAGATTGCTCGCAGGTTTACCTCTGGTCCAAAGGCGAACTGGGCTGGTTCTATACTACCGCCACCTGGTATCCCTTCGCTTACAGCTGGGGCACTGGCGGCTGGATTTACTTCTACGGCGGCAACGGAGACGGCTCCGGCATCTGGGCCACGAATTACGTTTCCGGAGAAACCGAACTGATTACAAATTAATTCTCCTGCATGTCAGCCTTTACCCGAAAACGCCCCCTTATCCGGGGGGCGTTTTTTTTGCGGCGGCATAAATCACTCGCCGCCACCCAGTCAGAATTTTCCCCGAGCCTTTTGCAGTCCCGCCGCCCTGGACAAGCTGGCCGGCGTCCGGCCAGCTCCCGCGCGCGTTCCTGATAGGCGAACAAATCGCTTTGTTGGTTTTTGCCTTGGCGTTTTATTCCCCTAATCTGCCACACGTTAGCCAAAAAGCAAGCAAAAAGTTGAGGTTTTTGGATGCGGCCTTCAGTCTCATCAACTTCAATGGCTCATCAATTTCGTGCGGCATTTTATAACTCTCCTTCATCTGTACGGGTTATTCGCGGAAGTTTGCGGGAAAGGGCTGGCGGAGGCAAGGGGTAAAGCTTCTGCTGAGGGATGGAAAACATCAACGAGCATTACGCGAGGCTGCTGGGGCTGGAGCCGCCCTGGCGGGTAAAGGAAGTGGACTTGGCTTTGGAGGAGAGCCGGGTGGAGATTGAAGTGGAGTTTCCGCCGGGGGAGAGCGTGCCCTGCCCGGAGTGCGGACGGGCCTGCCCGCTGCATGACCACCGGGAGGAGCGCGGCTGGCCCCCATGCGCGAAGCCGCGGCCGCGCTCTGCCGCCATGTTCTGAAATCAGCCAAACGGCTCTTTCCAACGCACAACTGGTTTGACAAATTCATCCTGGCATCATAATGCCCGCAAACTTTATTTTAATCCTTTAAACATCAAATACGTCAAACCTTGTCCCGCATTGCCAATCAATTCGCGGCGCTGAAAAAGAAGGGCCGGGCGGCTTTTATCGCCTACGTCTGCGCGGGCGCCCCCGATTACGACACCTCCCTGCAGATATGCCGGGCACTTGTCCGGGGCGGGGCGGACGTTATCGAGCTCGGGATGCCGTTTTCCGATCCCCTGGCTGACGGCTTGACCAACCAGCTGGCCGCCCAGCGCGCCCTCGAATCCGGCATGACCCAGGACCAGTGCTACGCGCTGGCCAAAGCCGTGCGCGCCGAAACGGACATTCCCATTATTTTTTACACTTATTACAACCTGCTTTTTTCCAAAGGCCTGGAGGTCTCGGCCCGCAAGGCTAAAGAATCCGGAGTGGACGGGGTCCTTGTGCTGGACCTCCCGCCGGAGGAATCCACCGCGTGGGTCGCATTGTGCCGCGAACAAAGCCTGGCCAACATATTCATCGCCGCGCCGACGACGCCCGCGGCGCGCATCCGGCTTATCGCCGGGGCGGCCAGCGGCTTCATCTACTACGTTTCCCGCGAAGGTGTCACCGGCGAGCGCGACACCCTGGCCGAGGGCATCGGTGAAGCCGTCTCGGAGATTAAAAAGCACACGCATCTTCCGGTTGTCGTCGGCTTCGGCATTTCCACAGCGGAGCAAGTCCGCTCCGCCGCCGCCGCCGCGGACGGAGTGGTGGCGGGGAGCGCCTTGGTCAACTGCATCGCCGCGTCCCCCGGCGATCCCGAAGCCATCCTCCCCCGGATCAGCGAAAAACTCGCCAGCCTTCTCCAAGGGCTTGCATAATGCCGGAACTGACAATTCCGGCCATTCCAGCAGGCGCGCATTAAGCTTTTCCCAAACGGGCACGGGCGCTTCAACGCGGTTTAATAGGTTTGAAAGCGCCATTTTTTCGGTTTCCGTTATTGCTTTTTGCCGGGGAATGGATATAGGCCTCTGCTTTATCGCTTTATGAAAGTATTAGTCGCAGACCGAATCGCGGCGGCCGGAGTCGCCTTCTTTAAAGACCAGGACGGGTTTGAAGTCATCGAAGCTTACGGCTCGGCGCCGGAAAAACTGCCCGAGCTGGTTCCCGATGTCCACGCCATCGTGGTGCGAAGTGACACGAAAGTCACGGCCGAGGTTATCGCGGCGGCGAAGGAATTGAAAGTGGTGGGGCGCGCCGGCGTGGGTGTGGACAATATAGACATCGCCGCCGCCACCGAGCGAGGCGTGGTAGTGATGAACACCCCGGGAGGCAACACCATCGCC
>CAZYUX010000231.1:0-3766 GCA_964650745.1 uncultured Puniceicoccaceae bacterium
TTCCAGGTTTTGTTTCCGTATCTGGTGGATTTTTACCAGACAGGTGATATAGACGAAGAGCTGGACGGAGAAAAAGAGCAGCAGGACGAGGATGGTGACTTGGTCGAGCATGACGGAACCGGTTTGTGGGGAGACAGTAGAACTGTATTTGGTGGCAAAATCAAACTCTAAACGCAGCTGGGCTTCCGCCTTGTCTTCAAACTTGAGCAGGGCCGGCTCGAGCAGCATCCACAGCGTCATGGCAAAGAAGACCGCCCCCGCCAGATTGGCGATGTGGACCACGGAAGTGCGCCGGGCCCGGGGAAAGACCGTCTCGAAAATTTCGGCAAAAGTTAAAAAGGCCAAGGCAAGAAAATAACCGGCCAGCAGCAGCGCCGCCATTTTCAGGGCCAGGGCGGCTTGGGGATGATCCAGGGAGAAACGCAGCAGGGGCGTGCCCTCGACCCAGCCGAGAAACCGGTCCAGCCCGCGCACGATGGCGGGGGGATGATACACGGGCTGCTCCCGCGCCAGCAGCTCTTCAAGAGCGCCCCGGCCCAGTGATAAAGCGAATTCCATGTCCTCCCAGACGTCCTCGTCCCCGCTTTCGCTGATGTATCGGGTGAGCCGCGGAATGTCTTCGGCTAAAAGAGCTGCCGCGTAGATCTGATGCAGCCGTTCCGGGCGCCTGTGTGCCAGGACGCAAATGCGGTTGAGGCTCGGCACGGATGGGCAGCGGGCAATTAATGCTGTCATTTGCGCCCAGTTCAGCCGCTTGCTCAGGCTCAAAAAGGAAAAAAACAAGGTTTCCAGCTCATCGAGCATCTTTGCGTCCCCCGCCAGGGCGCCTTCAGTCAGGTGTTTGATTTCGCGGGTGCATTCCGGGGAGAAATAGTTGCCTTGCACGAGCAGGGCGGCAGTGAGAATCGTGGCGTCCAGCGGTGAACCGGCCGGGGTGAAGACAGGCATGAACCGGGTCATTCCCGTCAGGTCCCGCGTTGCCAGGAGATGCTCCACCACGGTGTTGCCCGATTTTTTCAAGAACCCCAGCAGGTGTTCGCGGTTTTCCCGGCGGATGAGAAACTCGATCACCTTGCGGTCTTCATTTTCGCGCGGAGCGGCCCGGCAGAGTTCGAGGAACCGCTCGAAGTAGGGGGCCGGGCCTCCGGTAATGCGGTAGATGGGCTTTTTTTCGTATAGAGCCAGCAGCGCAGGATTCTCTTCGGGCTGGAGACCGGCCGCCTTAAGCAGAATCTCCGCCGGTCCCCCGCGCCCCGCCTCGATGTGCCAGGATGCCAGGCTCGGCAGCGTTTCCCCGCCCCGGGCCGCCTCGATCAGCACCGATGGCGCCAAAGCCCGGAAGTGCACCGGCACCCCCACGCCGAACCATGACAGCAGCACCGCCGTCAGGCACAAAAAGAAAATCCTCGCCCACGCTCTCTTCTTTGACCGGACCATGGAAGGGCGCCCACACAATCACCTTCGCCACTCCCGGTCAATGCTTTCCACCGGCTCCCGGCTGTGATGACGCGCTTCTTAATCTTTTTTCCCCGGCTTTCCGCGCCGGAGCAGCGCCGCCGCCAGCAAAACCGCGAGTGCCGCCAGCAGCACGGGCCATGGGAAGCCTTCCGGTTCGGGCGGAGAAGGCGGCGGGCGCGGAGGCGGCTTTTTGAACGCCGGCGCCGGAGGCGGTTCCGGCGGCGGGGAGGGCGCGGATTCCGCTGTTTCCGGCAACGGTTCGGTGGCGGGAGCGGCTTCCGGCGTGGTTTCGGCGGGTGGCGGCTCGGCCTCCATTTCAGGTTCGATCAATAAATCCGGCTGGTTGAGAAGACCGCCGTATTGCCGCATGGCTTCCTCCATTTCGCGCTGGGCTTCGTCTATTTTACGTTGTTCTTCTTCGGTTATTTTCTTTTGCTCAATCTTTGCTCCTGGCAGGACGGAAGCGCAAACCACCCCGGCCAGCAGAAAAGCAGCTATCCTTTTTTTCGGGAACATGATTCCGCAACGGATTTCTGATCTCAAACTACGGCGGAATCGGGCCGGTTGCAAGTTTTTCTTCTCCGTTCGGCGCCTTCCTCATCCGGTTCCGGCAATGAAACTTGACCGTGCCGCAAGAAGGGGCACATTGGCGCCATGAATGATCCTTGGATGATTCTCGCCAGCGCGGCGGCGGCGGGTTACATCTTTAAAATCTGGCTCGGGGACTACCGGGCCAGCCGCGCGGGCCGGCCCCATCCCAAAGCCCTGCCGGGCGCGGCTCCGGCCGGATGGGGGGCGGCGGTAATCGGGATCGTCGGCGCGCTGCTGTTAGTGGCTGCCGAGACCGCCGGGGAATACGCTCTCGGCGTCTCTGGCGAACAGTCCGGCGTCACCTGGCTGTTTCTCCTCGGAATGACGGCTGCCGGCTTTATCGAGGAGGTGGTCTTCCGGGGCTTCCTCGTCGCGGATAAAAAAGGCCGGGCCGCGCTTTGGGGCAGCATCACCGGTTTCTCCCTGATCTTCGCCCTGCTGCATTACCAATACTATCTCGAATGGCCGCGGGAGGACTCCGGCTGGATCGAATTCAATGTCATCCTCAACGCCAAATCGTTGTGGACTCTCCTCATCCTTTTTCTCAACTCGCTCTGGTTTTATTTCCTGCGTTTTATGCCTGCAAACCGCGAGCGCTCCCTGGTTCCCTGCTTCGCCGCCCACATCGCCAGCAACCTCGGCGTCTTCATCGTCAAACTCGCCCAGGGCCACGTCACCGCCCTCTGCTGACTGCCGGAAAAAACCCCGCAAACGCGCGGCTCCATCAGGGGCGGATGGACGGCTGTCCGGAGGGCTCGACCAGGCCGTGCCCAATGGCGAAGCGCGTCAGGGCGGCGGTGTCATGCGCGTCCAGTTTTTTCATCAGGTTGGTGCGGTGGTTGTCCGCCGTCTTCACGCTGATGCCGATTTTGGCGGCGATTTCCTTGGTGCTGTGGCTTTCGGCGATGAGCTTTAGCACCTCGCGCTCGCGGCCCGTCAGCAATTCCAGGGAAGGGATTTTTTTGCCGTCCGGGCCGGCGAGGATGTCACGCACCATGCGGGCCACTTCCGGCCCGAAATAGCTGCCGCCTTCGGCCACCGTGCGGATGCCTTCCTTGAGGTCGGCCAGCGCCGCGGTTTTTTCCACGAAACCATCCGCTCCCACATAAAGAAGGTTTCTCACGAGCGCCGGATTCTGGTAGCCGGAAAAAACCAGCACCCGCGCTCCGGGCAGTGTCTTGCGCAGGCGCCGCAGGACTTCCGTTCCATGCAGCCCGGGCAGCATGATATCAAGGATGATGAGATCCGGTTTGGTTTGAAGACACAAATCACAGGCGGCATAGCCGTCCCCGGTTTCAGCCACCACCTGACAGTTCGGGTTGGTTTGCACAACCTGGATGATCATCTCGCGCACGGCAGTCTGATCCTCGACGACAACGACCCGGAAGCGGGCGCGCCCCAATTGTGCGGATTCTCTCATGTTTCCGGAGAGCGGACAAACAGCTGGTAGGCCGACAGGGATTCGAACCCTGAACCAATGGCTTAAAAGGCCACTGCTCTACCGTTGAGCTATCGGCCCATCTCTATGATAACTATAGACGTATAAAGGCCTCAATTTTTGCCTCGGCGGTTAGTATACACAGGCCAGGAAAAAATGAGCCAAACCCGGATAAACTGGAAGCGTGCCGGCCCATGCCTTTACAAGAATCAATCATCGGGCATATGCTACGCCCGGTTGACCCGCAGTCAAGCAGGAAAACGCTCATGAACTTTCAAG
>CAZYUX010000232.1:0-3762 GCA_964650745.1 uncultured Puniceicoccaceae bacterium
CGATTTCTTCAAAGTCGAACTGTTCGGTTTCGTCTCCCGCCGCGGAGCCGCCGGCGTTTCCTTTTTTCGGGGGGGGGTCTTTGTGGTGGCTGTAGTAATAGTAGTTGCTGGTGTAGTAGTTGTAGTCTTCGCCGCCTGATTCCGGCACTTTGTTCAGAACCACGCCCAGGATGCGCCCGCCGACGTTCTCGATGATTTGTTTGGCCCGCAGGTTCATGGACTGGGGGTTGCGGCGGTGCTGGATGACGAAGATGACGCCGTCGGCCAGGCTGGCCAGCACGGAGGCGTCGCTGATGCCGATGATGGGGGGCGAGTCCATGAGAATGCGGTCGTAGGAGCGGCTGAGCTCTTCGAGCTGGCCGCCAAGCTGTTTGCCGTAGAGGATGTTGAGGGCGAAGTTGTGTCCGGCTCCGCTGGTGATGATGTGGAGGTTTTTTACCGGTGTTTCCTGGATGACGCCGGACAGGCCGGCTTTGCCTTGAAGGCATTCGATCATGCCGGGGGAGCGGGAGAGGTCCAGCAGCTTGTGCTGGACGGGGCGCCGCAAGTCTGTGTCAAGGACAAGGACTTTGGAGCCTGACAGGGCCATGACTACGGCAAGGTTGTAGAGTGTGGTGGATTTGCCTTCGCCCGGCCCCGCCGATTGCACCACAAGCAGGTTGCCTCTTTCTTCTCCGGCGGCCAAACCCAAGTTGGTGTGGATGACGCGGTAGGGCTCCGTCTCGAAACTGTCAATATTTCCGGTGCTGACCAGGGTTTCGCGTTTGCTGACCACGCCGAGGATGGGAAGCTGCAGCTTGCGTTCCATGTCCTCAACGGAGCGGAAGCTGGTGTCGAGAAATTCGACCAGGTAAGCGCATCCAACGGCCAGCACGCCGCCAAAAATGAAGGCAAGGCTGATATTGAGGATCCAGTTGGGGCGGTGGTATTTTTCCGGAGGCTCGGCTTGGCTGAGGATTTCGATGGTGCGTTTGGGGACCTGGAAGTCAATCTCGCGCTGGCGCAGGGTGATGCGCATGGCTTTGAGCATGTTTTCGTCGTCCTTGAGTTTTTCGATGGCTTCATCAAATTTGCGCATTTTGCTGCTGGCTGACTCGATTTGTTCCAGGCGGGCTTCGCCGAGGTGTTTCTCCAGTTCGGAGACCCGGGCTTTGGACTCGAGGAACGCGATTTCAAGGGACTTTTCGTAGCCGTCGAGCAGCTGGAGCAATTGGTTTTTTGTTACCTCAATGCTTTCGCGGGCGGCGATGAAGTCGGGGTGCTCTTCTCCAAGGCGGTTTTTCAGGCGGATGTATTCTTGCTGGCGCATCATGTAGGCTTGGAGCAGGTTCTGAATGTTGGAGTCGGGGATCATCTCGGAGTTGACCAGGCTGATGCGCTCCTGCCGGGGGATTTCGCGGAAGCGTTCCCAGCGCGTTTGGCGGGCGATGGTGTCGACTTTCAGCGCTGTCAGGTTGTGTTCCATCTGGCGGAGCTGCTCGATTTCGAGCTGGATGGCTTCGGTGTTGATGTCCACGCCGGAGATTTGCAGTTCTTGCCGGAGTTTCTCAACCGTGTCGCGCTGGGCGCTGGCGATTTTTTCCTGCTCGCGCAATTCTTCTTTGAGTTTGGCGATGCCTTCGGTTTGGGCGGATGTGGCGAACTCGATGCGGTCTTTTTCATAGACGCGGGCGATTTCGTTGGCGATTTGGGCCGCCAGCCCGGCGTCTTCCATGGCTTCCACGCCGATGTCAATCAAGGCGGTGCCGGGGCGTGACTCGACGTTCAGCATGGCCCCGACGAGGAATTTATAGACCTCTTCGGCGGGGGGCAGGAGGCCGGGCGGGTAGCCCATCGGCTTGGCCAGCCGTTTGCGCAGCGCCAGGTTTTCGATCACCCGCATCAGGATTTTTTTGCTTTGGATGATTTCGAATTGCTCTTTGATGAAATAGGGGTCGAAGGCGCTGCTGATTCGGTGCTGGAAAAGGGCGACTTCGCCTTCGGGTTTTTCAACGCGGATGGCGGCGGTGGCCAGGTACCATTTTTTCATGATCAGGGCCGTGGCCATCGCGGTCGAGATAAGGCAAAGGAAGAGGATGGAGAGGATGACCGCTTTGCGGTTTCTTATAATTTTCAAGAAATCGCTGACGGAAAGTCCTTCCGCGGCGGTTGTGGCGGTGTTTTGCATGGAGTTGCGCGGTCTGGTGTCTCCGCGCTCTTTAAAAAGAGCGCGGATCATGCTGGCATGATCCGCGCCGGTTGTAAATCACTTTGTGGGGGGGTTCCGCGGGGGCGGCGCCTCCGTCAGTACAGCCCGAAGGCATAGCGGGCGCTGATGCCGAAGCGTTTGCGGTTTTCTTCCCGCGTGTCTATGTCCGAGGAAATGTTGTCGTAGTCGTAACTGGCAATGAGGTCGAGGTTTTCCACGGGCCGGTAGATGAGGCTCAGGCCCAGGCGCGTGATGTTTTCGTCAATGTCTTCGTATTTGAAATTCGCATAGCGGCGGCCCGCCAGCGCGTCGTGCTGGTAGGAGAGGGAGACTGAGCCGAAGAGGATGTTGTTCCCCGTCAGGTCCTGCAGCAGGTTGCCGACCGCTTTGAAGGTTTCTTTGTCCGTGAAGAGGCTGTTGGCGTCGGTTTCGGCGACCGCGTAGGTGGCGCCGGCGGAGAAGTAGGAGTTTTCCCAGTGGTGAAAGATGTAGCTGGCGTTGCCGTAAAAGTAAGAATCGCCTTCCTGGGCGCCGCGGTCCCGGTCTTCCAGGCCGAAGCGCAGCCCGAGATCCGCCTTGGGGCCCCAGTCGTAGTCGGCGCCCACGAGGTAAAACATGGACTGGCTGTTTTTCGAGATGGAGCGCCCGGTGGCGGGGTGTATGTAGTCATCCTCGTCGTATTCCACGTCTTGAAAGCGGATTTCGCCGGCCAGGGACATTTCCGGGAGCACTTTGTAGGTTGCTTCGGCGCCAACCAGGTGTTCCATGCGGTCGAGGTCGCGGGACAGTCCGCTGTTGTCGTATTCGAGCAGGATCATGCGGTATTTGCATGTGAGCCGGGTTTTTTCCGACAGGCCGGCGCGGCCTTTCAGCTGGAATGTGTTCTGCATGAAGGACTGGTCGGTCTGGCCGATTCCTCTGATGTTGGTGGATTCGGGGTTGTCAACGAATTCGAGGTGGTCGGCTATGTCGAAGTGGATGTTTTCGGAAAAAGCGTAAGCGAGCCAGCCGTTCAGGGTGTGGTTGTAGAGGGTTTCCTCTTCCGGGCGCTCGCCATAGTGCAGCAGTTCGAGGTCGTAATAGGCGCTGAGAAAGGCCTGCTCCGAAAGGGAGGAGTTGAATTTGAGGCGCGGCGAGACGATCACGGCCCAGCTGTCTATTTCATCCTCGTACAATCCGAAGATGTTCGAGTCGTGGTGCAGGCCGCCGTCCAGGATCAAGGACCAGGCTCTGCCCTGTTCGCGCTCCGGGATGGGGGCGTAAACCGCCCATGCGGCAGCGGGTATGATCCAGCCAATGAATAAAAGTATGGTGGTTGTTTTCTTCATGATGCGCCTTGTTTGGTTGACTGCTATTTTACAAGCACAAAGAGATTTTGCGTTAATTGTACGGCATTTTGCAAGGGAAAAAATGAGGGGATTTTTCCGGAGGGCAGCCCGGCGTAAACGGCCGCCCAGCTCATGGTGCGCACTTCTTTTTCGGCGCTCATGTCGGGGTTGGTGAGCTGGCTGAAGAAGGGCTTGTCGAGAAGCCGGGGCGAGAGCAGCAGCACCGCGATGTCCTGGCGGAGCATG
>CAZYUX010000233.1:0-3726 GCA_964650745.1 uncultured Puniceicoccaceae bacterium
GGTATTCAGCCCGCGGCGTATGGCTGCGGCCCAGCGCCTCCACGATTTCCCCTTGGGGATTGAGGTGCCGGTGTTCCCACTCGGCCAGGCGCACAAGCACTTTGTCGCCCTTTTCCGGAGGCGGCCGGATCCCGCCAAGGGCCGGGTCGGGCACAAGGATGTCCTGGGTGATTTTCGGATTGTCCGGAATGACGTAAAAAAAGAGGCGGCCGCGCTGGAGGGTGCCGGCCAGCGTCTCGCGGGCGCGCTCGAGGACGCGGATGACGCGGCCCGTGGCGGCCTCCGGACGAGCGGCCGGATAGCCGTGCTTGTTCTTGCGGTAACGGTAGCGGCGCCTTTCTGTAACCAGCCTTGCCAAAACCCGGTCGCCGTGCATGGCCACACCTGTGTTTTCCGCGCGGACGCGGATGCGCGGCGGTGATTTTCCTTTCCCGGCGTCAAGGATCAAATAGGCCGCGCCGCTTTGACGGAAATGGATCACGCCCGCCGCGAGGTCAGCGTCGGCGGGCAGGCAATAGCGGTTCTTTTTCACCCGCACCGCCAAACCTTGCCGGACCATTTCCTTGAGATCCTGGCGGAAGGCCTTCTTTTCGCTTGCGGGCGCCTGCAGTTGTTCGGCCAGCTTTTCGTCCGTCTGGGGGACGTAATCCCTGCGGCCCATCCATTCCAGCAGCGCGTTGGTCCAAGGCATGACTGATTTTGCGTGAATAGTTTTAATCCCGGTGTTGACGGCAGGCCGCCCCGGCGCCGGATTTATTCGGATTCAAGGATTTCGGCTCCCGGCCCGACGGCTTTGCGGATGTCGGCCGTCCGCTGATGGTTGGCCACGAGCTGGCCGCCGTCTTTGGATAAGTCCGCGTAGAATTCAACGCTGCCGTCATAAAAGGCGATGACGCCGCCGCTGGAGCCGTAAACTCCGGGATTAGCTTCTTCCAGGCCGGCCCATGTTCCGTCGGATTTCAATCCGCGGGTCCACACCACCGGAGTGCGCGCCGGGGGGTCGGGCGGCAACCGGTTTGCCACGGCGAAGCTCAAGGGGAAGCCGTCGAACTTTGGATTCAATACCCAGTCTCCTGATCCCGAATCCGGCGGCGCGGCGATCACCATGGGCATCTTGCGGTCCGCTCGCGCCGCGAGAGGGTCTTCCGGCAGGATATACAAACGGGGGTCGTTCAACCCCGTCTCCTGGGCCAGGATGCGCGCCCAGTCCCAGATGTCCCGCGCTTTCATGGCGTGGAACTTGCCGTCTTTGGTGGAGTGCAGAAGGTAGGCTTTGGCGATTTCGCGGGCGTGGCTCTTGGCCCGGGTCTTGCGGGCCGCGTCCTTTACCGCGCCCACCGTCGGCAGCAGCACCGCGGCCAGTATTCCGATGACGACCATTACCGTCAACAGCTCGATGAGGGTGAACCCTTGTCCTCCGCTTCGCCGCTTGTTGTCTTCACGCTTCATTTATTCCGCCTTCATTTATAAGGTTAACGGCTTCCGCGTAAAGCAAAACCTTTTCCCCGCCAAACGGCGCGTCAGCCGCGGCAAACCTCAAATAAAGAGAGGATGAGGAGCGCTCCGGTCAATTGTGTTTCCAGGGGCTTGGGATTATTTGGCGATGGCGAAGGGCATCGTAAGGAAAAAAGTGCAGCCTTTGCCTGGCTCGCTTTCGGCCCACAAGTAACCGCCGTTCCGCTCGCAGAGCTCGCGGGCCACGCTCAAGCCGACGCCCAGGCTCGCCATCTTCGCCTCCAGCGAGTCAATCGGCTTGAACAGATTGTCGAGTTTTTCCGCCGAGATGCCGGGGCCGGTGTCACGCACGGCGATAAGAGCCTGGAAGTGTTCCTCATCGAGTTTTTCCATCAGGTCCGGCTGGACGGAAATTTCAACAACGCCGCTGCCGGTGAACTTCACGGAGTTGTCCACCAGATTGTGGAGGATCTGCTTCAGGCTGTCCGCGTCGCCCCGCAGACGAGGCGGCACATCTTCGGCGACCTCGGTGTAAAAGGAGACATCGGAACCTTCGAGGCGGGGGATGAATGTTTTTTCGAGCTCCTTGACGATCTCCTGGAAGGAGAAAGGCCGGGCTTCGGGTGTTTCCGCGGTTCCGGCATGCACGAGATCGGCGACTTGCCGGACTTGCGAAAGGATGCTCTCGCCCTTGCGGTAAAGGATTTCGACAAGCCCTTTCTTTTCCTTGTCCAAGCCAGGGTCGCCCAGCAGCTCGCGGAAGCCGGAAATGCTTTCGACGGGAGAGCCTATGGCGCCGGGAACGCCCGCCGGAATACCTTCGCCGGCTCCCGAGCGAACTTCTTCAAGCTGTTTCTCCAGGTTTTTGCGGGCTTGTTCAGCGGTCTCGAGAGAAGCGGCAAGTTTTTCCCGCTCTTCTTTGGCGGCTGTGATATCGAGATTGACGCCGGACATGAGCAAAGGGCGCCCGACTTTGTCTTTCTTTACCACTTTGCCTATGGAAAGCACCCAGATCCATTTGCCCGGTTTGGATTTGAGGCGGTATTCATCTTCAAAGAAACCGGTTTTGCCCGCCAGGTGATCCTCAATTCCCTCGAGGACACGGGCGCGCTCATGCGAATGCAGAAGGCTTTGCCAGAACTCGCGGCTGGGCTCGGCTTCATCCGGGGCGTAACCGAGTGTTTCCAGCCAAGTGTTGTTGACTTTGAATTGATCCGTTTGGATGTCCCATTCCCAAATGCCGAGGTCCGCTCCTTGCAGGGCTTCCTGGAGGAGGCGCTCGCTTTCGCTTGGGGGCGCGGCGGCTTCCGCCGGCGGGGCTTCGGCCAGGGCGTTTTCCCTGGCTTTCAGAGCGGCTTCCAGTTCGCGGAGCTTTTTTTCTTCATCCCGCAGGGCCTCTTGCTGTTTTTGCAGGGCCGCCTCTTTGACGTGCAGGGCGTTTTCCTTTTCGCGCAGGGAGGTTTCCTGTTCCTGAAAGGTTCCGGCGTCCGCGGCGGGAGCGGCGGTTTCTTTTTCAAGCAGGGCCGTCTCGCGCTCTTGCAGGAGGTTTTCGCTTTCCTCCAGCGCCGCCTCCTTGGATTTTAGGGATTCTTCGGACGCTTGCAGCCTTTTTTCGGCGGCCTCGAGTTTCTTCTCGCGGGCCCGCATCGTGGTTTCCGTGTAGTGGAAGGCTTTTTCCCGGGTTTCGAGGGCGCGCTCGCGGGTGTGAAGGGCTTTTTCCCGCTGGACGATTTCCTCGAGTTCCTTTTCGTGGCCGGTCTGGCTTTCCGATTGCGCGGATTCCAGTTCGCTGATGCTTTTTTCTCTCTCCTGGAGGGCGGCCTCGAGCAATTGAAGAGCCTGGTCGCGTTCATCCAGGGCGGTCTCGCGTTCATTCAGGGCGGCGTCGTCATGGGCGGTTTTCGCGCTGGTTTCGAGGACGGCTTCACGCTCGCGCAGGGCTTTTTCTTTTTCTTCGGCGGCCCGCGCCAGCTGTTGCGCTTCGTTTTCTTTTTCCTTGAGGGCTTGCTCGCGTTGTTTCAGGGCAGCTTCGGCCTCCTCCCGGGCGCGTCCGCTTTCCGCCTCTTTGGCCTTGGCTGCTTGAAGGGAATCGCGTTCTTGCGCCAGGGCGGTTTCGGCCTGGCGGAGGCTTTCCTCGCGTTCCTGGAGGCTCCTTTCGAGATCTTCCAGGGACTGGCTGCCCGCGGAAAAATCCTTCTCTTTGCCTTGCAGGGCCGTCTCGCGCTCGATCAGGGCGCTTTGTTCTTTTTCCAGGGTTTTCTTGCGCTGCTC
>CAZYUX010000234.1:0-2555 GCA_964650745.1 uncultured Puniceicoccaceae bacterium
AATCATGCGCGAGTTGAAGAGTTTTCCCTCCAGGGAATGGCCTTCCCAGCTCCGGCCTTCATAAGCCGGCCGGCCATTGATGTGGAACCGGTTTCCTTCTATGGTGATTTCCGTTTTCATAAAAAAACGCCCGCGCCGCCCCCCGCGCGGGGGGCAACGGACCAGTCAGGGGTTTTCTTTCTTCCCGCCTTCTTCTTCGGCGGAATCTTCCAGCGGCGTCCATTCCTCAAATTCGATATCTTCTCCCCAGCTTTCGTCTTCCGCGGTTTCCCTTCCGTGGGCGGCGGCTGTTTCCGGGCTTGTTTTTTCGGGAGGGGGTTTTTCCGCCGCGGGGGTTTCCTCTCCCGGCGCGGCGGGGCCGGCTTCGGGTTGCGTTTCCCCGGCTTCGGCAGGCGCGCCTTCAATTCCGGTTTCTTCGGCGGCTCCGGTCTCTTCGGGAAACATCGCCGCCACTATTTTTTCCGCTTGGGGGTCTCCTTGTTTCGCGGCTTTGCGGAACCATTCGACAGCGGTTTTGGTGTCTTTTTCAACGCCTTTGCCTTTATAATAACAGACTCCAAGGTAATACTGGGCTTTGGCCAGGCCTTGTTCCGCCGCCTGGCGGAACCAGCGGGCGGCTTCGGCGTCGTCTTTGGGCATGCCGTCTCCGGCGGAACAGAGAATACCCAAGTAGAACTGGGCGTCAGCCGAACCTTGTTCGGCGGCTTTTTTAAACCATTTCGCGGCGGCCGCGAGGTCCTTGATTCCTTTTCCGGCGGTGACATGGAGCAGCCCAAGGTAATATTGCGCTTCCGGTTTGTTTTCTTCCGCCGCTTCGGCCAGCCACTTGAGCGCGGTGTTGTCGTCTTTTGGAACAGCTTGCCCTTTATAGTAGAGTTTCCCCAGCAGATGCTTGGCTTCCAGATGGCCTTGTTTGGCCGCTTTCTCGATCCATTTTACGGCTTCCCGCGCGTCCTGCCGTGTTCCGATTCCTCTCAGGAACATGGTGCCCAGCAAGTATTGGGCGTTCACGTCACCGGTGGTGGCTTCGCTCCGTCTTTTCACGAAAAGCCAGTATTGGGCCTGCGGGTCTCCTTGTTCGGCCTCGATGAGGTATTGCCGGTCGGAGGGTGTGTATTGTTGCAAAGCCGCCCCGCCGGCGGACGCCCACAGGACGGCTGCCAAAAGCGGCATCCATCGTTTAAGTCTGGTTTTCATCCCTTCGTCTCTCCTTTTTGTTCTTTCATTTTTTCCTCCGGATGACAACCGCAAAAAACGCTTCACCCGCCTCTTTTTTATCGCATAATATATTCAGCATGGCCGTGACAAACAAACAACGCCTCGATTTAATAGAGCAATTCATCCGGGAGCACAAATATGCGGACTTGCACACTTTGGCCAAGCAATTCCGCATCAGCCTCTCCACTGTCCGGCGGGCGCTCAGCGATTTGGAACGCCGGGGAGCCGTCCGCCGCCATCACGGGGGCGCCAGTCTGGCTGGGGAGGAAGGCTCTCCCGGCGGCTATAATTTCATCACCCAGGATGACCGGTGCGCCGGGGAAAAACACGCCATTGCCCAGCATGTGGCACACGTCATCGAGCCCGGAATGACTGTTTTGATTGACGGCGGCACGACCCCGTATGCCGTGGCCCGGCAGCTCGTGCACAAACGCGTTATCGTGGTGACCAATTCCCTCCCCGTCGCCGAACTTTTCAACGAGGTCGGATCATCCGATGTCATTGTAACAGGCGGCGCCGTTTACAACCGTCTTGGCGTGCTCTACGGGCCGATTTGCGAAGCCGCCCTGGGTGAAATGCACGCTGACCTGGCCGTCCTCGGCGCCGCCGGGGTGACTCACGAGGGCATCTGGAACAGCAACAGTATGATTGTTTCCTGCCAGAAAAAGATGATGGACCGGGCCGACCGCACTCTCTTTGTCTTTGATCCCGGCAAACTGGAACGGCGGGCTCTGGCCCTGGCGACGCCTTTCACTCCCCGTTTCGGCGTTGTCACCACCGCCGAGCCGGAAATCCGCACCGCCCGCGCCATGCGCGCCGGCGGGACCGAGTTGACTGTTGTTCCCGCCGCCTCCGATTCGTCATAGTTCCGGCGGCGGGCGGCGGTTTTTAAGGAGTTGACGCAAAGGGCTGGCGCGGGCGTATTGGAGCACGGAAGGCATGGCGCTGTTATGAGCGAATCCATGAGCGGGCAAAAGCTGGTTATCGGAGCAAGCGTCCTGCTGCTCCTGGTATTCTTTTTTTATGTGCCTGCCATGCGCGGCGGGTATATCTGGGATGATGATTCCCACGTGACGGAAAACGCAGCCCTCCGCGACGCGGGCGGGCTGCGGCGCATTTGGTTCGATATCGGGGCGGTGCCGCAGTATTACCCGCTGGCGCACACGACTTTTTGGCTGGAGTATCATTGCTGGGGGCTGAATCCGCTGGGTTACCACATCATCAACGTCCTGTTGCACGCCTTGAACGCCATGGTGTTGTGGAGGGTGCTGCGCTTTTTGAAGTTGCCCGGCGCCTGGGCCGCGGCCGCCATTTTCGCCGTCCATCCCGTTCACGTG
>CAZYUX010000234.1:2565-3642 GCA_964650745.1 uncultured Puniceicoccaceae bacterium
CTGGTGGCGGCCCTGTTCGTCGCGCACCCGCTCCACGTGGAATCCGTGGCCTGGATCACCGAGCGCAAAAACGTGCTGTCGGGTTTCTTTTACCTGTCGGCCCTGTGGGCTTATCTGCGTTTTCTCCAGGCGGATGAAGATAAATCCGGAATGGAACCCAAATGGCGCTGGTATGGGCTGGCTTCAGGCTTGTTCGTCTGCTCGCTGCTGAGCAAAACGGTCACCAGCACGCTCCCCGCCGCCGTCCTGCTGCTCATCTGGTGGCGGCATGGGCGTGTCACAGGCCGCGATGTGGTGTTTTTGCTCCCGTATTTTTTCACCGGCATCGCGTTCGGGCTGCTGACGGTGTGGATGGAAAAGCACGGCGTCGGGGCCAAAGGGGAGCCGTGGGACTTGTCGCTCATCGAGCGCGGCCTGCTGGCTTCGCGGATATTATGGTTTTACGCTTGGAAGCTGGCCTGGCCCCGGGATTTGATCTTTTTTTACCCGCGCTGGGAGATAGATGCGGGGGCGTGGTGGCAATATCTGTTCGCCGCGGGCGCGGGCGGCGCTTTCACGGCTTTGTGGCTTCCGCGGCGGCTGGGCCGGGGGCCGCTGGTCGCGGTCCTTTTTTTCGCGGGCACGTTGTTTCCGGCATTGGGTTTTTTCGACGTCTATCCCATGCGCTTTTCTTACGTGGCCGACCACTTCCAATACCTGGCCAGCATCGGTCTGATTACGCTTGCCGTTTCCGGCGCGGCCCGGTTTCTCCAGGACAAAGAGTTTCCGGCCCGCGCGGGCGCAATGGCCGCGGCCGCGGCCATCATTCTTTTGCTGGGCAAACTCACGTGGCGGCAGGGTTATATGTATGAAGACGCGGAAACCCTCTGGCGCGTGACGCTGGCCAAAAATCCAGAAGCCTGGATCGCCCATAACAATTTAGGCGAAATCCTCGCCAAGCGCGGCGAGCTGGACGAGGCGGTCCGCCACTTCGAGACCAGCCTGACTCTCGGCGCGGGCCAGGCCGAAACCCACAGCAATCTGGGGAACGCCTACGCTATCCAAGGCCGGATCGGCGACGCCATCGCGGAGTTCGAA
>CAZYUX010000235.1:0-3634 GCA_964650745.1 uncultured Puniceicoccaceae bacterium
GAAGCAGGTCCCGCGTCTTCCCGGAACCGGCCGCCGGAGGGGCTGGCGCGGGCCGGGCCAGCCCGGCGTCCGCGCCTTTTTCCAGCTTGTCCGTCTCGCTTTGGGCGAATGTTTCGAACTTGCCCTTGAGGCGTTCCGCGATGCGGGCGAATGGTTCCTTGACCGCTTCGGTGACACTGACGGGGTTTTCCAGCACCTCGACGATTCGGGCGTCCCATTCCCGGCCGCCCCTGTCCACGAATAAGCCGCGTTTGCCTGCCGTGAAATTCTGCCGGCCGCCTCCCGTCACGGCGCCCGCCACTTCCCATTTTTTTTCGGGTTTTTCCTTGTCCGTGATCTCGGCGTAAACCAGGAAGATGCGGCTGTTGGCGGCATAAGCCTTGTGAGCCGCGCGGTTGCCCACCCGCACGGCGAAGGCCAGTTCGTAACCGTCAATGATCAGGCGGCCTTCTTCGAAGAGCGAGTTTTTCGAGGGGTTGTACAAGTGGGCGAAACTGACGAAGTTGTTGGCCAGGTCGAGGAGCCAGCGTTGGCAGAGGATCAGTTTTTCCAGGCTGTCCAATTGGGTCAGATTGCCGGCCACCGAGAGGTCGTATTCGATTTCCTTGCGAAGGGCGGCGATAAACCCTTTGTCCAGGTACTCGTGAAGTTTTTCGGGGGGCAGCGCGCTGAGGGGAAAGGGCGGTTTGGCGGCTTGCCACTGGCGGTGCGGGGCGAGGGTGTCCTTGATTTTTTTCCAGTCTTCGGCGGACAGGTCTTCTTTTTCGGCCCCCAGGACCGGCTTCGCCGTCATGCGGACCAATTCCCTCAGGAGGGGCGCCTTCGGATGTTCCGTTTTCCCCGTGTGGAGGATTTTCTCCGGCCCGGGCGGGGCCAGGGGTTTTTGATCGAGAAAGGCCCGCAGAGTTTCAGGTTGCCGCGTGTCTTCAGGTGTCAATTTTCCGGCGGCGGAATTGAAGAGCTTGTCCGCGGCGGGCTCCGATTTCAGCAAATCGCACTGCAGGAAATACAATTCGGCGGCCGGTTCGATTTGGGCCAGCAACTCCGCGGCTCTGGCGGTTGCTTTCCCTATGGGAAACAGTTCTGGACGGGCTGTCTCGTCTTTCGCCTGCCCGTGCCAGGCGAGGATTTGCCGGGCTTGTCCGGTGAAAGCGTCCAGCTCCGCCTGACTGACGCCCTGGATGCCGGCGGCGTTTGTCTGCCCGCCTGTTTTTTCAAGCAAGACCCGGACGAATTCCCGCATCTCCGGTTTGCTGAAATCGTTTTCGGAGACGATCCCGTCGCCGTTGGGATGTGTTTGAATGGAAGATTCGCGGAATGCGCGGACTTGGGACAGGGTGATGGCGGAATCATTCCCATGCCCGGTTTGCCGCAGCGCGAAGCGGGCTGTTTCAGCCAGTTTTTGGGCATCGGGATCCGCCGGATTCAAATGTTCCAGCCGCAAAGTGCTGGAGCGCTGGTTGACTCCCTCCATGTTTTGCAGCATCCGCCGCGTCCATGAATGAGCCTTCTTGATGTCTTCAGGGCGGAGGCGGCCCTTGTTTCCGGCGTCCAAATGCTGGAGGAAGGCGGGATCGCAATGAAAGGATTTAAGAGGGGCGCTGGTGGCGGCCCAGCGGGCTTGCGGCAAGTCATGGACAAAGGCCAGATCTTCCGCGGACTCGATCCGAAGCTGGCAAGTCCCTCCGTAATTGCGGAATACCGGTTTGACGGGCATGAATGGCTCCTTTCCTTTGTTACAGCAGCATAAAGCAAAAGGCCAGGATGATGGTGGGGGTGATGGCGCCGAGAAGCAGGCCCGCCGGTGAGATGCCGCCTTTGAAATGCCGGTAGAGGATAGAGTAGCCGGCGGGGTTGGGGGCGTTGGCGATGACCGTCAATCCCCCGCCGGTGACCGCGCCCGCCACCACGGCGTATTGCAGAATGCCATTGGCGTCGAAGGCGGGCACTTGGGAGCACAGGAACGTGATGGCGGCGTTGTCATTGAAGGCTGTCAGCACTATGGCGCCGATGAAGAGCGGGATTTCCCGCAAAGAGCCCAGGACGGGAGCCAGCCACCATTGCTGAAGGACGCCGTGCGTCACCAGCCCGGCCAGAAAAAAGCCGACCAGCAGCGGCGGCCTGATGCTGATGGTGTTCTGGTAGTGCTCCGTCGCCTGGGCGAAAGCCAGGAAGAACAGAAACCCCCCGAGGAAAAGCGGCGGATGGTGCAGGTTCATCACCGTCCAGGCCATGAACAACAAGTGCGCGCCCGTCACCCAAAACGGGATGGCATCTTCCCGGTCCCGCCATCTGGAGGATTTCAGGCCGGCGGCCTTCCGTTTTTCCGCCTTTTCCTTCAAGCCGGCCAGTTCGTTGCGGAAGAGAAAATAATAGAGGCCGGTGGATAACGCGATGCCCGTGACCGCCTTCCAGCCGAAGTGCGTAAACATGAATGCCATGTCAAAGCCCCATTTCCCGGCGACCATCAGCACCGGGGGCGCCGCGAAGTGTGTCAGCGTCCCCCCCACCGAGATGTTGACGAAGAGCACCCCCAGCGTGGCGTAGCAAAATTTTGGGGAGGGCTTCAGCGAGTAAAACTGTTTGGCCAGCAGCAGGGCGCAAATCGTCATCGCCGCCGGTTCCGTGATGAACGACCCGAGCAGGGGCCCTGCGGTCAGAATGGACAGCCACCATGCCGCCGGCGTCTCGCCCCCGAAGCGGGCCAGTTTCTTCATGCAGTTTTCCGAAAACTTCAGCACCGGCCGGGTCGAGGCTATGGCCATGATGACGATGACGAAAAACGGCTCCGTGTATTTTTCCTTGAACAGCCAATCGAAATAGCCCGTGACGGCGGGCCAGCCGTGGAAGTGAATGATTGCGCCGGCGAGAGGGATAAGCCAGATGCCGAAGATAACCTCCACTTCCCCCAGGAAGTGGCATATGACGGCGGGGAAGGAGACATCGTCGCGGGCGTCGTCATAGGGTTTGGCATCGGCGGTGCGGCCTTCCCGTTTGAGGCGCTCGCTGTGCCGGTGTTCGAGGCGGTGCGACAAGCGGGTGAATTTGCCCGCCGCGAAGGTGTGCGCAATGGCGCACAAGAACATGAGGCTGGCCGCGAGGTTGAACGGCTCCTGCTTGACGCGGTTGGCCAGCACTTGGCTTACGGATTCCAGACGGGCGTCTCCGTAAGTGTCCAGAGGGCGGGGAATTTCCGCGTGTTGAGGATTGCCGGAACTGGCGCGCGCGGTTGGAACCCAGATGGCGAGAGAGAATACCGCCGCCGTCAGCGTGATTTTATATAAATGTTTCATAACCCTCGGGAGTGAAAAAAAGATGAGCAAATGCCTCCGGCCCGGCAAGGCAACAATTTTCCGTGTCTGGCCGCCCCGCGGCGGGTGTTGGACTTGACGTTGGCGGAATGCCGCCGCAGGCTGAAGCGGGAAATATCGCATGAGCACGCCGGCTGTCGCAGCTTCGGAACAAACTGGGCTGAAATTTTTCGCGGCCGCCGCGGCGGCCGCCGCCGCGCTATTGCTGGCCTTTGGCGCGGCCGGGCCGGAGGAAGCGGAATGGCTGGTGAAACACGGCGGCTGGTGGGTTCAAGCCTGTCTTTTCAGCGCATGGGCCGTCGTTTTCGCGCGGGCGGCAGGGG
>CAZYUX010000236.1:0-3555 GCA_964650745.1 uncultured Puniceicoccaceae bacterium
CTTGTTGTAACGCTCTCCGCTGGTGATGATTCCTTTGCGGTATTGGCTTTCGACTTCTTCGATTTGCTTGCGGGCCCGGCTCACGATGGCTTCCTTCTGGGGCGGGACGATCATGTCCTCCATGCCGATGGACACGCCGGCCTTGGTGGCCATGTGGAAGCCCATCTCCTTTAACTGGTCCAGCACCTCGACGGTCTTCTCCTTGCCTTTCAAGTTGTAAGTGCTCAGTATCAGCTCGCCCAGCTTGCTTTTGGCCACCACCGTGTTGATGAAGCCTGTCTCCGCGGGCCAGATGTTGTTGAAGAGCACCCGTCCCACTGTTGTTTTGATGATCTTGCGGTCCTTTTTGCCGTAGAGTGTGTCTTTCCCGTAATCCGGATTCAGGTAATGAATCCAGTCATGCTTTTTCACGACGCCGTCGAGTTCGGCCAGAAAGACTTCGTGCTCGTTGGCGAAAACCGGCAGGCGTTTTTTCGGGCTGACTTTGCGGCGCGGGTCCAGTGTCATGTAGTTGGCCGCCAGAACAATGTCCTGCGAAGGCGTCAGGATAGGTTTGCCGCTCGAAGGCGAGAAAATATTGTGCACCGACATCATGAGCAGTTTCGCCTCGAGGATCGCTTCAAGCGAGAGGGGCACGTGAACGGCCATCTGGTCCCCGTCGAAGTCGGCGTTGTAGGGGGCGCAGACCAGGGGATGGATGCGGATGGCGTCCCCTTCGATCAGCACCGGTTCAAAGGCTTGAATGGAGAGCCGGTGCAGGGTGGGGGCGCGGTTGAGCAGCACGGGGTGGCCGTGGGTGACTTCTTCGAGGATGTCCCAGACCTCGGGCGCTTTCTTCTCGATCATCTTGCGGGCGCCGCGCACGGTGTGCACAAAGCCCAGCTCCTTTAAGCGCCGGATGATGAAGGGCTCGAAGAGCACCAGCGCCATCTTCTTGGGCAGCCCGCACTGGTGCAGTTTGAGCTCCGGCCCGATTACGATGACCGAGCGCCCGGAGTAGTCCACCCGTTTGCCAAGCAGGTTTTGGCGGAAGCGCCCCTGCTTGCCCTTGAGCATGTCGCTGAGGGATTTGAGCGGGCGGTTGCCCGCCCCGGTCACGGCCCGCCCGTGCCGGCCGTTGTCGAACAGGGCGTCCACAGCTTCCTGCAGCATGCGTTTTTCGTTGTGGATGATGACGTCCGGGGTCTTGAGCTGGAGCAGGTTGCGCAGGCGGTTGTTGCGGTTGATGACGCGCCGGTAGAGGTCATTGAGGTCGGAGGTGGCAAACCGCCCGCCTTCCAGCGGGACGAGCGGCCGCAGGTCCGGGGGGATGACCGGCACGGTTTCCAGCACCATCCATTCGGGCCGGGTGTTCGAGTCAATCAGCCCTTGGATGACTTTCAGCCGTTTGGAAAGCTTCTTTTTCACCTGTTTGGACCGGGTGCCGTGGAGTTGTTCCTGCAGTTCCCCGATCATTGAGGCCAAGTCCATCTTTTCGAGCACGGCGCGGAGGGCGCCGACCCCCATTTGGGCTTCGAAGGCGTCGTCCCCGTATTCGTCCGCCGCTTGCTGATGTTCCTGCTCGCTTAACAGTTGTTTTTCCTCGAGCGGTGTTTTGCCCGGGTTTGTGACCATGTAGTTCTCATAGTAGATGACCCGCTCGAGGTTGCGCGCGGTCATGTCCAGCAGCAGGCCCAGGCGGCTTGGCATGCTTTTGAGGAACCAGATGTGGGACGCCGGCACGCAAAGCTCGATGTGCCCCATGCGCTCGCGGCGCACCCGCGAGACCGTCACCTCGACGCCGCAGCGGTCGCACACTTCGCCCTTGAATTTGATGCGCTTGTATTTGCCGCAGGCGCACTCGTAGTCGCGCACCGGCCCGAAAATGCGCTGGCAGAACAAGCCGCCCGGCTCCGGTTTGAAAGTCCGGTAGTTGATCGTTTCCGGGTTTTTCACTTCTCCCCGCGACCATGAGTGGATGGTGTCGGGTGAGGCGATGGCGATCGAAACCTTGTCGAACGCCTGTTCCAAGCCGAGGAATTCGCGCACTTCGCGCAGGTCCTGGGCTTGAGGCTGGGCCATTTCCGTTTCTGTGCTCATCGTGGTTGTCTTTGTGCTGACGGGGTTAAAGGTTGAAGTCCTCGGCTTGTCCGTCGCCGCCGAGGCGGATGTCCAGGCAGAGGCTTTGCATTTCCTTCATCAGGACGTTGAACGACTGCGGGGTGCCTGCTTGCAGGCTGTTGTCTCCTTTGACCAGGGCTTCATAAATTTTCGTGCGGCCGCTGACGTCGTCGGATTTGACCGTGAGCAGTTCCTGCAGGGTGTATGCCGCTCCGTACGCTTCGAGGGCCCACACTTCCATTTCTCCGAAACGCTGCCCGCCGTATTGGGCTTTGCCGCCCAGGGGCTGCTGCGTGATGAGGCTGTAGGGGCCCACGGCCCGGGCGTGGATTTTGTCCGCCACCAAGTGGTTGAGTTTCATCATATAGGTGTAGCCGACGACGACTTCCTGGTCGAATGGCTCGCCCGTGCAGCCGTCGCAGAGCACCGTTTTGCCCGATTCCGGCAGATGCGCTTCTTTCAGGTAGCCGCGGATTTGCTCTTCGGCGATGCCGTCGAAAATGGGAGTGGCCACATGCAGGCCCAGTTTGCGGCAAGCCCAGCCCAGATGAGCCTCGAGCACTTGGCCCACGTTCATGCGGCTGGGCACGCCCAAGGGGTTGAGGCAAATCTCCACCGGTGTGCCGTCGGGCAGAAAAGGCATGTCTTCCTGGGGCACGATTTTGGCCACCACGCCCTTGTTGCCGTGCCGCCCGGCCATTTTGTCGCCCACTTGGATTTTCCGCTTGGCCGCCACGTAAACTTTGACGTTTTTGATGATGCCCTGTTCGATGTCGTCCCCCGCTTCGGCGGCTTCGATGTTGCGCCCGCGCTCCTGCTCCAGCTCGGCGAATTTGCTGGAGAAAGAGTTGATGATTTCCATGATCTTGATGCGCACCGGGGAGGGGTCAATCCGGATGGTTTTGTAAACCGCCGCCAGCCGCCGCAGCAGGGTTTTGGTTATCTTCCGGTTGGCCGGGATGATGGTCTCGCCCGTCTCGCTGTTGGTCACGTCCAGGGGAATCTTCTCCCCCAGGAGGATGTTGGAGAGCGCTTCGGTGAGGGCTTCCTTGAGTTTGTCCGCCTGGGCGCGGTATTCTTCGTTGATTTTTTTGATTTGCCGCCGCCGGTCCGAGGGGCTTAATTTTTCTTTCTCGGCGTCCACGCGGCTGGATATTTTCACGTCCATGATGATGCCGTAGCATCCTGACGGGACTTGCAGGGAGGTGTCTTTGACATCCGCGGCTTTTTCCCCGAAGATGGCCCGCAGCAGCTTTTCCTCGGGCGCGAGCTCCGTTTCGCTTTTGGGTGTGATTTTGCCTACCAGAATGTCGCCTGGCTTGACTTCGGCGCCGACGCGGATGACGCCGTCGTGGTTCAGGTTGGCGAGGGCTTCTTCACCCACGTTGGGGATGTCACGGGTGATTTCCTCCGGCCCCAGCTTGGTGTCGCGGGCCGTCACTTCGAATTCCTCGA
>CAZYUX010000237.1:0-3550 GCA_964650745.1 uncultured Puniceicoccaceae bacterium
GCAGCTCATAGACAGCCATTGCCATTTGGAGAAGTTTTCCCGGCCGGGGGAGTTGGAGGAGACGCTGGCGCGGGCGGAGGAGGCCGGGGTGGGGCAGGTGATCACGGTCGGCACCAGCCGCCGGGACTGGCCGCTCTACAGGAATATGGCCCGCCAGCATCCGGGAAAAGTCTTTTATTCAGCGGGGTTGCACCCCGCGGATTTGGAAGAAGACTGGGAGGAGCAGCTCGCTTTGTTATCGGATTTTTTTTCCGGCGCGCCTCTGCCCGCCGCCGTTGGAGAAACGGGTCTGGACTACTTTCGCCTGCCGAAGAAACAAGAGAAGGCCGCCCCTTTGAAAGCGCGGCAAAAAGAAGCCTTCCGGCGGCAATTGGCTTTGGCGGAAAAACACGGGCTGCCGGTGATCGTCCATTCGCGGGGCGCGTTCGCCGATTGCGTCAGCGTCATAGATGAGAGCGGATTTGACTGGCGCCGCGTGGTTTTCCATTGCTTCGGCCACGGGCCGGAGAAGATGCGGGAAATCAACCGGCGGGGCGCGCGCGGCTCCTTTACGGGGACTATTACTTTCAAGGACGCCGAACCCGCGAGACAAGCGGCGCTCATTCAAAATCTTGACAGGGTCATGATCGAGACCGACGCGCCTTATCTCGCGCCGGAACCGGTCCGCGGCCGCCGCAACGAGCCGGCATTCCTGCGCCATACCGCGGAGTTCTGCGCGCGGTTATTTCAGACCGGCATCGTGGAATTCGCCGCCGCCTCCAGCCGCAACACCCGCGAGTTTTTCCGGCTCGGGTAAACGCCGCGCCCGCCCGGCCTGCAAAAGGAGGCGCGGAGGCCAGCGGCGGAGGTTTTCTCCAAGATAAGCGTAGTAGTGGCGGCGGCGGGCCGGGCCGATGATGATGTCTATTTCTTCGATAAAGGTCCATCGTGCGAATGCGGCGGCCAGTTCCGCCGGAACGTCCTCCGGCGCCCGGCGGCAAAGGACAAGGGCGTCCTGGCCCAGGCGGTCCGCCGGGCCGGGCCAGATCTCGTATTGCGAGCGCGCGCCGCCTTTTTCCTCCCAGCGGTAAATAACGGGTTGATCCGGCAGATAAAAAGCCAGTGAACTGGCCAGCTGGCGGCTGGCGGCCACGAGAATAAACGAGCGTTCCGGCGCGGGCAGGTTTTCCCGCAGAGCTTCGGCGCGGGCCGCGGTGTCTTTCCACCGGCGCAGGCGGGCCGCCGGATCATATTTTGTTCCCTCGAACCCGTAATGCTTGATCAAAAAAGGCAGAGCGTATGCCAGACCGGCGAGAAAAAAGCCAACCGTGAGAGCCGGTTTGATCCAGGGGCGGAAGGACTGGGAACCGCCGCCCAGGGAAGTTCCGCCGCTTAACCATCCGGATAGCAGAACCAGCCCCGAAAGGTAGAAGGGCGCGGGCCAGTTGGGCAGCACGCGCTGGCAAAGGCTCAAAGCAATGACTCCCAGCAGCGGCAGCGGTCCCAGCAAAAAGAGCAGACGCTCCCGCGAGCCCAGCCGGAAAAAGGAAAAAAGCCCCCGGATGCTGGCGGTCATCAGCAACCCAAACGTGAGCGGTGACAGCAGCCCGGCCTGCGCCCCCGCGAAGCCCGCGAAATCCCCCAGCGCCTTTTCGAAGCGCCAGGAACCGGACTCGAAATGCGCCGACGTGTGCTGGAACGTGATCCAGTCATGCTGGCTGTTCCAGTGGAGAATGGGCGAGGCCGCCGCCGCGACGATGATGCCGTAAAGCCAATAACCGCGGAAGATATGCTTGCGCCACGGCAGGCAGACGACCAAGGCCAGGCCCGTCATCACAGGGATGGCGGCGGCGGTTTGTTTGCTCAAAAGGGCAAGGCCCGATGCCGCCCCCGCGAGGGCCCACCAGCCAAGGCGTGATCCGTCCTTCGCAAGAGCCAGCCCCAAGAATACCAGCGCCAGCGCCCAGAAAAAAAGCAGCGGCGGGTCAATCGTCATCAGCAGGCTGAGGGCGGCGTCCGCGGGCGCCGCCAGGATAAAGAGCGCCGCCAGAATACCCGCGCGCGCATTGTAGAAAAAACGGCCCGCCAGGTAAAGGCAGCCAGCCAGGCCTGTTCCCAGAACCGCCGCCGGCAGCCGCACGGCGAACTCCGTGTGGCCGAGCAGCTTCGTCGAGAGGGCGATGAGCCAGGCCACCATGGGCGGCTTGCTGTAGTAGCACCAGTCCAGCCGGCGCGACCAGTCCCAGTAGTAGCTTTCATCCCCCGCCAGCTCCAGCCCGCAGAACCGCAAGTAAAACAAACGCAAAGCCAGGACGGCCAGCAGCAGGCACGCCATGAGCCAGCCGGAAAAGAAATCCGGCCCGGCCGCCATTCCCCGGTGCGCGGAGGGACACGTCATAAGCAGGTTCTATCCGTGGCTTGAAACGCTCCTCTTGGCAAGCGCAAGCCGTCAGTTGACGTCGCCCAGATAGGTTGCGGGGGGATGAAAACCGCCATCTTTGAAATACGGCTTGAGGGCTTCGGGGTAAAACGGCAGGCCGTTAAGTTGATCCAGGCCCAGCCACTCGATCCCCGCCTGGCGTTTGTCCGGAATGCCTCCGCTGCGCACTTGTTCCGGATGCGGCAGGCGGCAGCGGAAAATAACCTCGACTTGGTGAAAAGAGCGGTGGGCGCGCGAGAAGGAGTGGTTTCTGCCGATGTATTCGCGGACCAGAAGCATTTCCGCCACCTCGATGTCCGCCCCGATTTCCTCCCGGCACTCGCGCCGGAGGGATTCGGTCAGCACCTCCCCGCCGCGCTGGCCGCCTCCGGGCAGGATATAAACAAAATCGCCGCCGTCCCGCAGCTCGTAACGGCCGCCGTTGTCCAGTTTGACCGCCAGCAGTTTTTCCTCGCGGATAATAAGCGCGCGGGCCGCGTTGCGCACCCGCCTGATGACTGTTTTTTGCATGGCGCTTTCCATCATGTTCCCGGCCCGGCGGCCGGCAAGGGGATAGTTGACTTTATTCAATGTAGACAGCGAAGGTGTTCATGCTTAAACAGCCCTTCAAAAAAAAGACATAATCATGATGCAATACCGTTACCTCGGCCACAGCGGATTGAAGGTCAGCGCCCTTTGCCTGGGCACGGTCAAGTTCGGCAAGGCCGCTCCGGACGAAGAATGCCGCCGGATAATAGACATGGCGCTCGGCGCCGGTATCAATTTTCTAGATACGGCCCATGTTTACGGGCGCGGCGAGGAAATCATCGGCGAAGCCCTCCGGCGCAACGGCCGCCGCGATGACATGATCATCGCCACGAAAATCCAGCCCATGGCCAATGACCGGCGGACAATCATCGCGCAAACGGAAACCTCGTTGCGGCGGCTGCGCACGGATGTGATTGACCTGATGCAACTCCACCGGCCCAGCCCCGAAATCCCCGTCGCGGAAACATTGCGCGCTCTCGACGATCTCATTCGCGCCGGGAAAATCCGCTGCATCGGCACGAGCGGCTTCAAGGCATGGCAAATCATGGAGAGCCTTTGGGCCGCCAGGGAACTGGGGCTGAACCGTTTCATCTCCGAGCAGTC
>CAZYUX010000238.1:0-3462 GCA_964650745.1 uncultured Puniceicoccaceae bacterium
GGCCGGCAATTTCCGTCGCCGTCCAGCGGCGGATGGGAGGGTTTCCAGTGGATATTTGGCCATCAGAATCCCGCGGGATGATATTCTCGCATTAATTGAACCAATTTTTTGCTTACTTCTTCCCGCGTAGGCAGTTGGATGTGGGGGCAATGCCGGATTTCCAGGATGCGGTTCAATTTGTCCGCGAAATCGCGGTAGTTGTTGTTGTCGAAAAGGATTTCCGCGGGCAGGATTTCACGGGACGCGGGGATGTCCGAGGCCAGCGCCGGGAGGCCCTCGGCCAGCGCTTCGGCGGGGGGCATGCCGTAGCCTTCGTAAGCGCTGAAATAGAGCAGCACGGCGCACTCGCGCTTGAGAGCTTGATACTCCGGCTCTGGCAGCCGTTTATGCCAGTGCCAGCGCTCCGGTCCGGGCAAACGCAATCCGCGGGGCAAGCTGCCGAGGACATGAACCGGCCTCCGGTTGCCTGTTTCCTTGTTCCACCGCCACAGCCAATCCACCGCCTGGCTTGTCATTTTGTGGGGCAAGGGCGACGCAAGCAGCAAGAGTCCGCCGCCGGCCGGAACTGAAGGAGGATCCGGAAAGCGCCCGAAGCCGATGCCCAAATGCTCGCAGCGCGCTTTCGGGTTGAACGGCCGCAAAGTTTCCAAGGTGAAACGCGAGTTCGTGACCACCAGATCCGCCCGGCGCAAGGCCCGGCGCAGAAGCCATGGAAAATATAATCTCTCCCACAGTGGAAACGGATTTTGTTTCCGCCGGTTGTAGAAATCGAACAGGTTGTCGTGGACGTAGCAGCAAACCCGGCAGCGCGGCCAGAGGACTCCGGGAGGAAATCCTTTAGGAAAAAGCAGCCAGTCAGGTTTCAGGCGGTTGGCCGCCCGGACCACTCCGGTTTGATCCCACCACAGTCGCGCCCACCGGCGCGGCGGCGGGTGTTCCTCCCTGTGCCAGGCCACTTTTCCGGCATTCATTTCCGCGGAACGCCGCAAAGAGCTGTTAGCCAGCACATGGAGCCGTTCCACTTCCTCCGCGGCAACCAGCCCGCGCGTCAGGCCAAGTGAGACGCGCAGAATCCCCAGCGACTTGGCAGAAGCGAAATCCTGGTCGGCCAGGTTGACCGCGACTTCCATGTTCTGATAAAACTCCGGCCCGCCTTGACTTGGCAATCTCTTTCGGTATGGCTGTCACCGCGCAAAAACGGGGATCATGACAGACACACAATTAAAAGCCAACCGCGTATTGGCTGCTGCCGTGGCGGCGTGCGCGCTTATTATTTTCCAGTTTTTCGGCAACACCGCGCGGGGCTATATTGACACGGCGTCGCTCTTTTACTGGTGGGGGTGGCAATGGTTTAATCCTGGCTCGGAGTGCCAGCATGGGCCGCTGATCCTTATCCTGAGCGGGTGGGTTTTCTGGAAGAACTTAAAAGAGGCGCCGCCGGGCAACCGCCCCGCTCTTGGATTGGGGCTGCTCCTGCTGGCGGGAGCTTTGGGCCTGCACTTCCTCGGCTGCCTGACCCAGCAGACGCGGATTTCCATCTTCAGTTTTCTGGTCTGCCTGGCTGGGTGCGCTTTTTTGCTGGGCGGCCGGCGCTGGGGAAAGGCGGCTGTTTTCCCCTGCATGCTGATGTTGTTTTCCATACCGCTGGGTTTCCTCAACGACGAAGCGGGTTTCCACTTGCGCTTGCAGGTTATCAAGTTCTCGACAGCGGCCGCAAGCGCCCTCGGTTTCGATGTGGCGAGGAGTGGAACCCAGCTCTTCGCGCCCGGCGGCGGCTACAGTTATGACGTGGCTCCGGCCTGCTCCGGCATCCGCTCGCTGACGGCCCTGACGGCCCTGACGCTGCTGCTCGGTTACATCAGCTTCCGCGCCTTCTGGCGGCGGGCGCTGATTTTTCTGCTGGCTTTTCCTTTCGCTTTCGCGGGGAACGTCCTGCGCATTCTCACGATCATCATGGCGGCGGAGTGGTTCGGGCAAGAAGCGGGACAAACCGTCCATGAATGGTTCGGTCTGCTGATTTTTATCATTGTGCTGGGGCTGGCCATGGGCGTGATTTCGCTGATGGACCGGCTCTGCCCGGAACAGAAACCGGCGGAACCGCCGGAGGGAACCGCCGCGCCCGCCGGCAATTTCCTCCTGACGGCGCGCCAGGCATGGGCCGCGGCGGCTGCGGCCGCGGGATGTTCCATTCTGACGATTCTGCTCATTCAGAAGGCGGCAGCGGCGACAAAGGACTGGCAGTGTGGCGTGCGGCTGGACGCGAACGCCACCGGCCCCGCTCCCCTGCCCAAGGTTCTAAATTATAACTGGCTGGGAAAAGAAGTGGAAATATCACCCGCCGAACGCCAGATTCTGCCGGAAGACACCGGTTTCAGCCGCAAGGTTTATACCAGCCTTTCCGGGCGGCAGGTGCTCTTATCAGTCATCCTCAGCGGCAGGGACCGCAGTTCCATTCACCGGCCCGAGCTTTGCCTCACCGGCCAAGGGTGGACGATCCAAAGCCGCTATCGCCGCGAATTGCGTTTGAGCGACCCTTCCCAAGGAAGCGTGCCCGCGACCGTCCTGCGGCTCGAAAAACAATTGACGGACAAAGCAGGGAAGACGATTCAGGTTCCGGCGCTTTTCGTCTACTGGTTCGTCAGCGGCGACGGCCCAGTGGCCTCCCACATGGAGCGGATGTGGAAGATGGCCGTCGACCGGATCTTTTTCCTCAAAAACCACCGCTGGGCCTACATCAGCCTTCAGACAGACGCCATCGAAGGCCAAGACGCCGCCATGAAACGCATCGAAGACGTCGCTTCGCTCGCCCTCCCTCGCTCCGGAAAACCACAGTAAGGATTATTCCGCGAAGAAAGATTTTCGGTTGCCGTTGAAAGGGGCGCGGTGCGGCGGAGAATGTTGCCGCCGCGGGTGCGGTCAATCCTTTTCTTATGTTGTGACGCGCCAGAGGGCGAGTTTGCTCCAGTGTTCCTTTTCGCCCAGATTCCAGCCGCAGCCGCTCCACAGGACGATGACACCGTTTCCCGCGCAAGGGCTGTTGTCCCGGACTTCGGGGAATCCGTCCGCCAAGACATCCGCGAAGGCGGCACATCCCGCTGATGCCGCGCCGCGAACACCTTGACGGGATTGACGCGCCGCGCCTTGTGTTCATACTCTAACCGGGCATAAAAGCTGAGGCATCCGGCCATTCGCCGGTGTTTGGAAGAAACGTAAATGGCTTTGGAATACAAAGATTATTATAAAATCCTCGGCGTGCCGCGCGGAGCGGCGCAAGAGGACATTAAAAAGGCTTTCCGCCGCCTGGCCCGCGATCATCATCCCGACAGGGCCAAAGACAAACCGGCGGCCGAGGAGAAATTCAAGGAAATCAATGAAGCCTACGAAGTCTTGGGCGATCCTGAAAAGCGCCGGAAATACGGATCGGAAAGAGCACGTCTGAACTCCAGTCACACTTGAATCTCG
>CAZYUX010000239.1:0-3461 GCA_964650745.1 uncultured Puniceicoccaceae bacterium
GCAACGCGCTCCTTATGGGCCTATCCGGACACCGGCGCGTGGGACCCGGACCGCAACACGGACGAATTTTGCCGGCGCCTGCCGGAATACCGGCGGCACGGCCTGCTGGCCGTTACGGTGGGTCTGCAAGGGGGCGGCTCCATTTACACGCCGAACGTCTACGACGCATACGACAACAGCGCTTACGAAGCGGACGGCACATTTAGAAAACCCTACTTTGACCGCCTGCGGCGCGTCCTGCAAGCAGCGGACGAGGCGGAGATGGTCGTTATCGTCAATTATTTCTACTTCAAACAGGTCCGGAGAATCCCCGAAGACAAAACCATCCGGGACATTACCGCCCGCGTCACGGAATGGCTGCTGAAAACCGGTTTCCGCAACATCCTCGCGGACCTCGTCAACGAGGCCAATCCATTTTGGAAGCGGCCTCTTTTCGAGCCGGACAACGTGCACGAGCTGATCGAAATCGCCCAGGGAACGGCAGTGGACGGGCGGCGCTTGCCCGTCTCCGTGAGCACGGGCGGCGGCGCGCAAATACCGGAGGGAAAATGGCGGAAGACCGAGGATTTTTCGCTGCCTCACGGCAACGGCTGCTCGCCGGAACAATTGACGGCCAAACTCAAAGCCCTGAAAGAAACACCCGAGCATCAAGCCCGGCCCAGGCCCGTCGCCATCAATGAGGACAGCATATTTGTGGAAAACCTGGAGGCCGCCGTCCGGGCGGACTGCTCATGGGGATTTTACTGTCAGGGCTACGGCAGCCATTATAAAGACCGGACGGACTGGACCGCGCGGGAGAGAGAAGAACGATACGAGGACCTGAGCGGCTACCAGACATTGCCCGTCAACTGGAGCATCAATACACCTGTTAAAAAAGCTTTCTTCAACCGCCTGCGGGAAATCACGGGAGGCCTCGGCAAGTAAATGTCCCGACAACATCCGGGCGGCGTTAATGCTCGATGGTTATGGGGGTGTCCTCCTCGGCGGACAGGTAGCAGGCTTCCACCAAATCCAGGGTTTTTAAATAGTCCTGCGGCGGCACTTCGAAGGGTTTGCGCTGGAACATGCAGTCAGTGAAATGCCTTTGCAGCGCATAGACGCAGTCACCGGCGAATCCTTCCCTCGAGTGCGGATATTCGTGCTTGTAAGGTTCCTGGCCCAGCAGTTTGACGGTGATTTCCCCATCCTCATTCAACTCCAAGTGGCCTTCGCTTCCATCCACCCGCATGGTTCCAAATGTGTAACGGGGATCATCGGCAAGGGTTTCGTTGTAGCGGTTGATGTCAAGTGTGGCGGTGGCGCCGTTCTGAAAGGCGCAGACAACGTGAGCGCAGTCCTCCCCTTGAATGTTTGGATTCAGGCGGGCCAGCCGGGCATAAAGGGTATGGATTTCTCCCCCCAAATAACGGAAGAGATCGAGAAAATGCGCGCCCGTTTCAAAAACCAGAAAACGCCGGTATTTGCGGAAATAAGGCTGGGTGTGCATATAGGCGTCTTCCCGCCAGCCGTCTCCCAGCCGGGCGCGCACGTGGATGCCGAAAAGCCGGCCCAGCAGGCCGCCGGTGAGCAGGCGCCGGATTTCCCGGTGCCAGGGCTGCCAGCGCCAGTTCTCGTGGACCATGAACCGCGAACGGCTCTGGGCGACAGTCTCCACGATGTAAACGGCGTCACTGAGTTCCGCAGCCAGGGGCTTTTGGCAAATCATGCTGATGTTGCGTTCGGCCAGATAGGAGCATATTTTCAGATGGGCGGCCGGAGGGGTGATGATGTCCGCGAAGTGGGGCTGCTCGGCCTCGATCATGTCCTGGTATTTGACGTATTGACGCTCTATGCCGTAAGCTTGGCAGGCCAGTTTGGCCTTTTCCTCGTCGGCGTCACACACCGCCGTGAGGCGCACTTCGGGGATACGGCTCCAGGCGTCGAGATGGTATTGGCTGAAGTAGCCCGCGCCGATGACGACACCGCGCATGACTTTCTTCACAATCCTCTTCTTCATTTGACAAAGGATTGCCCGTTCCATTGGTGAAGGCAATCCGAAAGTGGCCGCGGAAAGGTCCCGGTATTGACCGTCTTGTTAGAATAACCGTGATCATGAAGACTGAAACCGCCGGAATGATGGAAGCTTACGAGAGCCAGATGCAACGGCTGCTGCCGCGCAATTATTTTCTGACAAGCGTGGAAGGCGGCTTGTATATCGGAGGGGTGGCCTTTGTGAACCGCCAGACGATCCTGCCCCGCATGGTGGAAGCGCTGGGCGGCGCTTCCTGGCTGATTGCGCTTCTGCCCTTGCTGGCGACCGCCGGGACGTTTGTCCCGCAAATATTCATGGTCCGGCGCATCGAGCGGCTCGACAGCATGAAGCCGTTCATCATGGGGATCGGTTTGCTGCAGCGCTTGCCCTATCTGATGGCCGGCCTGGCGTTGCTCTACCTCGCGGACTGGCGGCCGGGACTGGCCTTGGCGGCAGTCGTTTTTGCGCCTTTGGCCTCCGGATTGTTCGCGGGAGTTTTAATGACGGCCTGGCAGGAACTGGTCGCCAAAACCATTCCCGGCCGGCGGTTGTCGTCCGTGTGGGCCTTGCGCTTGCTCATTTCGTCACTCATCGGACTGGGCGCGGGGCACGCGGTTGCCAGGATTCTGGATGTCTGGCCGGGAGCGCGCGGATATGGCGCGCTTCACCTTATCACATTCCTTTTTATCATGGGATCGTACTTCCTGGTGGCCCTGGTGCGGGAAACCGATCTGCCGCCCAAACGCGCCGGACCGCCAGGGCACTGGGCGGAGTTTATCCGCTCCATTCCGGCCGCCATCCGGAGCGACCGGCGGCTGGGGTATTATCTTATGGCCCGGTTTTGCGGCAACGGCGTCCTGATCATGATGCCGTTTCTCAGCCTGCACGCCTTGCGGACACTGGACCGGCCGGACAGCTTCCTGGGCTTTCTGCTCATGGCGCAGATGGCCGGCGGCATCTGCGGCAACGTCATGGGCGGGTGGCTGGGGGACCGTTACGGAGGCAAATGCCTGATGGCGGCAAGCCACGCCGGTTTTGTGTTTCTATGCGCCATTGCGCCGCTGGCCTGGGACGAGTGGCACTTCACCGCCATTTTCTTTCTCGTGGGCGCGGTTTTCACCCTGGACCGCATCGGCGTGCCGACGCTGGGCTTTGAAATTTCCCCGGAGCGCCGCCGGGTGTCCTACCTTGCCATCATGGGGCTGATGACCCTGGCGGGGCTTTTTTCGGTTTCCCTGCTCAACATGGGCATCCAAAGCCTGACGGCGGATTTCAAGTGGGTGGCGGTTCCTTCCGGCTTGCTGATGTCGGCCGCCTTATACTTCATCCTCCGCGTCGAGGAACCGCGCCGGAGGAAAACGCGGAAAGAGGAGTTGATAAAGGAGGCTTGAAACGCTTTAAAACAATCAGCGCTTTCATGCTGCACGTCATTTTATACCAGCCTCAAATT
>CAZYUX010000240.1:0-3443 GCA_964650745.1 uncultured Puniceicoccaceae bacterium
GGTTCTTCGGCTGATCCGGATTGTGGTCCGAATCGAAAAATTTTTCACTCGCCCTGCCGGGCAAAACCGGGGCGAGCTTGGGCGCCATAATCCGGGGGGCGGCGGCAAGGCTCCGCTCCCGGCCGTGGGGCACCACCCGGTGGCAGCTCCAGCAAGCCCGCTGTGGCGCGTCCGCTCCGGATGGCCAAATCTCTTGCATAACCGTTCCGTGGCACCGCAGGCAGTTCTCCTGAACCGCCCGCCGGCCCGCCTCCCGCATGTGAAACACCTGCGGCTCCATCCGCAAGGTGAAAACCGCGGAGTGGCGCAGCCCGTCGCTGGCTTTGAAGGCCAGCTTGCGCAGGGCGCTGTCCTGGGGCACGTGGCAGTCATTGCAAGTGGCATGACGGCTGTGGCTGCTTTGCCTCCAAGCGGAAAAGTGGGGGATCATAATATGGCAGTTAATGCACGCCCGGGGGTCATCGGACAAGTAGGAAAAGGCGTTGGCAATGTAAAGCGACATCAGCCCCAGGCCGCAAAAGGCGCCCAGGAGGATCATCAACGGCGCGAGCCACGCGGGCGGCGGCAGCGGCATTCCAATGATTTTCCGCGTGGATTTCTTCATCCGGCAATACGAAGAATGAGAGCCGGATTCACCCGGTTTGTTCCAGAAAATCTTTTAACACCTGATCAAGCTTTTCAGGATGCCGGCCGCCGCCCATGGCGAAATCGGGCTTGCCGCCGCCCTTGCCGCCGAGTTCTCCCGCCAGATTGCGGACAATTTCCCCCGCCTTGTGTCCGGCTTCAATGGCTTCTTTTGAGCAAAGCGCCAGAACCGTGACCTTTTCCCCGAAAACACCGCCGAGAACCACCACCCCCGGCCCCAGTTTTTTGGACACTTGCACGGCCAGGTTCCGCAGCTCATTCGGGTTCGCCGCTTCCGCTTTTGCAACGGCGAACTTGAAACCCCGCGCTTGTTTCGCGTCAGCGGCCAGATCATCCGCCAGTCCCCGCGCGTCTTTTCGTTTTTTGCTTTTCAGCTCTTTTTCCAAAGCCGCGCTTCGTTCGAGAAGCCCGGCGAAGCGTTGTTCCAGCTCACCGGGCTTGCAGGAGAGGCTTCGGCTCATCTCCTGGATGAAATCGAACTGGCTCCGGGCCAGCTCGAGCGCCTCGAGGCCCGCCACCGCCTCGATCCGGCGCGTCCCCGCCGCTATGGCCGATTCCGAGACGACCTTCAGCAAACCAATCTCGCCCGTGGCCGACACGTGCGTCCCCCCGCACAACTCGCGTGACCAGCCCCCGATTTCGAGGACGCGCACTTCATTGCCGTATTTCTCGCCGAAGAAAGCCAGCGTGTCCTCCGGCTTCTCGTCGAAGGGAACGGTGCAGGCCTTTACCGGGTCATTTTGCAGGATGCGCTCGTTGGCCAACTCCTCGATTTTTTTCAACTGCTCCGGCGCGGGCTGCTCGAAGTGAGAGAAGTCGAACCGGAAACGGTCCGGCCCCACGTAAGAACCCGCCTGCCGCACGTGCTTCCCCAGCACCTCCCGCAGCGCCCAGTGCAGCACATGCGTCCCCGTGTGATGCCTCTGTATCGCCAGCCGGCGGGATATGTTAACTGACAATTTTACCGGTTTTACTTCAACCGATTCAATTACTGGTATATCGACTTTGTGATAATAATCTCCATTCTCTGCCTCCACAGTATCAATAATTTCAATACAATCACCGTCTATTTCAACAAAGCCGACATCCCCGACTTGCCCGCCCTTCTCCGCATAAAAAGGAGTTTCCGAAAAAATCAGACAGGTGGTACGTCCTCCTTGGTTTTGTTCGCCTATTAGTTTGGTTTCGAAATTAACAAGGTTCTCATTGTTGTAACCGACAAATTTGGTCACTCCAGTTGGAGCTATTCCTCTTGTGATAATTGTTTCTTTCTTCTGCGAGGCGCGGGCGCGTTCGCGCTGCTCTTCCATGAGTTTATTGAAACCCTCGACATCCACCGTCAAGCCGCGCTCCCGGGCCATGAGTTGCGTCAAATCCAGCGGAAATCCATACGTGTCGTACAGTTTAAAAGCGAATTCACCGGGCAACTCCTTCTGGGGGCCGGATAATCTATCAGCCTCTTCGTTGAACAGGGAAATGCCGCGGCCGAGGGTGCGGTTGAAGGATTCTTCTTCGCTGGCGATGGCTTTGCGGATGACTTCGCGGCGCTCGGTGAGTTCGGGGAAGACGGGTCCGAGTTTTTCGGCGACGTCATTGGAAAGACCGGCGAGGGAACCGGGTTCGAGCCCGATCCGGTTGGCCCAGAGGACGGCCCGGCGCAGGATGCGGCGCAGGACGTAGTTGCGGTCGGTGTTGCCGGGGAGGATGCCGTCGGCGATGGCGCAGGAGAGGCAGCGCAGGTGGTCGGCGATGACGCGGAAGGCGCAGTCTTTCATCTCAGCTTCGGACAGATGGCCGCGGTCTTCCGGAAGCGTGCTTTGATAAACGTGGCCGGATAACTCGGTGAGTTTGGCGAAGAAGTCGGTGAAGAGGTCGCTTTCGTAATTGCTGGGGGCATTGGAGAAATCGGTGAAGTTCTTCGTGAAGGCGAAGATGCCCGCGACGCGCTCGAAGCCCATTCCGGTGTCCACGTGCTTTTTCTTCAGCGGCTCGAAGGTTCCGTCCGGCAAGGCGTTGAACTGGATGAAGACGTTGTTCCACAGCTCGATGCAGTAAGGGGAATCGGCATCCACTAACTTGCCGCCGGTGTCGCCCTTTTCGGTGAGGTCCATGTGTATTTCGCTGCACGGGCCGCAGGGGCCGGTGTTTCCCATCATCCAGAAATTGTCCGGGCTGGATTTGATGTGGACTTTGGGGTCCATCCCCTCGCGCCGAAAAATATCGGCCCAGATATCGCAGGCCTCCTGGTCAAACTCCGCGGGATCACCCGGCCGGGGTTTGTAAACGGCGGCGTAGAGGCGCTCCTTTGGCATCTTCCAGACCTTGGTCAGCAGCTCCCAGGACCAGTTCAGCGCCTCTTCCTTGAAATAGTCGCCGAAGGACCAGTTGCCCAGCATCTCGAAAAACGTGTGGTGGTAGGTGTCGAAGCCGACGTCCTCGAGATCGTTGTGCTTGCCTCCGGCGCGGATGCATTTCTGGGTGTCGGCCACTCGCGGGCGGGGGGCGTCGCGCTCGCCCAGGAAATAGGGCACGAACTGGTTCATCCCCGCGTTTGTGAAAAGCAGGTTGGGCGCGGCGGGCATAAGGGAGGCCGGGAGCACGATTTCGTGGCCCCGCTCTTTGAAAAAATCGAGGAACGACTGCCGGATTTCTGCGGACGTCATATAAAATTCACCGCGAAGGCACGGACGAAATACATTTCAGATTGAATTTTTTATGAAGTTTTCGCGCTTTTCGCGGCTCCAGGTCACGTCAAGTATTTCCTGTAAAATAGTTCGGGCATAATCTTCTTTTTAATG
>CAZYUX010000241.1:0-3419 GCA_964650745.1 uncultured Puniceicoccaceae bacterium
CCGGCCCGGATCGGGTGGTTGTTGCGATTGACCCGTTCATCCCCGCGGGTCCGCCAACGCGTGTGGCCGAGCAGAACCGTTGTACGGTTGTCGATGCCGGCCACGACCTCGTGGAATGCCTTGTCGATGACGAACTGTCCGGCGGAGACCGGTCTTTTGAAGAGGCGATGCTCGCCGTCCCGATTGAGCCAGGCCACCCCGGTTGCATGGGGACGGCGGGAACGAAAGAACCTGGCGACCCATTAGTTAACAGAGCCGCCTACCCACTGTTTATGCGGGTTTAGCGGCGATTGATAGGTTCTCTCGTTTCAGCGAATAAGCCTGATGAGCCCGGTTGGTTAATAGGGTGTTTAGCCGCGAAGAAGACCCGAAACAATTTACCCGATTTTTTGCCCTTTTTCCTGCCCGGTTGAAGGCCTGTCCCGAATCGGGATTTCAAATACCCCTGCGAAAAATCACTGCCGTATCTGATAATTAAAGCCCCCGCCGGAACCCCTGACCGGCGGGGGACTGTAATGGGAGAGGAGTTTATTACATCCCTCTCATATTATCCTCTTATTTTCTAACCTCTATTTATCTAACCCTCAAAAGTTCATTCCTCATACTCAATGGTGTAGAAGACGGTGCCGGAGGCGGGTTTGGGGACGGTGAAGCTTTTCGGCGAACCGTCGCCGGTGAGCGGTGACTCGCCCGCGTCATACCAGCCGCCGGCAGTCAGATTCGGCGTGGCGTCGTTGCGGTAGAGGGTGTAGATCTTGCCGCTGACGGTCTCAAACCCGAGTTGCAGATCGGCGGCCGTGGATGTCACTTCAATGATGTAAGCGGGAGTCGTGGCAGACGGAGCGAAAACGGCGGTGACGATCTTGTCGGCGTCCATGGTGATGGTTTCCGGGTTGTTCGTGCTGACCAAATCTCCCTGCCACTCGATAAACTCGTAACCGGCGTCGGGATAAGCCGTCAGCGTCGGAGTCTCGCCGGAATTGTAGCCTGTTTTGTCCGGAACCTTGTCCACCCAGCCGTTGCCGCCGGAGATATTGACTGTCAATGTATAAGCGGCGGGCGGGGGCGGCGCGGCCCAGTTGACGGCGGCGTCGAAGATGTCCCAGCCTGCCGCCGTCAGGTTCCGCGGCGTCGAAGTAGACGTAGTTGTTGTCGTAGTCCGATGACTCGGGATATCCGTCGTCTATGTGTATGCGGTCCATGGCATTTATCTTTATTACCTATTCGAGCACACGAAAGCGGCGGGGAGGTTACGGCCTTTTTACAATCAGGTGAAAAACGCACAGCATCGGCTCTTTGGGGCTACTTTAGGTTGCCAAAGCGGCTCTCGGGGTTTAATTGATTCATAGTTTTTTAGTTCTTATGAAAGGATCCAAGGCCAAGCGCATTCTGGTGGTGGACGACGAGCCGGACGTGACCGACTTGTTAAAATACAAGCTAAAGCAGGCCGGCTACGAGGTGGAGACTATCAACGATCCCTTTCTCATCATGAGCAAAGCCAGGGAATTCAATCCCCACCTTTTCATTCTCGACATCCTGATGCCAGAGTTGGACGGGATTAAAATCTGTCGCATGATCCGGGCCGATCCCAAACTTAGCTCCACCCCGATTATTTTTCTGACCGCATTGGGCAAAACCGAGGACCGCATCAAGGGACTGGAAACGGGAGCGGATGATTACATTCCTAAGCCGTTTGACATCAAGGAACTCATTCTGCGGATTCAGAACGCGTTTAAACACGCGAAAGAAGAAGCGGAAGACGCGGGCGGGGAACTCGTGGCAGGCCCCGTCACGCTGAATGATGAAACGCATGAAGTAATTGTCAGCGGCCAGGCCATCGAGTTGACGGCGACGGAATTTAAATTGTTGAAACTCTTGATGGAAAGAAGCGGCCGGGTGCAGACGCGGGACAACCTGCTGGTCAACGTCTGGAACTACGAAACGGACACGGAAACGCGAACGATTGACACCCACATCCGGCGGCTGCGCGAGAAACTAGGCCCTGCCGCCAACATAATTGAGACGGTGCGCGGCGTCGGCTACCGCATCAAGAAAACCAAAACGGGCAGTTAATTTCCCTCCTTCGATTGATATCCGATGCTTATAGTCGTCATCATCTTGCTGGCGTTATGCCTTTTTTTAATATGGCGGCTGCGATTCGCCACCAAGATGATTGCACACATAGCGAATGCCGTTGAAGCCCAACGCTCTTTCCTGGCCGAGAAAAAGGGAACATCCTTGCTGGATACGCAAATGGGCCGGCTGCAAAACGCGGTTAACGCACTGGTTCACGAAAGTCAGCAAACCAAGCTGGAAGAACGCGGCCACTTGCGGCGAGTTGAAACAATCCTGCGCAACATCAAGGAAGCGATTTTGATTATGGATGATGACCATAACGTGGTGATGGCCAACCAAAGCCTGCAAAAGCTTTTAGGAATGGAAGAATCGTTGGCGGGAAAGCGCGTCGAAACGCTGATGCAAAACGCGGAGTTTCTGGATCTCGTGCAAATCTTTACAGGCGGAGGGCCAAGTGTTACAAAGGAAATTGAGTTTCACACGGGGAATAAAACGCTCTGGTTCGAAGCGAGTGGAACGGCGCTGCCGGAAGAAGAGAGCGGAAGCCGCCCGCTGCGGTTTTTCGTTCTCCACGATATTACACGCCAGAAACAGGTAGAGGCGATTCGCACGGATTTTGTGGCCAATGTCTCTCATGAATTGCGCACCCCGGTGACGATCATAAAGGGCTTCACGGACACTTTGGTTCAGGACCATAAGGATTTACCGGAACAGGAGCGGGAACAGTTTTTAGGAAAGATCCAGAAAAACGTGGAGCGTTTGCGCCGGTTGCTGGAGGATTTACTCGATCTATCCGGTCTGGAAACGCCCGGACGGGTGTTAAACAAAGAAAAGCATTCCTTGGGGGCGCTGATACGAGAGGTCAGCGAAAATTTTCAAGGCCGCCTCGATCCCGCGTCCCAAAAAATGCAATGGGACCTGGATTCGAGCGCTGATATCGTGCTGATGGATCCGGTGCGCATCACTCAAGTGCTGGAAAACATTTTGGATAATGCCCTGCGCCACGCTAAGGGACTGACACGCCTGAAAATAAGCACGCGGACCGAAAAGAGCAAAGTCATTTGCATAGTTGAGGATGACGGCCAGGGGGTTCCTGAAAAAGACCTTCCCCATGTCTTTGAGCGGTTTTACCGGGTGGACAAAGGGCGTTCCCGCGAGTCGGGCGGCACGGGATTGGGGTTGAGCATCGTCAAACACATCATGCGGCAGCATGAAGGAACAGTAGCTATCCAAAGCGCGGAAGGAAAGGGAACCCGGGTGATCCTGGAATTTTCCCTTGCCGCCCTGTAATCAAACTACTCCGGCCTTTGCTCTTTTCAGGCCGCAAGTTCACACAAATGTAA
>CAZYUX010000242.1:0-3364 GCA_964650745.1 uncultured Puniceicoccaceae bacterium
CGCCACGGCGGAGCTCTCCTTCACGCACTTGCTCTGCCTTGCCCGCCCCATCCTCCAGGCCCACGCCTCCATCACGGCGGGCAAATGGGACCGCAAGTCCTTCAAAGGCACGGAGTTGTTCAACAAAACGCTGGGTGTGCTGGGCCTCGGCCGCGTGGGCGCGGAAGTGGCGAAACGCGCGCGGGCCTTCGGAATGCAGGTGCTGGCCTACGACCCCTACGTCACCAGGGAACGGGCCGAGGCGCTCGAGGTCGAACCCGCCGGTTTGGAGGCCATCTACGCCCAAGCCGACTACATTACCATTCACATGCCCCGCACTGACGAGACGCGCGGCCTGATTAACGCCGCGGCCATTGCCAAAATGAAGGACGGGGTGCGCATTGTCAACTGTGCCCGGGGCGGCATCGTCAACGAGGCGGACTTGGCCGAGGCCCTCAAAAGCGGCAAAGTGGCGGGAGCGGGACTGGACGTGTACGAGAAAGAGCCGCCACCGGAGGACAGCCCTTTGCGCGGCTGCCCCAACCTGTCCCTCACCCCGCACCTTGGCGCCTCGACGGCGGAAGCGCAGGAAGGAGTGGGCATCCAGGTGGCCGAGCAGATCACGCGCTACCTCAAAAACAATGAAGTGATCAACGCCATCAACATGCCCAGCCTCGACCCGCGCGAGCTGAAGGCGCTCCAGCCCTATCTCGAACTGGGAGAAAAACTGGGGACTCTCATCCAGAAGGTCACGCCCGCCCAAGTGGCCAAGCTGAAAATATCCTACTGGGGCAAAATCGTGGACATGGACGCTTTACCGGTCACCCGGAGCATCCAGCGCGGCTATCTCAAAAACATCAGCGAGAAGGACGTCAATGATGTCAACGCCGGGCATTTCATGAAACGGCTGGGCATCGAGGTCGAAGCTGTCAAATCCAGCATGGAAAGCGATTACACGGAACTGGTGAGTTTGGAAGCGGCGGCTCCGGAAGGAGAGACCTTCACCATTGCCGGCACCCTGATCGGAAAATCCCAGAAGCCCCGCATGATTGAGCTGCTGGGCCATGAAGTCGAATTTGCCCCCGAAGGGCACTTGCTGATCCTTGAGAACCGGGATGTGCCCGGCATCGTGGGCAAAGTCGGAACCATTCTGGGCAACCACAAGATCAACATCGCCAACATGTCGCTGAGCCGCTTCCGCGGCGGCAGCGCGCTCTATGTCATTCAGCTGGACTCCGCGCCCGGCCCTGAAATCATCAGTGAAATCACCGCGCAAGACGACATTCTTGCCGCCCACGTGGTGGAACTGTAAAAAGCGCCGGCCGGAAAAACAGAAAACATTATTAACACGCGCAACGCAAAATGAGCCCGATTGAAATTATCGGCGTGGCGATAGTCGGCTATCTGATTGGTTCGGTGTCCTTTGCCGTGCTGATAGCCCGGAGCCAGGGCGTCAACATCTTCAAAACAGGGAGCGGCAACCCCGGCGCGACGAACGTGAAACGCGTCCTGGGCCAGCGGACGGGAAACTTATGTTTTGCCTTGGACGCCTTGAAAGGCTTCATCGCGGCAGGCTGGCCGCAACTGTCCGTATTTGGAGCGTCGGATCCCGGCAGTCTGGCTATTGTGGGCCTGTTAGCCGCCATTTTAGGCCACAATTACTCCGTGTTTCTGCGATTCCAAGGCGGCAAAGGAGTCTCAACCGCGATGGGCGGGCTGCTGGCGGTGATGCCGCTGGTTTTACTTTTGGGGCTGATTGTCTGGACAGGGGTCTTCATCGCGTCGCGTTACGTCTCAGTGGCGTCGCTCGCCTTTGCTGTCAGCCTGCCGTTATGGAGCGCATTGCCGGGAGCCGCTCCAGGCCAATTCTGGGTAAGCCTCATCCTGGCCGCGATTATCATCTCCCGCCACCACACCAACATCCGCAGGCTTTTGAGAGGAACGGAAACCCGGTGGTCAAAATAAGCCTGCCGGTCTCTCTTCTTTATCTCCGCGCTTCAGGAGTATCATGCGCAAAGAAAGCATCCAAGCCGGCCTCATAGGACTGGGCACCATCGGAACGGGAACAGCCCGTATTCTCCTGGACAACGCGGGCAACCTGGCCAAACGCGCCGGAGCGCCGGTCATCCTCAAACGGGCAGTGGACCTCGACGCATCCCGCAACGCCGGACTCGAGGGCGTTCTCTTTTCAACCGAAGCCCGGGACATTCTCGGCGATCCGGAGATTGGCATTGTCATCGAGCTGATTGGCGGCGTTCATCCGGCCAGGGAGTTCATTCTCGAAGCCTTGTCCGGGAAAAAACACGTGGTCACCGCCAACAAGGAAGTCATCGCCAAGCACGGCCCGGAACTGCTGGAGGCGGCACGGCAAAACGGCGTCAACCTCTATTACGAAGCGGCGGTTTGCGGCGGCATCCCCATCCTTCACGCCCTGAAAAACTGCCTGGCCGCCAACAACGTGCAAAAGGTCTGCGGCATCCTCAACGGCACAACGAATTACATCCTCACGCAAATGTCGCGGGAAGGGGCGGAATTCGGTCAGGCCCTGCGCGAAGCGCAAGAACGGGGTTACGCCGAGGCCGATCCCACGGCCGACGTGGACGGCTACGACGCCACCTACAAACTCGCAATCCTCGCTTCCATCGCCTTCAACACTCATTTTAACTACGAGGATATATACCGCGAGGGCATCCGCCACCTGTCCGCCGCCGACATCAAACTGGCGGAGGAACTCGGCTGCGTTATCAAGCTGCTGGCCGTCGGCATCGAGCGCGGCGGCCAGGCCGAGCTGCGGGTCCACCCCGTGATGCTGGACCGAAGCCACCCGCTGGCCAATGTCAGCGGAACTTTCAACGCCGTTTTGGTGGAGGGCAACTACCTCGGCGAAGCCATGTTTTACGGCCACGGAGCCGGGCAGCTGCCCACCGCCTCGGCCGTCGCGGGAGATGTGCTGAATATCGCCATGCACCGGGATATGGCCAAGTCCCACCCGTCCATGACCACCCGCTTTCAGGAGAAAAAAGTTCTGCCCATGGGTGAAGTGGAATGCGAATACTTCCTGCGCATGCGGGTCAAGGACCAGCCCGGCGTCCTCGCCGCCATCAGTAAAATTTGCGCCGATCGCCGCGTCAGCATCAAATCAGTCCGTCAGAAGGACGCCTCCGGAGGCGAGGCTGAGATCGTCATCATCACCCACACCGTCAAGGAAGCCGCCATGCAGGCCGCCGTCACGGAAATCAAGGAACTGGACGTCGTGCTCCAGTTCCACTCCCTCATCCGCGCCGGTTTGTGAAAAAACCCCTGCACTGCCATGTTGACGCAACTCACAGTCAGAAAATTCAAACGGTTTGATGAAATAACTGTCGAGTTGGGTGACGCGGTGGTT
>CAZYUX010000243.1:0-3352 GCA_964650745.1 uncultured Puniceicoccaceae bacterium
GACCCAAAGGAGATTACACCCTTTTCCTTTTTACAGGAAGCCTATGACATCACCAAAGAAAGACTATTGTAACAATTTCGCAATAATCAGGGCCTATGATGCCGCATGCCGCCTCGCGAAACAACAGGCGGCCCGGCGGGCGCCACCGGCCCGGACGTCCGCCCGCGTCACAACCGGGCCGCTAACCTGTCTGCTGTAAGAAAACAAAACATACGAAGACTGAAGCTCACCGCCTTCATCCTGGGGGCCGCGCTTCCGGTTTGTCTGCCCGCGGCGGACACCGGCACGGAAGCCTTGCTCGACCTCCTCGTGAAAAAAGGCCTCATCACTCAACCGGAAGCCGATTCCGTCCTCGCCGAAGTGGCGCCAGTGCCGCCGGAACCAGGAAAAACACCCCGGCCGGACCGGAACGGGTCGAACCCGGCAAAACCGTCGAAAAACTCAAACTCTACGGCGACCTGCGCCTGCGCTACCAATACGAAAACACCCGCAAGCAGAACAACGCCAACAACAATGACCGGAACCGCTGGCGCTACCGCTTGCGCGCGGGTTCGGACTACGCCTTCAATGACCGCTGGAAGGCCGGACTGCGCCTGGAAACTTCGCCCGCCAACGACTCGACCAACACGGACTGGGGCGGCTTCTTCGATAAAACCGGTGACGTTATCTTCCTCGGCCTGGCTTACCTGCAATATGCCGATGACGCCCTCGACATACGCATAGGCAAACACAAACACCCCTTCCTTATCGGGAACGCGTTCTGGGACAGCGACATCAACCCGGAAGGACTGTCCGAACAATACCGCATGGGAGACTGGACATTGCGGGCCGGACAATACATCATCAGCGAGGAAGACGAGCGCACACACGAAGCCCACGACCAATTCCTCCTGGCTGGACAAGTAGAGTATAAATGGAACAACCTCAAGATCGCCCCCATGGTTCTGGCCTCCACCGGCGGGCAAGTCAAAGACCCGGAAAACGCCGCTTTCATGGGCGAGAACTCCCAGTTTTGGTTCCACGACTTTCTCGTCGTGCAAGTCCCGGTGGAATACAAGTTCAATGCGTTCGGCCAAAAGCAGAAACTCTATGGCGCTTACGGCTGGAACATCGAAGGAGACAAGCTTGCGCAATCCGCAAATTACATGTCGTGGCAGGGCGACAAAGGCTCGCATGACCAGTTTTTCAATATCGGCTGGCAAATCGGCTCCGCGAAAAAAGCCGGCCAGTGGGAATGCGGGCTGGAATACCGCTTCATCGAGGCGGCGGCCTACAGCCCGAACCTTTCCGACTCCGACTTCGGCAAAAACGAACTCAACCAAAAAGGTGTGGTTCTCAAATGCAAATACGCGTTCACCGATTTCCTCAGCGCGGCCTTGACCGGAATGATAAGCGAAAACATCGACGCGCGATTTCAATCGGACGCCGCCGGGAACGACCGGGTGGACCTGCTCCAAGTGGATTTATGCACACAGTTCTAAAGCCAATGTCACAGAAAAGTAACGCACGCTAAAGGAAACGGGGACAAACATCACATAGCGTCAAAGCCGGTTTCCGCCGTGACGCTGGAACCCGGCTTAAACCGTGAACCTGCTGGAACAATACGATGAAAAAACTGATCATCCTGTTAATCCTTATCGCGGGCTTCGGCCCGCTGGCGCAAGCCCGCAAAATCGTTATTAAAGGTTCGGACACCATCGGGGCCAAACTAGCGCCCCAGCTGGCTGAAGAATTCAAGGCGGCGCATCCGGACGCCACCTTTGAATCACGTTGATTCGGCTGGCGGCTGGCCGTTGGCGGATGAATCTTTGTTTTCGAAGGCGCCGGCGGCGGAGGCGCGTTTGAGCAAGTCGCGGGCTTCGGCGCGGGCGGGGTCGTTATCGAGCAGGCGTTCGCAGAGGCGCACGGCTTCCTCGTTCTGGCCGGCGGCCAGGTAAGCTTCCCCCAGATCGAGCCACAGTTTCAGCCGGTGCGGCTCGAGACGGCACAGTGCCGCCCGCGCGAACACCTCGGTTTTGCGCATATCGAGGGCTTGCGCGGCCTGGGCCAGCAAACTGTGGCCCGCCTCGTTGCAAGGGTCTTTGTTAAGGATCTTTTCGGCGGTCTCAAGGGCTTTGACGGCGTCTTTCCGCACAAGCGAAGCCCCGGCGGCCGTGAAAGGTATCGAGGTGACGCCGCGCAGCCAGCGGGTCAGCCCTTTTTTCTTTCCCCAGATTTTATGCTGGGCCTCGCGCAGAACCTGGCGGACCTCGAGGCAGCCGGGATGGCGCTGGAGGATTGCCATGCACACGTTAATGGCATAAGCGGCGCTGCCCCCGGATAATGCGCGCCGCGCCTCCTCCACTTGCCGCCCGATCCGCGGGTCGAGATCTTCCAGTTCTTCTTCTTTCATCTTGAGAAAGAAAGGATGCCGTCAAAACATACGTTCGCCGGAACCTTTAATCAAACGGTTTGCAGATGTTTTTCCACGAGCTGGACGAGTTGCTTCATTGCCGGTTCCACCGCGGCATGATCTTCCCCTTCGGTCAGGAGCCGGATTTTCGGTTCGGTGCCGGAATAGCGCGCGAGGATGCGGCCCCGCCCCGGCAGCGTTTTTTCCAGCGCCGCGATTTCATCTTCAAATCCCGGCATTTCACCGAATGGAATTTTCTCCTTCACCCGCAAATTGGTTTTGGCTTGGGGGAAAAGCCGAACGCCGCGGCGCAACATCGACAATGGCTGACCGGTTTCCCGCATCACTTCCATGACTTTTAACGCCGCCAGCAAGCCATCCCCGGCGCGGGCTTGTTCATGGAAGATGAAATGACCGGAAGGCTCGCCCCCGAAGGAATACCCGCCCTTTCGCAGACGGCGGATGACACAACGGTCCCCCACTGGCGCGCGCTCAACCCGTCCGCCCGCGCTCTCCAGCGCTTCGTCCAAACCGAGGTTGCTTTGGATGGTGGCCACGAGCGTGTTGCGCGCCAGCTTCCCCGCCCGCAACATGTGCAGACTCATTAAGCCCAGCACTTCGTCACCGTCGAGAACGCTTCCCGTCTCGTCAGCAAAGACCACGCGGTCGCCGTCGCCGTCGTGGGCCAGCCCCAGCCACGCGCCTTCGGCCCGCGTTTTTGCCGCCATCTTTTCCGGATATTCGCTGCCCGCGCCGGCGTTGATATTGCGCCCGTCGGGAGTGTCACCCAGCCGGATCACTTCCGCGCCCAAACGCTCCAGCAAGACGGGCGTCGTCCCTGCGGTGGCTCCATGGGCCGTGTCCGCGATGATTCTCCGCCCGCGCAAGCACCCGTCTTCCGCCAGAGACTGGATAAAATCGAGATAACCGGACACCCCGTCATAGGATTCATGCGCGGCT
>CAZYUX010000244.1:0-3266 GCA_964650745.1 uncultured Puniceicoccaceae bacterium
GGATTGTTTCCCGTAATGGCTCTTGGCCCGGTCCGCCAGCTCCAAACCCCGCTCGTCCCACTGGGAAGGATAACACCGCACGACTTGCCGCGCCTGTTCGATGACAGCCGATACGTTCACGTAAATATCCGGCTGGAAGACGTATTGATCCCCGTCCGCCGAGGCCATGTAAAACTCGGTGGTCCAGCGCAAATCCGCCATGCAGAGCGCTTTGTGGGCGATGCCGAAGGCGGCGGCGTGGTCGGGCTTCTCGAAGGGCCAAAGCGTCAACACCGCCGCCGGATCCAGCTCCTTCAGGTGTCCCGCCACCTCGGCGCAGATTTCTTTGTGCGCGAACAACTCGCCGTCCATCTCGCCGAAAAACTTCAGCTCCGCGCCGATGATGCCGCAGGCTTTTTCCTCCTCGCGGGACCGGATTTCGGCGATGTCCGGCGCCTTCCCGCCCTTCTGGCCCCGCGTCAGGCAGAAGTCATGGACGGCGCAGCCTTTTTTCCGCAGCAGGATCAGCGTCCCCGCCACGCTGTAAATGTCATCCGGATGCGCGCAAATATAAACGATGTTTTTCCCGCTCATGTTTTGGTTTTCAGAAGGAAAGCAATGTCATTTCCAAATTGCGTCAGACGCCTTCGATTTGGATTTGGCCGTCTTTTTTGAGTTCGACGACGGCGCAGTCGTTGGCGTAGGCGCGTTCGGGGAGGATGATGAGGACGTTGGCGGGCCTGGCGTTGGGGGTGAAGGGGGCGTGGTGCCAGACGCCGGGCCGGAGGACGACCATGGTTCCGAGGGGCACGCGGAAGACCCGGAACTTGTCCAGCGGCGGATCCTCGCCCGGCACGCTGGCGGGGCCGGCGTGGATGAGGGCGTCGTTGTCAATCGGCATGATGCCTTCGGCGGTGGCGGTGTGATACTCGGTGGTGTCAATGACGAAATCCCGCGGCTCGACCCGGCAGGTGGAGAGGGAGGCGGGGCGGCCGTTCAGGTCGAGCTGGATGGGATCGCGGAAGAACTCGATGGGCGGCTCCATGAGCTTTTCGGTGGCGGGATTGACCAGGTTGGTGTAATAGCCGAAGGGCAGGAACCCCTCGGCGCTCAATTCTTCCACTTGGACGGTTCTCATGTTTATCTGTTTGGTTTCTGTTGTCTGTTATTTAAAAATAAATGGCCCTTCCTGGCAAATGGTTTATGCCCGCGGCAGGCGGCGTTCGCTGATTTCTTCCGCAAACATTTTCACCAGGTCGTCCAAGCCGCAAGTTCCCTCGTTGTCTTTGTTGACGCGCGAGCGCACGGAGACCTTGCCGCTGGCGGCTTCCTTTTTTCCCGCGATTAACATGTAGGGAACTTTTTCCAATTCGGCGCGGCGGATTTTGGCCCCGAGCTTGTCCGGCTGGGCGTCCAATCCGGCGCGGATTTTGGCGTTTTTCAGTTTTTTCAGGATTTCGTTGGCGTAAGGGAGCTGCTCGCCGGTGATGGTGAGGATGCGGGCTTGTTCCGGCGCCAGCCAGGTTGGAAAATTCCCCGCGAAGTGCTCGATGAGAACCCCGGCGAAACGCTCGAATGAGCCGAAAGGGGCGCGGTGGATCATGACCGGCCGGTGCGGCTGGTTGTCGGCACCGATGTATTCGAGACCGAAGCGCTCCGGCAGGTTGTAATCCACTTGAATGGTGCCCAGCTGCCATTCGCGCCCGATGACGTCCTTGACCACGAAGTCAATCTTCGGCCCGTAGAATGCGGCTTCTCCCGGCTCTTCCGTGAAGGGGACACCCAGCATTTTCACCCCTTCGCGCACCGCCGCTTCGGCTTTGTCCCACGCTTCCGCGCCGCCGACGTATTTTTCCGAACCGGGATCGCGCAAACCCAGGCGCACGCGGTAATCCGACATGCCTAACGTTCCGAAGACGAACTTCACCAAATCGAGGCAGCCGCTGATTTCATCCAGCAGCTGATCCTCGGCGCAGAAGATGTGGGCATCGTCCTGGGTAAAGCCGCGCACGCGGGTCATGCCGCTGATTTCGCCCGATTGCTCCCAGCGGTAAACCGCCCCGAACTCGGCCAGGCGGACGGGCAGGCCGCGGTAAGAGCGCTGTTCCGACGCGTAGATGCGCACGTGCATCGGGCAGTTCATCGGTTTGAGCAGGTATCCTTCGATTTCACCGCTTTCGAGGCGGTTGGAAAGCTCGGCGCACGAGCAGCCTTCTTCCGCCAGCCGGGCCAGCTCCGCGCGCTCGACCAGAGGCGGGAACTGGGAGGCCGAGTAGTAGGGATAGTGCCCGCTGGAGCGGTAGAGGGCGAGTTTGCCGATGTGCGGTGTGAAGACCTGCTCGTATCCCTGTTTGACCAGCTCTTCCATGATGAACTTTTCAAGCTCCTGGCGGAGGATGGCCCCTTTGGGCGCCCACAGCACCATCCCCGGCCCAACCGCTTCATCAATCAGAAACAACCGCATATCCTTGCCGATTTTGCGGTGGTCGCGTTTCTTGGCTTCTTCGAGCCGCCGAAGGTGCTCATCCAGCTCTTTTTGACTGGGAAAAGCGGTGCCGTAGATGCGCTGAAGCTGTTTATTGCGCTCGTCGCCTTTGTGGTAAGCTCCCGCCACCCCGAGCAACTTGAAGGCTTTCACCTGGCCGGCGGACGCGACGTGCGGCCCCGCGCACAAGTCGGTGAATTCGCCATGGGCGTAGTAACTGACCGGTTCGCCTTCGGGAATATCCTCCAGCCGCGCCAGTTTGTAGCACTGGTCCTTTTGGCGGAAAAATTCCTCCGCTTCTTCGCGGGTGGTTTCGGCGCGCTCGAAGGGCTGGTCCTCCGCCGTGATCTTGCGCATTTCGGCCTCGATTTTTTCCAGGTCTTCCGCCGTAAATTTGCGGCCGAGATCGAAGTCGTAATAAAAACCGGTTTCGGTGGCCGGGCCGATGTCGAGTTTGGCCTCCGGAAACAACCGGAGCACCGCCGCCGCCATGATGTGCGAGGCCGAGTGGCGCAGGGCTTCAAGAGAGCTTGGCTGGTTCATAATCGTTCCGTTATCTGGAGATGGATGGGTTTATGATGACGGGCGTGAATGCGTTTGCGCAAATAAAAAACCCGAAGGCGCGGGCGCTTTCGGGCCGGAAGAAGGGCGGGTGATGCGAATGTTGCCGCTGCGGCCAGCCGCCGGCTATCCGGGCCCGGACGCCGCCGTTGCTGTTGCCGTTGTCCGCGGTGATTTCACCTCGCCTCCCATCGATAGCGCGCGCACCAGCAGGTCCACATCGCCTGCACCGACTTTCTTG
>CAZYUX010000245.1:0-3257 GCA_964650745.1 uncultured Puniceicoccaceae bacterium
GAAGCCAGGATGCATCCTCCCGCCAAGGCCGAAAGCCAGGCGGCGCGGGTTTCCGTCCAGACCAGGTAGACGGCGGACAAGGCGGCCGCGGCGGCGCAAAGCCGGACAGTGGAGCGTTTTTCCGAAAAACCGGCGGAAGCCAGAGCCAGAAGGAAAACGGGAACCATCACGTGCGCCGCCAGGTTTTTGTTGGCGAAAGTGGCGGCGGGAGCGGCGGTCTGGTTCAACCCCTCGTAGGAGAAGAGGTATTGCGCCATTCCCAGCGCGGCCAGCAGGGACCCGGAAAGCAGGAAAGCGGCCAGTGTCCGGCGGATTTGCCGGCGGTCTCCGAACTCTTGCCAGGCAAGAAAAAACAACACGCCGCATCCCCCCCAATGCGACGCCGCCAGGAAACCGCCATACGCATATTGAGCCCAAGTCAAAGAAAGAAACCCCCAGGTCAGAAAAAGGACAAGAGGAAGAAAAAACGGGCTGGTCCGGACTGGCGGCGGACCGCCCCGCCATTGCCGTGTCCACCAGACAAGGAGCCACATCCAAGCGCCCGTTTGCAGCAGCGCCGCCTTCGGCCAGCCCGCCCCGGAGACCAGATTGTTGCTGAACGCCAGCGGCGCCAGCAGCGCCAATGCCGACGCGAACCCCCGGCTTATCGTTTCCAGCGTCTTGTCCCAACCCGGACGCCTGTATGTTTTATCGGATTTCAAGCCGTCGCGGCAAACGGATCATTGTTTCTTCAGCAATAAATCCGGCGTCACTCCCACCGGCGCAAGATGGTTTGGCGGACGGGAACACCCGTGGCGGGAACACCCGGGGGAAAGATGGAAAGGACAAAGCCGGCGTCCGTCAGGCGCACGAGGTATCCGGCGCCATCTTTCCATGTGACGGCCGCGCCTTCGTGGAGGATTTTCCAGCGGCCAAAGGTTTCCCGTATTTCCATATCCTCGTTTTTTTCAATTCGCACGGCCTCGCCGTATCGTTCGAATTTGATAAAGAAATACGAGCCGTCCTCTTTGGATGCCACCCATAAACCGAGGAAATGCCCCGGAGTGAAAAAACGGATATTCCCGCTCCCGAAAAGGCTCCGCGCCTCCCCGCCGGGGGTTTTTATCGCTTCCATTTCCCGCAACAGCTCCCGCCGCGCGCCGGGGGGCGCGTTTCTCTCAATTTTATCATAAGCCAGCAGCGTATATCCTTTTGCGTTTTTTCTCAGAACATCCTTATTTCCTCCGGGCCATGTGATGATTACGTCTTTTCCTTGACGGGCCCATTGGCCTTCGCGGGCGTTTCGCGGGGCGCGCTCTCCGCGCAAGGCGGCAAGCGCCTGGCCGCCCCGGCCGATTTTAAGGTAAAACGGTTTGTCAGGCCGGGCGATTTTCCAAAAGCCGATGAATTCGCCGCGCAAGGGCTGTTTTTTGCCGTTCGCCATGTCTTCCCGCCGGTTTTCGGCATGTTCCGCCGGGGTGTCCACCGCGTAAATTCCGGCCATTTGCTCATCCATACGCTTGGCGTGGATTTTGTGCGCGGGCGGGTTGTGGATGGATGTGCCAGGCGGATAGGTCAGCCGCATCATCACTTTTCCGTTTTTTTCGAGCACGTCCCGGTAGCCGTTTTCCCAATGCAGAACCAGGCGGTCTCCCGCCAGCCACCAGCCGCCTTTGAGGATCCGGTCGGCCCCGCGCGCGCTCCAGAAACAGGACGCTTTGCCCTTCGGCTTGACCACGATGAAACAGGTGTCTCCAGCTTCTTCTTTCACCGTCCAGTAGCCTTTGAATAATTCCGCGTCCGGCGGAGCGCCGCCCGCGCCCGTTTTTCCCGGCGCCGCGAAAATCGCCAGCGCCGGCAGGCAGACGGACAAGCCGCCATGAAGCAACCACGGCCAATTGCCCATGGCGGCTGAAATAAAGATAAACTCTTTTTTTTCAACAATAAACCGGCGTCCGTCTTCACGGCTCCCGCCCGAAAACATGACGGCTGTTGATTTCCGCGGCAATATCCTCCAATCTTGCGGCTGAATGGCTCCCGGCCACAGAGATGTTTCCCGGTGGTATGAGCAATTGGCCCGGCAGCTGGAGGCTGGTCTGCCGCTGGCCGAGGCCATGGAAACGGCTTCCGGGAAAATGAGCCCGCAGGCCCGCCGCATGGCGGCGCGGCTGCGCCGGGGCGCTTCCTGGGAGGAGGCCGCCGCGCAAGGCCCGGCATGGCTTCGTCAAACGGACGGCCCGCCGCTGGCCGCCGCCATGCAAACCGCCCGCCTGCCCGAGACGCTCCGGCGTTTGAGCGCCTGGCACGAGCAGGCCGCCATGCGGGCTTTCAAGGCCTTGCTGGCCGCGCTGTATCCGCTTTTTCTCCTGCACTGCGGCATTCTCCTGCTGCCGGTCACGGGCGCCGCGGAATTCACTGCCGGAGGGCGTTTTATTTTTCATTTTCAGTTATACGCGGCCCGGGTTTTGGCTTGGCTGATTCCTTTGTGGGGCTTGCTGGCGCTGTTTTATTTAACAGGAAAAATAAAGCCGTCCGTCCCGCGTCAGATCGCCCGTTTTCTGCCTTTTTGGCGCGGTTACGCGAAGGCCAAAAGCCTGGCGGATTTCGTCTTTCTCCTTGAAGCTTTTTACGCGGCTGGGGCCTCCCCGGAACTGGGCTGGAAAACGGCGGGCCGGGCTTGCGGAGACCCCGCTCTCGCCAAAGCCTCGGAAGCCATCGGCGCTGACGCCGCCCGGGGCCATTCTCCCGCAGGCGCTTTGCCGGCCCATGCCTGTTTTCCGAAGGATTTCGCCGCCGAATGCCGCGCCGGTGAGCGAACCGGACAAATGGATGTTTGCCTGGCCCGTTTGAGCGCGCGGTATCAAGACCAGGCCGGGGGCAAACTTGCCGCCGCTTCCGTATTTTATTTGGGGCTGTTTTTTGCGGCCATTCTAATTTATGCCGTCAGCCAAGTCTTCCTGCTTTACCGCGGCTACCTGGATGCCATCCTTAATTTTATGCAGGGGTAACCGCCTCTTTCAGGAGGCGCGGATTTGCCGCAGGGCTTCATAGAGGGCGATTCCCGCCGCGGTGGACAGGTTGAGTGAGCGCAGCGGTTCGCCGCCAAATCGCGGAATGGCGACGCGGCGGTCTTCTCCCGCCCACTCGTGGAGCCAGTCCGGCGCGCCCGCGCCTTCGTTGCCGAAAAGCAGCCCGTCGCCGTCCGCGAACCGCGCGCTCCAGAAACAGTTGCCCGACTTGGTGGAAAAGAGCCAGACGCGCTGCGGACGGCCGGGAGC
>CAZYUX010000246.1:0-3201 GCA_964650745.1 uncultured Puniceicoccaceae bacterium
CCGCCGTCCGTTATGCCGCCTAAATGTCCATTCTATTTTTTTCGGAGTAATAACTAACCTAACAGGCATGGGAAGACTTTTTCTTAGCAACAATCAGATCAGAGACATAAATGCCCTGACCGGTATGTCCCTATTGTTTGAGTTGCAGATTGATAAAAACTATTTAGATGTTACTGAAGGTTCGCCGGACATGGCAGTGATACAATCGCTGGAAGCTAACGGAACAGGAGTCTATTATGCAAATCAGAAAATCTGGCCAAAGCCGGGACAGATTGTTCTACAGAAGACGATGGACCTGGAAATCATTTCTGACGTAGGCAAAACCTACCAACTCGAGTCCTGCGCCGACATGCAAACCTGGGGCAATATTGACTCCCCTGTCCCTGGCACGGGCCGCATTCTCTCCTGGCCATGGACGCTGCCAACTCCTGGTTCGTCTGTCTTCTATCGCATTCAAGTCACTGAGTAACCTTTAGCAATAAAAAGAACGATGGACGTCGTAAATTCGACGAAATTCGAGGAGATTTTGCCGCTTTTTGCTGCCTTTTTTTTACGCCACCCAGCGCTGGTTCTACAACTTCGCCATCCAAGCCCTCGAATATTCTCCCAGAAATGAATGATGTTCAATCAAACGTTGACATTTCCGGGGAATGGGCCGCCGTCGGCTCGCCGCTGGAACATCAAATATGGAACGGGGCCGACGAACCGACTGGAAAAGTTCATGTTTATAAGTATAATACAGATGAAAACCTGTGGAGCCGCGAGGTGGAATTGGCCGAACCAGGAGAGGAAACCATGTTCAGCCGCTATGGACATTCAGCCAGTCTTTCCGGCGATCTGCTGGCAGTTGGCGCGCCGAATCTGTCAGGCGGCGGCGGCGTGTATGTTTACCGCCTCGATGAAACGGGTAGTGAGTGGGTGCTTGAACCGGGAATGCCCTTGACGGTTACCGGCAGACGCGCTTTCGGAAGCGATGTCGAGATCAAGGGCGACTTTCTCGTCATCGGCGACAAGTTCGCTGGCGGCGGTTTCGAACAATCGGGAAGAGCCTGCATCTTCCATTATGACAGGCGCGCAAACCGCTGGGTCGAAATCAAAGAACTTCAATCCGCCTTTTTCGTAACGCTTTTTTCAGCCGTTGACCGACTGGCGGCACCCCCCCAATTCCTCAGCGGTTTGCTCTTGCGTGCGTCCTTTGAGCAGCATTTTCACGGCGGTGAACCGGATTCGTTCCTGGGCCTCTTCCCCCAACAACCGGGCATCATCTTTTCGCATGCCCTAAAGATAGCATAGTTTTTCCAAATGTCCAATATTTACTTTTCGGATTAATAAATTAGATGAAGAGCATAAAAAGCGTATGTGTAAAATTTGTCGTGTATCCCCGTAACTTGTATCTTTTCACTAACACAAAACTTGCTCCTTCCATAAAATTTCATATATCCTTGATTATCAATTTTTCAGTCCCCATAGTTCAATGGATAGAACCGCGGTTTCCTAAACCGTTAATCCGGGTTCGAGTCCCGGTGGGGGCGCTAATAATAAAAGGTTGGTTATTAATGATTTGCGTAGTTTATTAGGCATGGGAGAGGGAGAGTTCGGCCCAGCCGTCTTGCCGGCGGCCGGCGGCCCGGAAAGCGCCGGGGAGGGATTGCGCCGCCGCGAGAAAGCGGTTCCGCACCATTGTGGTTTCCTCGCCGAGGATGCCGCTTAAAACCAGAACCCCGCCGGGGCGCAGGGAGCGCAGCAGGCGCGGGGCGTGCCGGCACAGAATACCGCTTTGGAGATTAGCGAGAATAAGGTCCGCCTTGCGCCGGGCCATGCCTTTTCCAATGTCCGCCTCGTAAAATACGGGCAGGCGCCGCCAGCCGTTCAGGCGGGCGTTTTCCAGGCTGGCGGCCACCGCCTGCGGGTCGCTGTCAAATCCGGCGGCATGGCCGAAGCCCAACGCTGTGGCGGAGAGGGCGAGAATGCCGGAGCCGCAGCCCGCGTCCATCACCTTTTTCGCGCGCAAGGAATCCCTCCAGCGGTCCCTGCAATCGAGGAGCCGGCGGGCGCAAAGGCGCGTGGTGGGATGGGCGCCGGTGCCAAAGGCCAGCCCGGGGTCGGTGTAGACGGCTGCTTCTCCCGGGGGGACCGGATAATGATTCTTTTCCCAAACCGGGATCCAGTGCAAGCCCCGGTATGACCACGGGCGGAAATGCCGTTTGTAGTTTTCCAGCCATTGTGATTCCGGAAACGGGACAGTGCGCGGTTGTTCCGGCAGAAAAGGGCAAGCGCGGCGAAGCTTTATCCAGGCTTCCCGCGCGGCCTCCCGGTCGGGAAAATATCCCGCCAGGCGGAAGACTCCCTTCCGCCGGTTTTCCCGAATCACCCAAGGCGAAGCTTCCGGGCCGCAACAATAGTCCTCAAGCAACGGAACCCATGAATCTTTCAACCGGCAATTCGCTTCAATCATGGCGAATGAAGTTTTTTAAACCGGACGCTGAATGCCCGCGGCGTCACTCGTTGACGAAGAAGCGTTTGATTTTTTCGAGAAAACCCGACTCGACGGGATTGTCGGCGTCCCCGCAGGCGATGGCGAATTCTTCCAGTTTTTTCCGCTGTTCCGGCTTTAGTTTTTTGGGGACCTCGATGTGGACGCGGGCCAGCAAGTCCCCCCTGCGGCCGCCGCGAAGGCTGGGCATGCCGTGGCCGCGCAGGCGGAAAGCCGAGCCGCTTTGCGTGCCGGGCGGAATCTTGAGAGTGACAAGGCCGGAAGCGGCTGACAGAGTCGGCAGATCAATGGAACCGCCCAGGGCGGCCAAAGTGAATTTGATGGGAATGTCACAAAAGAGATCATCGCCGCGGCGCTCGAATATTTCGTGGGGGCGGACGTGGATGACAATGTACAGGTCTCCGGGAGGCCCGCCCATGGCGCCGGCTTCGCCGTTGCCCGCGGAGCGGAGCTGGGCGCCGGTATCCACGCCAGCGGGAATGCGAGCCATGATTTTGTGAGTCTTGCGCGTCCGGCCTTCACCCCCGCATTTGGAGCAGGGTTTTTCGATGCGCGCGCCTGTCCCGCGGCAAGAAGGGCACGTCTGGCGGATGCTGAAAAAACCGCGCGAGGTGGCGACTTGGCCGCGGCCGCCGCAAGAGCGGCATGTGGTCGGCCGGGTTCCCGGCTCGGCGCCCGTGCCCCGGCAGCGATCGCAAGCTTCGGCG
>CAZYUX010000247.1:0-3198 GCA_964650745.1 uncultured Puniceicoccaceae bacterium
GGCCACGTGGAATTTTGACCCGCTGGACCAGAAAATGCCGGGTGCCGGTGAATACGCCGACGCGGCGACGGTGAGCGAGGACATCCTTTCGGCCGACGTGGGCCGCGGTTCCGGAGCGAAACCCAGCCGTTACGGCAACGCCGTTTCGTGGACGGATTTCAAAAACGATGTCTTGATCGGCGCCATCATGCAGGACGACTATATCAGCCTGACGATCGCCCCGCAGCCCGGCGGCCTGCCCGTCACCCTGACAGGCCTGACCTTCTACGGCAAAATGGTCTTGAAGCAGACACCGGCGTATCCGGTTGATCTGCTTCTCTTCCGCAGCGACATCGGATTCGAGGAAGGCGACGAAATACCGCCGGAACAGTGGTTGTGGACGCTGGACCAGGCCGACTATCAGCTTACCCAAGTCTGGTCCCCCAACCACAGTGAATACATGGATCCGCCAGTTATTGTGGATGTGGACCTCGGGTCCGCCGGTTTGACCAATATCAGCGAGGAAATCGAATTGCGCCTCTACGGCATCAAGACGGAAAGCAGCGGGGATGACGCCGCCTTGCGCATCGGCCGCCCGAGCCAGGAAGACGGCGCCGTTGACCTTGTCCTGCGCGGCTGGGCGGGCCAGTTCTCCTGGGGAGACGTCTTCCCGGACAACCCGCTGGCGGACGGCTGGGGCAACACCTACATGGGCTGGCTCTATGCCGGAACGGATGAAGCCTGGTGGCCGTGGACCTGGAGCCACACCCAAGCGGCATACCTCTACTTCTATGACATCAGCACCCCCAACGCCGCCATCATCCACGATATGGCCATACCGAACGTGATATTCACCAACGGCGCGGCCTACCCGTGGATGTGGTTCTACAATCCGGACGGCTCGGGCGGATGGTTCTACTACTACGAAGGCACCAGCCCGAGGCTCTACTACGACTGGAATAACCAGAACTTCATAACCTACTGACAAACCGCAAATACCTTCTTACCGGAAAAGGCGGGCTGCCAATCAGCCCGCCTTTTCCATGTCCGGCCGCCGCGATAAAGGCGCCTTCGCTCTTGCCTTGTCCGGCTTCCGGGTTAAAACTGTTTAATAAACCGCATGGCCAAAAACCGTCAACCGCCGCGCCAGGCCCCGGCTGCTGAACGTGCCGCCAGCATGGCGGCAATCAAGCGCGGCCCCGAAGAAGGCAAAGACTCCACGCTGGAGCAATTCATACACCGCCTTCCAAAAACAGAAACGCATCTGCACATCGAAGGAGCCTTGCCGCGGGAATTCCTGCGCAGGCTCGATCCCGGCAAGTTTACCGAACCCCCGCCTTTCTGGAAAAAGGATTACCGGTTCGACTCCTTTGCCCATTTCGAACGGGAATTGCTGGCGCTGGCGCTGCCGTGGTATAACTCCCCCGAACGCTACCACGACGCGGCCCAAGCCGTCTTTGCCCGGCATCTGGAACAAAACGTCCGTTACGTGGAAACCAGCTTCGCATCGGGCATCATCGAGTTCCTCGGCGTCCCCGGTCCGGAAATCGCGGCGGCCATTCGCGAAGCGGCCCCTCCCGGTTTAGAGGCGCGGATATTCATGGGCATCCACCGCAACGGCTGCGGCGAAAAGATGAAACCGGTCATCCAGGACAGCCTTCATTGGCCGCACCTGGACGGAATTGACCTGCACGGCGATGAAACGCTGCCCCTGGAAGACTGGACGAAACCTTTTTACGCGGAAGCCAAAGCGGCGGGCAAATTCCTCAAAGCCCATGCCGGAGAATGCGTCGGGCCGGAATCGGTGCGCCTGATCATCGAGGAGTTGGAAGTCACCCGGATTGAGCACGGTGTGCGCGCCATCGAGGATGCGGATGTGACGCGGCTGTTAACCGAACGCGGGGTAACGCTCGACATCTGTCCATCGAGCAACGTCAAACTCCGCGTGGCGCCCTCGATGCGGGAACATCCCATCCGCCCGCTTTTCGACGCCGGAATACGCTGCACCATAAGCACGGACGATCCGATCATCTTTGGCAATACGCTGTCCGGCGAATACCTGGCTCTGGCGAAAGAACTTGGATTTACGAGGCAGGAGCTGGCCCGGCTGGCCCGCTGCGGCTTCGAAACCGCTCTCCTGCCGGCAGCGGAAAGAGACAAGCATCTTGCCGATATAGCGGCTTGCGCCGGTGATTTGAACGGCGTTTAATCCGGCGGTTTCATTATTCCTGCCGGATCATGCCGACGGTTACTTTCAACGGGGAAAAAACTGCCGTCTTCACCGGCGTGGCGAAGGAGGCCGGGCCCATTGCGGCTGCCGGCTTGTTGCGCGCGCGCGCATTCACGGCCCGCATCGCGGTGCTGTTTGTTTCAAATCTCCGGATGGCGGAACAATGGGCCGGGGGCTTGGATTTCTGCGCCGGACTTTACCGGAACAAAGGCTTGGCGGAAGAAATCCAAGTGCTGCCTGAAGCGCCGGATTTCGGGACTGAAGACCCGCGGGTTTTCGACTTGCAATGCGGCCGCCTGGCCGCCCTCGCCCGCCTGCTCGAGTTTCGCGAAAAACCTCCCGCCGGAAAACGTTTGCTCCTCATCACCACGCCAAAGGGGTTTTTTCACCCGGCCCCTTCTCCGGACGCGCTGGCGGCCCGGGAATTACGTCTGCGCGCGGGCCGGAAATTTCCCTTCCGCAAACTGGCGCAAAAACTCGGCGGAGAGCTGGACTATGACTGTGAAGCGGTATGTGAAACACCCGGCCAATACGCCGTGCGGGGCGGGCTGGTTGACATTTATCCCGTCAACGCTGAAGCCCCCTGCCGAATTGACTTTTTCGGAGACCGGATCGAGTCCATCCGGACTTACGATCCCGCCACACAACGGACAACCGGAAATGTCTCTGAAATCAGCGTCGTTTCATTCGCTCCCGCGCAAGCCGCCCGGCCAGACAATATTTTCGATTACCTCGGGAAAAAGGCAACCTGGATGTTTTTCGAGCCGGCGGTCCTGGCCAGGGAAAATCCGGCGTTGTTTGAATCATTCGAAGCCGAACCGGACAGGCTTCCCGCCATGCCGGATCTGTTCCGGCGGCGCAAAGAAAAGGAAGACCGCTGGCTGGGATTGTGCGAAATTGAGGCTGGAAGCGGTCCATTCGGGCCGGACTGCGCCCGGCGCGAATGCTTCACGGAACCGCTGGCCAATTACCGCCGGATGCCCCTCGAA
>CAZYUX010000248.1:0-3147 GCA_964650745.1 uncultured Puniceicoccaceae bacterium
GCTCTCGTATTTGCCCGCGAATGAGTGCCCGAAATTGTCCTCCAGCAGGCTGCTGGAGCGCACGATGATGCGCGCCTGGCCGAAATAATCCAGCATGGTCTGAAACTGGGCCTTGATATAATCGGGGAATGCGCCCACGATGATGCGCTGGCGCATCCTGTCCGTGCCTTCGATGTAATCGTCCGGCTCCAGGTGCCGCTGTCCGCCGCGCCATATTCCGTTCTCCACAAGGAAGGTGTAGAACACGTCCGAGCCGACATAGAAGGAATCGTGCGGCTCGAGTTTCTGGCTGATTTCCGGGTCCAGATGCCGGAGAATGTTGCGGGCCAGCAGCATGCCGATGGACTTGCCCCCGATCAGCCCCGAGCCGATGATCCGCCGCCCGATGTGGAAGAGATCCTCGATGGTGAAAAATTTTTCGATCATCGCGCCGATGCGCTCGTCCCGTGTGATGGCCATCAGGATCAGCTCGCGCCGGATTTCCTTTTCTTCCTCTTCTTTGTGCTCTCCGCGCTCAATGGCGCGCAGCAGCCGCTCCGCCCGGTAAAATCCATGATGCCATACGCCCTGGTAGCGTTCATCCTCGGTCATCGGAAGAAAGGGGGTGGCACTGAGTATCTCCGCTGTGACGGCGCTTTCCGTCACAGGATGAAAATCATCCTCCCCCTCCCACACGTGCAACATATACATGGTTGGCGAATGGCGCTGCTGGACTTTTATCGGGTGCACGTAGAGGCGGCCCTGGTGGCGGTAGGCGTCGAGGAAAACCTGGCAGGTCTGTATGATGCGCTTGCGCGTTTCAGAAAGGTGGAAACGGCGCTTCATGGCAAAATAAGCGATGGCCTCCATGTCATAAAGATACGGGCACGTGAGCATGAAAAAATTGCCCAGCATCGGCCCGCTGCGCCAGATCACCGCCAGATCCGAAAGGTTGTCGAATATGTAAAACGCCCCCCGCCCGGTTTCCTCGATGACTTTATGCAAGTCCGCGACGAAAGACTCGAACCCGGTCCGCGGATCCAGTTTGTGAACTTCCGCGCCCGGCACGCTTTGGATCACCTCCCTGTGTCCCGCGAAGCGGAAGTAAACCAGCCGCCGTCCCCGCGCCAGCGCCGAATGGGCGTAAACCTCGGCAAAAGGAGCATAATCGCCTATATCGTCCACCTGCCAGACGATGTTGTCCCCCGGAATCAAACCCCGCAGCGCCCGGTCCAGACCGGTCACTCCCGTGCTCAATTGCGCATTGACTTGAACCATGACATCCTTTCCCCGGCCCTTTATTGTTTCCGCCGCCGCTCTCCCTGTCAAGCCCGTCCGCCCGGACGCCCCTGCCGGATCATGGAGGAGTGATGCGCAACCTTATAAAACGCCGGGATTCGTGAAAAGCAATTTTCATTTCGATTAGAAAATCTCCCGTCTCCGGATCCTGCCCCAAAATCTCCCGGCTCTCCGCAACGGTGTCCGCCCATGCCGTTAAATCAGCTGACGTTTGGGGCGTTTCCTGACCGGCGCGGGCGAGGAAGTTCTGGTGGTAATTCAAGACCAGCCGCCGCTTTCCGTCCGCGCTTTTTTCCGCCGAGAGGACCGGCAGCCGGGAGGGTTTGTCGTAAGCGGCAAGCGGATGGGTGTTGAAATAAAACTCCAGCAGGTTTTCCAAACGGTCCGAGTCGGGGTCCGCCAAATCGTCCGCCGATGGCTCGGAGGCGAAAGCCTCCCCCCAGTGAAGCGTTTTCCAATAAGCGTAAGGCGGCAGGGTTTTGATTTTGCGTTCCGGCAGGAAAACCTCCCGCCCGAATCCGTCTTCCGCGGATACTTTCCAGAGGAAATCGCCTTCGGCGGCGGGAGTCCAGGAATGGCTCCAGCCGTCACTTCCGTCCTCGTCGCGGAAAACCAAACCGCCATCGAGGTAGAAATTGACCGCGGCCACCGCGCCGTCCTCGTTCCAAGCCTCCACGGTGAATTCGCAAGGGCGCTCCAGCGGCAGGTAATCCGGCGGTGTTTCGGTCCAGGAAATCCGGCAGTATGTGTTGGCTTCCAGGATGCAAGCCGACAAATCCAGGCGGCCGGCCGACACGGTTTTTCCCGCCAGATCGTCCAGAGGATACGCCGTCCCCAGCATAATATGCTTGATCTGGGTCGCGCCCAGGTTGGGGTTCAAGGCCTTCGTCAAGCCCGCGGCGCCGGAAACCATGGCCGCGGCCATCGAGGTTCCGGTCTTATTTTCGTATGTCCCGTCCCGCCGGGTTGAATAGATGCCTACCCCAGGCGCCGCCATGTCCACTGAAATGATCCCGTAGTTGCCTTTCACAAACAGGGCGTCGGAGGAATCCGTTGCCGTGACCGAGAGGATGTTGCCGGGATCGTAATCCGAGGGATAAACATGCTGGGACTGGCCTTCCTCGTCCAGGCTGTCATTGTCCGTGCCGTCGTTGCCGGCCGCCGCCGGGCAGAGGATGTCCGCCTGACCGGCTCTTTCCAGCGCCAGATAAAGAGGGCTCCGGGTGTCCGGCTCTTCATCCGGCAGGCGCCCCCCGTATGAATTGTTGATGGCGGCCACATTGACGCCGTAATCCTTTTTCAAACTCACGGCATAGTCTATGGCCAGCACCAGCAGGCTTTCGGGAAAAGAATACGCCCCGGCGCGCAAAGGCAGAATTTTCACCCGCCAGTTGGCTCCGCACACCCCCAAACCGTTGTTGCCCGCGGCGCCGATGGTTCCCGCCAGGTGCGTCCCGTGCCCGTGCGTGTCCTGGGGCAAATTGTCGTTCTCGTAAAAGTCCCAGCCCTGCGTGTCGTCTATGCAGCCGTTGCCGTCGTCATCCACGCCATTATCCGGAGTTTCCAAATCAAAATGCCACAGATTGGCCGACAGGTCTTCGTGATCGGCCATCATGCCGGTGTCCACGATGGCCACGACGATTTCCCGGCTCCCCGTGGTATAATCCCACGCGGCTTCCGCGCCGGCGAGAGGAAAGGCCCACTGGTTGCCGTAAAAAGGGTCATCGGGAACGCTTTCGGGAAAAAACACGCGGTCGGGCCGGACGTCGAGCCACTTCCCCGCCTTTTCCCGCAACAGCCGCAGATAACGGGGCAGCACATCCGGGCCGCGCCCGGGCAGGCGGATTTGCCGCACCTTTGAAAACTCGC
>CAZYUX010000249.1:0-3126 GCA_964650745.1 uncultured Puniceicoccaceae bacterium
AAGGGCAAGACCGCCGTTGTTTCCGGTTCCGGCAACGTCGCCATCTACACCATCCAGAAACTCCACGAGCTGGGCGCCACAGCCATCGCCTGCTCCGATTCCAACGGCTATATCGTGGACAAAGACGGCATTGACGTCGAGTTGGTCAAGCGGCTCAAGGAAGTGGAACGCGCCCGCATCAAGGAATACGCCGAACGCAAAAAGGGCGCCGAATACAAGGAGAACGGCAACATATGGGAAGTCAAAGGCGAGTTGGCCTTCCCCAGCGCCACTCAGAATGAAATAGATGACGGGTCGGCCAGGATGCTGGTCAAAAATGACTGCATCGCCGTCACCGAAGGCGCCAACATGCCTTGCACGCCCGAGGCGGTGGACGTGTTCCACGAGGCCGGGGTGCTCTTCGGCCCGGGCAAGGCGGCCAACGCCGGCGGCGTCGCCGTCTCCGGCCTCGAGATGCAGCAAAACGCCGTCTGGCAAAGCTGGACCTTCGAGGAAGTGGACCGCAAACTCAATGACATCATGGTCCACATCCACAACACCTGCATGACCAACGCCGAAAAATTCGGCCGGGCCGGGAACCTCGTCGCCGGCGCCAACATCGGCGGCTTCCTCCGCGTGGCCGACGCCATGCTCGCCCACGGCGTCATCTGATCTTCAATAAAAACCATTTCTGCGGCGCGCCCGAAGACCGCGGTCTTCGGGCGCCCTTTTTGCGGGCTGCCGCGAAACCCCTCCGGCGGGAACGCGGTCAGCCTTTTGCGGTTTTCTTTTTCGCGGGTTTCCGGCGGCGGGCGCTCCGGCTTGCGGCGGCGGCATTATTTTCGGCCGCCGGTTTCGTTGCCCTCTTTACCTTGGAATACGTCTTTTTAACCACCGCGGCTTTTTTCCGCGCGGGCGGTGCGGAGCCGGAGCGGGCGGCGGCTTGTTTCTCCTCCGCCAGGCGTTTCTTCGTTTCCACTGTTTTTTTCCGGGATGCCTTCGGCTTCGTTTGAACTTTTTTCGCCGCGTGTTTGACTTGCCGCCGGGTTTTGGCCAGAGCGGCCTGGCCGGGCCGGATTTCGGCTTGCGGGTCGATTCGGGGCAGGTCGAGCGGCGGCAGCGTCCGCGGCTCCCGCGTGCGCTGAGGGCGGATGACCACTTCCGTGATGACGTTGCCGCCGCGATGGGCGACAATTTGGGCCACGGTTTCGGCCACGGCCCCGGCCTCAATGGCGGCGGGCCGCTGGTTTTCCGGGCGGACGCGGTTGGACCGGGGGAAAACAAGCGTCACGTGGACGCCCTCGTCCCGCAGCTGCTCGAAGAGCGCTTCGGACATCCAGCGCAAGCCGCCGTCGCAAGCGGCCCCGGCGGGGCCGCCCCGGGCGGTCATGGCGGAGGTGGCGGCCAGATTGATGATATGGCCCTGGAGACGGCGCAACCCCGGCAGCGCCAATTGCGTGAGGACCACGGGCAGGGCGAGGTTGACGGCCGCGGCGCGCTGAATTTCCCGCCAGTCGGAATCGTTGATGTTTTCCGCTGGATAAACCTTGGCGTTGTTCACCAGCGCGAAAACATCGCCCTCGCGCCGCAGAATGTCTTCCACCTTGCTTGTCACTTCCGCTAAATCTTCCAGCCGGCACGGCGCGGGCACGAAATAACGGTGGGAATAGGAGGTTTCCCGGTAGTCTCCGCCCAGTCCGTAAACCCGGAAGCCGATGGCGACCAGTTTTTTGGCCACGGCCAAACCCAAGCCGGCGGCCGCGCCAGTAACAATGGCTACATCCATATTTTTATTTTTTCCTTTTCGACGTATTGCGCCAGAAGTTTTGCGAAAAAGCCAGCCATTTCCAGCCGTTCTTCCTTTGTGTAAGAGACGGCCCCCTCCTCATGCGCGTAAGGCAAAAACCATAAGTCGCTCCCGGCGCGCCTCTTGGCCCGCTTGAAATAATCCTGCCCGATGCGGAAAACCCCCGCCGTGACATCGCGGATTTTATCCGGATGGATGACGGCGAACGTTTCTTCGGCGCATTGCCGGCAGAGGTCTTGCCAGCCTTTCACGCGCAGCACGGGATCGAAGCACAAACGCACCGGCCAGCCCGCCTCGACCGCCCGCCGGGCCGCCTCGAGCCTGCGGGCTAACGGCGGTGTCTTTTTCTCATAAGCTTTCACAACCGGCTCCGGGGAAAGCGTCCACGCCCAAACGGCGCGCGGGTGCGGCGGAATGGTTGACACGGGCCGGACAGCGGCGCTCTTGGTGCGGATTTCAATGGCGATATCCGGTTCCCTCCGGCTGAATTCGATCCACTCCCGGCACAAGCCGAGCCGGCCCTCGAGAGCCGCCAAGTCCGTCTCATGGGAAACGGCCAGATACAGCGGCGCGGACGGGGCGCGCCGTTTCTCCGCCATCCTGCGGGCGGCTTCGAAAAAGTCTTCCTGGTTGACATAAGCTGTCAGGTTCGCCGACGGATACCGTCCTCGCAAAAAACAGTAGGCGCAGTCATAGGGGCAGTTGATCGCCGGCGATGTGTAATAGGAGTTGGGATGCGCGCCGCCGGAGACGCATTCAGGGCATTGATGCAGAAACGGTTTCTTTTTGACCGCCAGGATGAGCTTTCGGCTTCGTTTCTGGCGGTTGAAGTCCTGTCCCGGCCGGTTGAAAAAATCGCGCCAGTCACCGATCCGGACGGTTTCCGCCCCGGGAAAGCGCTTGCGCCAGCGCGCCGCGCGGACGTGCTCCGCGGCGTCCCGCTCGATATACAAGTGCGAGAAATTATTCAGCCAGAAGCTCATGGCGGAGTTCGTGAAAAAGCCGGTTGCGGCGCGCCTTGCCGGCGGGTGTCAGCGCCAGGCGGGTCTCCATGACATCGGTGGAGCCGCCGCGCAGGACGCGGCATATCGCGGCGTCGCGGATCTGGCGCCGCTGGGTGGCCGTCAGGCGCCACGCTTCGCCCAGGCGGTTCAGCCGGGCCTCATCATCTCTCATCCAAACGCTTTTTTCCGGCAGGACGCGGTTCATTTGAGAAACGAAATCCGACACTTCGCCCAGCCGTTCCGCCAGGAGTTTGTTCAAGCCGGATTTTTCCAGGGGTCTGGCTTCCGGACAACCGGAAACCAGCTTCAGGCAGAAGATGCGGTCCGGCGGCAGAA
>CAZYUX010000250.1:0-3120 GCA_964650745.1 uncultured Puniceicoccaceae bacterium
TCCCGCCGTCCGTTATGCCGCCTAAATGTCCATTCTATTTTTTTCGGAGTAATAATTTCGAACTCACTTTTTATTTTGATGTTTTGGCCGGTGAGCGCGGGCAGTCCGCCCGCCGCCGCCGGAAGAAAAAGCCTGGCCGCCGCGCCGCCCCCCATGAGGAGCTTTTCTCTCCTGTTATCTTCAACCAATCCGGAGTGTTGCCCTTTGCCCTTTCAACAAGGACTCAAAAATCCGTCACTCGCGCATATAACTGACCGCTATATCCCCCGGCAACCAGCAGCGGGGGAGGACAGGAGACAAACGGTGTGGACGGCGAGGGCTTCGCCCCGGCCGGTTGCGCCGAGCCTTTCATTGGTTTTGGCCTTCAGTCCGATGGCGTCCGGAGGGAGGTTCAATGCTTGAGAGAGGGATTTTTTGATTCCCTTCAGGTGCGGCGTCATTTTCGGGGCTTCGGTGATAATCACGGCGTCGAGATTCACGATGGCGCGCCCCAGCCGTTCGGCTTCGGCTTTGGCCCGGCGGAGGATTTCAAGCGAGTCCATGTTCCGGTGTTGTTCGTCGGTGTCCGGAAAATAATGGCCGATGTCCGGCAAGCCCGCGGCGCCCAGGATTGCGTCGGCCAGCGCATGAGAGAGGCAATCGCCGTCCGAGTGCCCGGCCAACCCGCGGTCGTGAGGTATGGCCGCTCCGCCGAGGATCAGCCGGCGCCCCGGCACAAAGCGGTGTAAATCGTAACCGGTGCCAATGCGCATGTTCATCCGCCGTTTATGAATCCCCGGCAGGAATTAAGCAACACGAATGGCTTCGGAGGCTTCAAATAATTGTTCCCGGGATTGACTCATGAAAGGGAAAGGCATTAGCCTGGGTGTCCGAATTGCCGGTTTTCACGTAGCATAGGATTCATAACTCATGAAACGCTTTTCAGCATGGATTGTCGTTTTGTTTTGGATAGGATCTCCGGTTTTCGCCGGGATGCCGGCGCCGGGCGCGGAAGTGTGGAAATTCCTCACTGGCGGGGCCGTTTTTGCTTCTCCCGCCATGGGGCCGGACGGGTCGGTCTACGTCGGTTCTGAAGACGGTCTTTTCTATGCCCTTTCTTCCGGCGGCGGTTTGAAGTGGGTCTTCACCGCCGGGGACTGGATTGACTCCACCGCCGCCGTGCATGAAGGCACCGTGTATTTCGGCTCGTGGGACAATTATCTCTACGCTCTGGACGCCGCCACGGGCGCCTTGAAATGGCAGTTCGAAACCGGCGGCCCCATCCTGTCTTCTCCTGCCGTGGCGCCCGGCGGAACCGTTTATGCGGGATCGGGAGACGGCCTGCTCTATGCCCTGACGCCGGAGGGAACGCTCAAATGGTTCGCCGTCACCCTGGGTGCTGTTGACGCTTCCCCGGCGGTGGCGCCGGACGGAACGGTATATGCCGCTTCTTACGACGGCTGCCTTTACGCCTTCAGCCCCCAAGGCGAAGCATTGTGGACATATTGCGCCGAGTCAATTGAAGGACTGGACAGCCGCATCCATTCCTCTCCCGCCATCGGCCCGGACGGGACGGTTTATTTCGGCTCGGGCAATGGCCATTTTTACGCGGTAAGCCCTGAGGGAATGCTCCTGTGGGATTTTGCCGCACTGGACAAGGTGGACTCCTCGCCCGCCGTTGGCCCGGACGGGACGGTTTACTTCGCTTCGCGGGACGGCTATCTCTATGCGGTGGATGACGGACTGGAGCTTTGGTCGTTCCTGATAGGCGACGTCTATTACGCCTCCCCCGCGCTGGGCAGTGACGGTCTCCTGTACATCGCCGCTTACGCGGAACCGGGCGTGAGTGAACTTCTCGCGGTTCGGCCTTCCGGAAACGGTGAATCATGGCTTGCGTGGACGGCCTCTTTCGCCGCCATCAACGATTCCTCCGCGCTTCTCACGCCCCAAGGGGAGCTTTACATCGGCATGAACGACGGTTTCCTGTATAAATTCGCGGCCGGGGAAGGCCCCGCTGACAGCTCATGGCCCCAATTCCGCGCCGGTCCGGCCCGCCAGGGCCGGGTTCCCGAGCCCGGGACGGACTACTTATGGGAAAACACTTACGACTTTGGCGGCGGCTTGCGGCAATCCGTTTGGTTCGGCTATTTCAGCGAAGCTTTTTTCCCCTGGATTTACCATTTCCAATGGCGGTGGCTCTACTGTTGCGGAACGGCGCAAGAGAGCATCTGGTTCTGGCATGACCGGCACGGCTGGTTCTGGACCGGCCGCGCGGTTTATCCATTCGTTTACCGCGCGCGCGACCCCGTGTGGCTTTGGTATTACATCCCCAGCACAAACCCCATGTGGTTCACCAACTTCAACACCGGCGGGCTGGAATCTTACTGACGCCGCGGTGCGGCTGGCGCCGATGAATCTCATCTTATTCGAGAAGGCGGAAACGAGGATAACGCTGGCGCCGGACGATCCGCGGGCGGCGCATGTCCGCCGGGTTTTAAAGACGAAACCGGGTGAAAGTTTTGACGTTGGCGCCGTCAACGGCCCGCGGGGCAAGGCGCGCGTGCAGGCGCTGGAACCGGAAATGGAGCTGGAATTCACCTGGACGGATGAACCGGAACCGCTGCACCCAGTGCATTTAATCGCAGGGCTGCCCCGCCCCCAAACCGCCCGGAAAATCCTTTGCGCCGCCGCGGAAATCGGACTATCCGCCGTTTCTTTTTTTCAAAGCGAAAAAGGCGAGCCCTCCTACGCCGGCAGCAAACTGTGGAGCACCGGCGAATGGCGGCGGCACCTCATCCAGGGCGCGGAGCAAGCCTTCGCCACGAACATCCCCGAAGTGCGGCATTATCCCGGCCTGAAAGCCGCCCTCGCGCAAGTGGAATCCGGGGCGCGGCTGGCTCTGGACGTTTACGAAGCCACGGCGCCGCTTTCCCGCGTGGCTTTGGGCGCGCTTCCGGTTCACCTCGCCACCGGGCCGGAAAGGGGATGGTCCGCCGGGGAGCGGCAATGCCTGCGCGGCCGCGGCTTTACCCTTGCCAGCCTGGGCCGGCGCGTGCTGCGCTCCGAAACCGCCTGCGCCTGCGCCGCCGCCGTCATCCTCGCTCGCCTGGGCAAGTTGTAGGGTTATCTGGAGCCATTTTT
>CAZYUX010000251.1:0-3047 GCA_964650745.1 uncultured Puniceicoccaceae bacterium
CAGATCAGCGATATAAACCCCTTAAGCGGTTTGACCAACCTTATCATCCTTTACCTTTCTAACAATCAAATCAGCGATATAAGCATTGTGAGTGGGCTAAGCAGTCTGGCCTGGCTCTATCTTGATGAAAATGAAATCAGTGATATTAGCCCGGTAAGTAGTTTATCCGGTTTGGGAACATTACGGATTAGCGACAACCAGATTAGAGATATCAGCGCCTTGGATGGAATGACTCAATTATATGATGTTTATATTGATTTCAATTACCTCGACATCAGCAATGGCTCGCCAGCTAAAACGATTATAGATTCACTCATAGCCAGTGGCGTGTTTGTTTGGTATTACAATCAGAAAGTCTGGCCCGAGTCGGGACAAATAGTTCTCCAGAAGACGATGGACCTGGAAATCATTTCCGAGTTAGGCAAAACCTACCAGCTTGAGTCCTGCACCGATCTGCAATCCTGGGGTAACATTGACTTCCCCGTTATCGGCACGGGCCGCATCCTCTCATGGCCTTGGACGCTACCCTCTCCTGGCGCACCAGTATTCTATCGCATCCAAGTCACTGAGTAACCTTTCGCAAAATACAGATGAGAAGGACACTGCCAATTCGACGAAATTCTGCCTGTTTTTGTTGCCTTTTACTCGCTTTTGCAAAATATCAAATTTGAGCGGATGTATATCCCGTTGATAATGAACGGGTAATACATTATCTTACCTCTCTATTTTAAGGACTGAAAATCCTTGTGTCGGCAGTTCGATTCTGCCTCTCGCCACCACCTTTAACTCGTTGATAAACAACGAGTTTTTGCTTTTAAGGCCAAGGAGCGTTAAAGCTTAATAATACTTGAATTCGACGTAAATTCGAAGAGCAATTTTGCATGAATGTAAGTTGTTGGAGTGGAAGGGGATAGAGTATTCGAGGTGTTGTTTTGGAGGAATTATCTATGCATCATTAGATGTCCAACACATGCAATCAGTTGTTGATGGAGAAGGACTTACAGAACTGATGGAAGGAGTTAAGAAAGAAGCGTCCAGGGTTCATGTTTTTGACCATTTAATAGGGTTAGAGGCGGTTTCCTCTATTAAGAATTAAGTATTAAAATTTAACGGGGGCAAAGTGAATTTATTGCAAATTAAAAACCCGTTGAGAATCAACGGGTTAAAGGTGGTGCCCGGGGAGGGACTCGAACCCTCACGCCTTTAGGGGGCGGTGGATTTTGAGTCCACTGCGTCTGCCAATTCCGCCACCCGGGCCGTGCGGGTTAAGATGGTGGAAAAAACGGGGTTGGCAAGCCGAAAGGGAAAAGTATGGGGCGGAGGGAGAGTGGATTCGCGGGGGTAAAACCGCGCGGCAAAGCAGCGGGGCTTGCGCCGAATAACCTTGCATAAAGGTTTTTTTTGTGTACGTGACATGCGGAAATAATAGTGCCGTTATTCCGTATGAAAGTTTTGTGGAAGCAGGCCGGCCGGTTGTTGCCGCCGGTTTTGGTTGCCATGTGGGCTTGCGTTCCGGTGAGCGTGGCGGGGAATTCATCTGGGGCGGAGAAGAGAAAACCGGATGGCGGATCCCGGTCTTCTCTTATTGGCCGGGCGCTGGCGGGCAAGCTGGTGAGGCCGGGGGATAACCGGTTTGTCCCTTGCGCGCTGGAAGGCGATCCCAAGTATTACCTGGTTTATTATTCCGCGCACTGGTGCGGGCCGTGCCGGCGGTTCACGCCGAAACTTGTGAAGTTTCACAACCGCATGGAAGGAGAGGGCGCGGATTTCGAGACCGTGTTTGTCAGCTTTGACCGGTCGGAGAAAGCCATGTTAAGATACATGCGGGAAGCGGAAATGCCGTGGCCTGGGCTGCGCTATAAAGAGAGGGGCGGAAACGTGCTCGCGCGTTATGCCGGGCGGGGGATTCCCGCTTTGGCGGTGCTTAACGGCAAGGGCCAGGTTATTCTGCCGCCGGGCGGGAGAGCTTCTCATCCGGCCGGTTTCCTCGGTCAAGTCGAGAGCCTGTTGCGCCGAAGCATTCCTTCATCCGCTGATGAGCCGCAATCCGAAGGCGATCCAGAAGGGGATAAGAACCAGGGCAAGGGCGCTGGTGGTTAGGACGACCTGAACGGCCACTCCGGGGCGTCCGCCGTAATGCCGGGCGATCACTATCGGGAAAACGGCCGCGGGCATGGCCGCTTGAACCACGATGACGCGCTTCAGTTCGATGGTGACAGGCAGCCAGCAAGCCAGAAGCGCGAAAACCGGCGGGAGCAATCCCAGCCGGACCGCACAGGCGGCCAGGGAAATTTTCCAGGTTTTCCTCCATGTGACCTCTTTAAAAAAATCGGCCAGGATTGCGCCGCAAAGAATCAGCCCCAAGGGAATGGCGCAGGCGGCCAGCATGGAGAGGCTTCTGTCCAAAAACACGGGGATCGCGTTGCCCCATCCCGCGGCGTTGACGGCCAGCGCGGCGAGGATTGCGGCGGCCGGCGGGTTCAAGATTTTTTTATAGGCCTCGCGCAGGGCCGTCCCCGATACGATCATGATGCCCGCTGTCCAGTAGGCGATTTCCACCCCGAGATTGTGGACGAAGAGCACCCCCATGGTTTCGCTGCCGGGAAAGAGCAGTGCGATTAAGGGGATGGGGATAAAACCGTAGTTATACAAGCCGGTGGAAAAGGCGAATGTGCGCCGGCTGTTCGGGTCCATTTCCAGGAAAGAAGCCGCATAATAAGCCAGGAGGAATCCCAGCAGGACCGTGCAGCAACCGGTCAGGGGCGAAAAAGCCAGATTGGCCGCGTTATCGAGAGCCGGATTGCCTGTGGCGACGCTGAAGATCAGGCATGGATACAACACCCGAACCACCAGTTTGAGCAAGCTGGCGTCCGCTTCCCGCGTCAGCCAGCGCATGCGGCGCAAGCCGAAACCGGCTCCCATGATGAGAAAAACAGGGGCCGCCGCAAGGAAGATTGTCTGATAGCCGACAGTTGCCATGGCTTTAAAGGCAAAACGCGAGCCGCTTTGTCTGACTTTTTCCGTGAGGAACAGGCGGCGGGTTTGCT
>CAZYUX010000252.1:0-472 GCA_964650745.1 uncultured Puniceicoccaceae bacterium
CTTGCCCTTCCCAGCGTCCGGCCGCGCCGCAAGCCCACACTTCGGTTTCGTGCTCGTAAGGGTTGAACAATCCGGGGCGGAAGCGGTCGAACTCGTAGTCATCCTCGTGGCGCCGGTAATAGAGCGCGGCGTCCAAAAAACCGCGTTCCAGTTCTTGCCGGTGCCGCAGCATCACCAGGCGGGTGTCCAGGTCTTCCGTTTCGTTGGAGCCATAGGGCGTGTAGAGGTTGGGCCAGCCGAAAAACTTTGTCTGCCGTCCGGCGAACAGATCCGTTTGCGAACGCGGTGTAAGGAGTTGCGCCCGCCCGGCCGTCCTGTGAAAGTCATAATCTCCGCAAGGCCGGGAGCCTTCCCCGGCGGAGCGGGCCATCTCCACTTGCGCCCCCGTTTTCCATTCCGGATCCCCGCTCGCCGGCAAATAGGACAAAAGCGCCTGCTGGCGGCTGGCCTGGTCACTGCCGATTGAGATCGG
>CAZYUX010000252.1:482-3041 GCA_964650745.1 uncultured Puniceicoccaceae bacterium
CGATTGCGCTGGCGATGGCGCCGTGAAAACCGGGCTCGAGCGGCCGCCATCCATAACGCAAGGATCCCGCGGCGGCATTGAACCCCCGCAGGGCGTTCTCCGCGCCGGTAACGACTTCGGGCGGGCCGAGCATCGCCGGAGGCGCGGGAATCTCCGCCGCGTAATGCCCCGTCTGCGGATCATACAAGGCGGCGGCGCCGATTTGAAAACCGGTGTTGGAAAAAAGTCCGCCCCGGATGCTGACATCCCCCTGGGCTTCCGCCAGGTTGCGGCTTTGCACATCCGCCAGCGGCTGGAAACGCAAGGCGGAGATTGGCTGGGAGAACGCCGGGGCGGGCTCCACGCTGGCCGGAGGCGCGGCCCGCACCGTGTATTCAGGCAGTTTCACGAGACCGGGGGGAGCCTCTTCCGCTCCGCCAGCCAAAACCGGCATGCTTATAAGCAAAATCCGCCAAAGACGTTTGTTTCTCATCCGCACCTTTCCGTTTTTATGAAATATCCAGGTTAATCCATGAGCGGATCGGGTTTCGATAAAATATCAGGAGCCTTGCCCTTTGCCTTTGAGCCACTTCGGAGGGATTTCTTCCCCGCGGCTCAGGCGGCCGGGAAAAACCATGATATTTTTCATCTTTCTTTCAATCAGGCTGGGAGCGCCCGGGCGGCTTCCTGCCTGGCCGCCACTCTCCCAAAGGAAGCGGTGAATAAGGGCATCTGTCAGCACGAATCTTTCACGATGGAACCGGGCGGCGGCAAACTTGCAAACGAATTCCCTGACGAAAGACTCCATGCCGTCCGCGTATCGCCTCACAGACTTGAAGCATGCTCTGGGCTTGACCGGCGGGGAACGCGCGGAATGATGACAGCCGGCAATGGAATTGTGGGAATTGTTGAAACTGCTGGGTGACGCGACGCGGCTGCGGCTGCTGGCGCTGCTGGCGCGGGAGGAACTGTCAGTGGCCGAGTTGCAGGAGGTGCTCGATATGGGGCAGTCGCGCATCTCATCGCATCTTGGCATTTTGCGCCAGGGGGGGCTGGTGGCGGACCGCAAGGACGGCAAGCGGGCTTATTATTCGCTCAATCCCCGGCTGCGGCCGGAAGCGCGCCAGTTAATCGAATTGGCGCGGAACAACGAGTCCGGGTGCGCCGAAATGACGGAAGACGAGGCAAACCTCGAACGCCTGCTCGAAAAGCGCCGGCGGGCCGCCGAACGTTACTTCAACCAGATAGCGGGGAAACTGGGAAAAAAATACTGTCCGGGACGCTCATGGGAGGCGATCGGCCATCTGCTGCTCCACTTGGCGCCGCCCATCGAAATCGCCGACCTTGGAGCGGGCGAGGGGCTGTTGTCCCAGCTTCTGGCCCGCCGGGCCAAAGCCGTTTACTGCATTGATAATTCCCCGCAAATGGTGGAGGTGGGGGCGCGGCTGGCGGCGGAGAACGGTTTCGACAATCTTTTTTACCAGCTGGGCAGTCTGGAAGAACCGCCGCTGGCGGACGGGAGTGTGGACTTGGCGCTGTTCAGCCAGGCGCTGCACCATGCCCGGCGTCCCCGCAAAGCCATCCGCGAGGCTTTCCGCATTCTGCGCCCGGCGGGCCAGGTTATCATTCTGGATTTGAAGGAACACCACTTTGAGAAAGCGCGCGACTTGTATGCGGATGTGTGGCTGGGCTTTAAAGAGAATGTTCTTTACCGCTGGCTCAAGGAAGCCGGTTTCCGCAACGCCGAAGTCAACATGGTTGTGAAAGAGCCCCGCCCCCCTTGCTTTGAAACACTGCTTGCCCGCGGCGTGAAGCCGCGCCCCGCGGAAACCCGGCAAGGGTTATGAGGCGGCGGCGCGGCGGGCATATTTATAATAAGCGGCGCAGGTTCCCTCGCTGGAAACCATGCAGGCGCCGGCGGGATTTTCGGGTGTGCAGCGTTTCCCGAACAAAGGGCAATCCGGCGGGGATGCCGCTCCTTTCAGGACATCTCCGCAACGGCATCCCGGAGGCTCGCGGGGGGCCGGCACATCCAGTCCGGCAAACACCTTGGCGGCGTCGTGAGCGGCGTAAGCGCCGCGAATGATCAAGCCGCTGCCGGGAATCGCGCCCAGGCCGCGCCAGAGGCTTTCGTCTTCAATCTCGAACACTTCTCCGGTGACGGCCCGGGCGGCGGGGTTGCCTCCGGTGTCCACGCTCCGCCGGTATTGAATTTGCGCTTCGGCGCGCCCGGCCGAAAGCTGCCGCAGCAGCATCTCCAGACCCTCCGCCATATCCCGGGCCTCGAATCCCGCCACGGCGCAGGGGATGCCGTAATCGCGGCAGATGAATTCGTAGGCTTGCGCTCCAATAATGACGCTGACGTGTCCGGGGCAGAGGAAGCCGTTTATTCGCACCTCTCCGGATGCCAGCAAAGCGGCCATGGCGGGAGGAATGAGCTTGTGGGCGCAGAGGACGGAGAAATTATTCAGGCCTTCCTTGCGGGCTTGCTGTAACGTGCAAGCCACGGCGGGGGCCGTCGTCTCAAAATCCGCGCCAAGGAAAACGATCCGCCGCGCCGTCTGGCGTCTGGCTTCCGCC
>CAZYUX010000253.1:0-2946 GCA_964650745.1 uncultured Puniceicoccaceae bacterium
GATGCCGGTATGTCTTCAAACAGAAAGACGTCGAAGAAACGGCGGAGAAGGATATCGCCCAGAATATAGTCTTTCATGGCGCGGCGTTCAGCCGCGAACTCATTCTGAACACTGCTAATAAAAATGGTCGTCTTCATGAGGAGACTCTCCGCGCCGCCTTTTCATCCGCTTTCAGGCTCATTCCGGTTTTAATGTGCAAATGGCTTTCATTGATTGCAATCCGCAAATACCAACGCAACGCATCGGCGTGATAAACTCGCCTTGCCCGCACCGGTTGTTTATTTTTCGCTTCATTATGACCATTCCCGATATCTGGATAAAACTGCTCGCCTATGCCACCGGCGGCATCGAGAAAAGCCTGTTGCTTCGCGTCGAATACCTCATCGAGGAGAACCGCATCCTGCGCAAGCAAATCACCAAGCGCCTGAAGCTGACCGACGCCGAGCGGCGGGTTCTGGCCGAAAAGGGAAAAGCCCTGGGCAAGCTGCTGGCCGACACCATTACCATCGTGAAGCCCGCTACGCTCCTCAAATGGCACCGTGAGTTGATAGCGAAAAAGTTCGACGGTTCCAAGCGCCGCAAGAAGGGCGCGGGCCGCCCGCCGGTTGACGACGCCATCGAGGAATTAGTGCTGCGCATGGCCAGAGATAATCCCGATTGGGGCTTTGACCGCATCGCCGGAGCTTTGCTTAATTTGGGTTATGACGTTTCAGGTCAGACTGTGGGCAATATTCTGAAAAGGAATGGCCTGCCCATTTCGCCCGAGCGCCAGCGCAACACGACATGGGCATCCTTCATTAAACGCCACACCGATGTGCTCTGGGCGTCAGACTTTTTCACCGCCGAGGTCTGGACGCTTTTCGGGCTGGTCACCTGTTACGTCCTTTTCTTCATCCATTTGAAAAGCCGGCGCGTGGTCATCGGCGGCGTGACGGAAAACCCGAACGAGGAATGGGTTAAGCAATCCATCCGCGAAGCCACCGGCTTTGACGGCGGGATGCATAATGTCCGCTACCTGATTCATGACCGCGACAACAAATTCTCGCCCGGCGTGGATGATTTGCTGAAAATCTCAGGTATCCAACCGGTCATCCTGCCGCCGCACTCACCCAACCTGAACGTTTACGCCGAACGCTGGGTCAGATCAGTCAAGGAAGAGGGTCTTAGCCAATTCATCCTTTTCGGGAAGCGCTCCCTGCGCCAGGTTCTCAAAGAGTATCAGGCGCATTTTCACGCGGAACGCAACCACCAAGGCATCGGCAATGTCATTCCCTTCCCCGACAGCCGTTCGCTGACTCAGCATGGCGCCATTCACTGCTCCGAGCGTCTGGGCGGCCTGTTGAAGTTTTACCACCGCAAGGCCGCGTAATCTCTCTAATTCCGTCTCCGTTATTCCAAGGTTCGCTTTGAACCGCAGTATGATGCTGCCCGAATTATGGAATTTCCTTATTCTCCTCTCGGAATGTCTCGGATGGACGTTTTACAGACGTAATTTTCTTGGACTTTCACAGAACAAAAGCGCTTCCTACCCGCATATAATCTACTCATTGACAGCCAACTGACCTCGGACGAATATTTTGACCATTCGAGGGCATTTGCGTTAAGGTTGAACAGTGGCGATGTTGAAGTTGCAGAAATAAACGACCAGCCCGCCGTCCAGCGGCCCGAGTTCGTAGGCGGGCGTCCCGCAGGTGAATTGGTTTTGCAGGCCGTGTTGGCCCCAGGCGGCCTGGTGAATGGTCTCGAGGACTTTCTCGGCGGCTTCGAGGGCGTGCGGGCCGGTGGTGTTTTTGGCCGGATTCTCCAGCACCGACACCATCACCGCGTTGTCGAGACGAATGCGCGGCGCTTTAGTATTGGGAACCGTTCCTTCCGCCTGGACGATAACCAGCGCCAGGCCCTTATCCCTTAACGCCGACTCCAGCTTTTTGTTGTAGTCGGCATCGATGCTGGCGATGATCTCGACGTCCGTGAAAAAAGGATTGCCCTGCAGCAGGTTAAAAACAGCCGGAATGACTTCCGAAAGCCTCATGCCCTTATATTTTTGTCAACCTCATGCATTAAACACTTTCGCTACCATTTTCATCATCGCTTCCTGCTGCTTGCGGAGGGTGTAGGCGTCCATGTCGGCGGCCTGGGCGTTGAGGGCGCGGGTCACGATGCCTCTCTGCTGGTTTTGCTTCACCGCCCCCGCGAGAAAACTGAGTATACGCACGCGGGGGTTGCGTTCCCCTCTCGCCGTGCGGACGATGGCTTGCCCGATTTGTTTCTTCCGCCGCGAGAACGCCGCGAACGTCCCGCTCTGGCCTTCTTTTTTAGCCTTCCACGCTTTCACGAGGAAGCTGACCGACAGAAAACGAATTGAGCGTTTGCGGAGCGCCATTTCCTGGGCGAAGGACAGTGTCTTTCCGTCTTTGCCTTTTCGACGCTTGGTGCGGTAGCCCCTGGCGGCCGCCTCCGCATCGAGTTTTTCCTTACTCGGGGCGATGTCCTTGAATTGCCGAAATAATTCCCACTGCAGCCGCCGGGCGCGGTTCTCGATAATTTCGCCCAGGTTGCGTTTGTTGTAAACCAGGTAACGCTTCAGGGCGGCGTCAAAGGCTTCCAGGCCGGAATGGACCGCGGCGTCATTCATTTCACCGGCCCTTCCTGGCGCAGCCGGTATTCCGTGTTCCGGCGCACTTCCGCCCGCAACTCGTCGAGGCCGGTTTGGAATCCCTTCAGGTCGCGCTGGATCAGCATGATGCTGCTCTGGATTTTCCCGCCCGGCGGGCGGGACAGAACGGGAAATTCATTCAGGAGTTTGATGGCGGCTTGCATGAATTAGAGTTTGGCGACTTGGCAGTGGAAACGGATGACGGGCTTTCCGGGAATGCGCTCGATTTTCTGGATGCGGTAGTTGTAACTGTCTTCGTCGGAGAAAACGTCCCCGATACGCGGCAGGCC
>CAZYUX010000254.1:0-2881 GCA_964650745.1 uncultured Puniceicoccaceae bacterium
CCCGTTTTTTCCTTTCCATACCCGGCATGACGCCCGTCTATGTCATTCTGGGCGCCGCCGGCTCCGGGCGGCGGCAAATCCTCTTTGACCTGGCGCAAAACGCCCTCCATGAATCCGCCCCCCGGGGCGCCGCCGGCGTTTTTTTCCCGGAGAACGAAACATCTCCGGAATGGGCCGCGAAAATCACCGCCCTGCCCGCCGTCACAGCCCGGAACTGGCGGCTTGAAGAACCGCTCCGGATCCAGTCCGCGCCGGTTCCCCCCGGCGCTTCTCTCCTGTTCTTTTTAACGGACGGACGGGCCGACCCGCGCGGCCAGATCGAGGCCCTCCTGCCTTGGCTGGAGCGGCGCCGCTGCCGCGTGGCGCGCGTCATCACCGTGGTTCATTGCGCGCTGGCCCGGGAGCGGCCCGGTGTCCTGCCCTGGTTCAGGGCCTGTATCCACTTTTCGGATATCGTTCTGCTCCACCGCCGCGAAGGCGTTCCCGGCACCTGGGTGCGCGATTTCAAGCGGCAATACGAAAAAGACCGCTGCCCCTGCCATTTCGTGGAGGTCAAGCAAGGCCGGGCGGCCAATCCCGCCTTCGTCCTCTCCCCCGAGGCGCGCCGCCTCTCTCTCGTCTTCGATGAGGAAGCCGCCGGATTTTCCGGCCCTCGCCCCGAAGTCGTTTTCGAGCAAGGCGGAACCGCCGAAGAAGACATGGACATTTACACCCCGCAAGCCGACCCCTACCTCGCCCGCCTGCCCGACGGCTCCCGCGCAAAAAGAATTCCCGACATCCGCGAGTTCCTCCCGGAATGATTTTCTCCCCTGTTTTGAGCAATGCCGCTTCATTCAACCTAAGCTTAACGGAAAAAGAATGCCCCGCGGCCCGCTTTCTTCTTTTGATTGAACCCGCCGCGGAAATCCATTTGCGTCAATGTCATGAAATCCTGGCTCGAAGGCTATTTGGAAGAACAAAAGCGCGTTCTGGGCGCGGTGGACACCGAAACGGTGGCGCGCATCACCGGAAAACTGCGGGAGGCGCTGCATGAAGACCGCGGCATATTCGCTTTCGGCAACGGCGCCAGCGCGGCCCTCGCCTCGCACTTCGCCGCCGACCTGGGCAAAAGCGCCTCCGCCGCCGCTGGCAAGCGTTTCCGTTGCATGTCGCTGGCGGATAACGTCCCCTGGATCACGGCCATCGGCAACGACTGCGCTTACGAAGACATCTTCGCGCGCCAGATGGAGAATTTCGCCCGTCCCGGCGACCTCGCGCTGGCCATCAGCGTCAGCGGCGGCTCCCCCAGCACTGTCAAAGCCGCCGAGTGGGCCAGGGACAACGGCCTTTTCGTCATCGCCCTCGCCGGAAAAAAAGGAGGGCGCCTCTCGGACATCGCGGACATCGCTTTAATCATTGACTCCGCCCATTACGGCCACGCGGAAGACGCCCACGGCGCCATCTGCCACATGCTTGCTTATGCTTTCATTGACCATCCAGCCTTCGGAAAACCCTAATAACCGGATGATTTTTAAAGCCGGTTTAAATTACAACTGGCGGGGGTGACAATCCATGAGCTTTCCTGAAGATTTCACGTGGGGGGTGTCGGCGGCATCTTACCAAATCGAAGGCGCGGCCCTCGAGGACGGAAAGGGCGAGTCGGTCTGGGACATGTTCTGCCGGCGGGAAGGCGCGGTGGACGGAGGCCACAACGGAGAAACGGCCTGCGATCATTACCACCGCTATAAAGAGGATGTTGCTCTGATGAAGGAGCTGGGCGCGCGGGCTTACCGGCTGTCGCTTTCCTGGCCGCGGATTCTTCCGGAAGGCCGGGGCGCGCTTAATCCCAAAGGAGTGGATTTCTACAACCGGCTGCTGGATGAATTGCGCGCCGCCGGCATCCAGCCGTGGATCACCCTCTTCCACTGGGATTACCCGTATGCCCTGTTTCAGCGGGGCGGCTGGCTCCATCCCGACAGCCCGGAATGGTTCGCTGAATTCGCGGCAACGGCGGCCAAACTCTTTTCCGGCCGCTGCCGCCACTGGGTGACAATGAACGAGCCGCAATGCTTTATCGGTTTAGGGCACCAGAGCGGCGAACACGCGCCGGGGCTGCAATTGCCGTTGCGGGAGGTGCTGCAATGCGCCCGCCACGCCATGCTGGCCCACGGCAAGGCGGTCCAGGCCCTGCGGGCCAACTCGAAAACGCCCTGCCAAGTCGGCTATGCCGCGGCGGGCCAAGTCAAAATCCCCGCCACTCAAAAGCAGGAGGACATCGCCGCGGCGCGCCGCGCCTTTGGCGGCGTCTTTCACCGCAACTGCTGGAACAACGCCTGGTGGATGGACCCGGTCTATTCAGGCCGCTATCCGGAGGACGGCCTGCGGCTCTTCGGAAAAGACGCGCCGGAAATCCTGCCGGGCGACATGGAGACCATCGCCCAGCCGCTCGATTTTTGCGCGGTCAATGTGTATCAAGGCCGGCTCGTTCGGGCGGACGTCAACGGCGAACCGCAGGAAGTTCCGCCGCCACCCGGCTACAACCGCACGGCGCAGGACGACTGGCACGTCACCCCCGATTCTCTCTATTGGACGCCAAAATGGCTTCACGAGCGTTACAAGCTGCCTGTCGTCATCACGGAAAACGGCCACCAGAACCTCGACGCCGTCTTCCTGGACGGCCGCGTGCATGACCCCCAGCGCATTGACTACCTGATCCGCCACCTGCAGGCCCTGAAAAAAACAATGGACGAAGGCGCGCCCGTAAAGGGTTATTTCGTCTGGACACTCCTGGACAATTTCGAATGGGCGCTGGGTTACAAAGTGCGGGTGGGCCTGGTTTACACCGACTATCAAACCTTGCGGCGCATCCCCAAAGATTCTTTTTACTGGTATCAAAAAGTTA
>CAZYUX010000255.1:0-2852 GCA_964650745.1 uncultured Puniceicoccaceae bacterium
TCGCGGGGCGGGTGGTGCTGCGCGCGGCCAGCCTCGGACAAGCCGTCTACGGCGCGATGATTTTCACTCTCGTCCTTAACGCCCTCGCCGCCGCCCTTGTCTTTCTCATCGCCGTCCCCGCCGCACTTCTCCGGCGGGTTTTATGACCGGAGGCATCCGGCAAACGTGTTTGGCGCGGGTGTGATGACAGTTGGGCTTACAAGAAGGCAAGCAGGAGAAAAATGGCGAGGCCGTAAACGGCGAGAATGATGGCGCGGGGGCGGCAGCGCCGGGAGTTGGCGGAATGGCGCTCGTGCAGCAGGCCCTCAATGCGGTATTCCTCCGGCGGGGGAAAGAGCAGGCTGGCCAGATAGCCGGCCGCGGCGGCCGCGCCGAAGCCAATGACGTTCCACCACAACCAGGAGACGCCGGGAGCGAACTTCCACAACAGCAGATTGCCCGCGAAGCCAACAATCAGTCCAGCCACCGCTCCATAACTGTTGGCGCGGCGCGTCAGCATCCCCAGCAGAAAAACAGCCAGCAATGGCCCGTTGATAAGCGAACTGATGAGATTGACCGATTCGATAACCGTGCCGGAGATGTTCTCCACAAAAAACGCGGAAACCAGACATACCAATCCCCAGAAAACAGTCAGGAGTTTCGAGGCCACAAGTCCCTGGCGCGCCGTCATGTCTTTTTTGATGTAGCGCCGCACGATGTCCTCCATGGACAATGCGCTGAGGGAATTGATGGTGGAATCGAGGGAAGACATGGCCGCGGCGAACAATCCTACCATAACCAGCCCGATTGCCCCGTGGGGAAAATGCCGGAGGATAAGGACCGGAACGGCCAGGTTATAGTTGGGCTCGCCCGCCCCGCCGTCCGCCGCGCTGAGGGCGCCGAGGAATTCCGGGTGCCGGACCGCGTAAGCGGCCAGGCAAACGCCTAAGAAACAATAGGTCAGCACCAGGGGAAAGCGCAGCATGCCGTCAAAAAAGAGCGCCTTCGCCGTGCCCTCGACACTGCGCGACGAAAGCTCGCGCTGCGCCTGCGTCTGGTCACAGCCGTAATAGGACAGATAGAGAAAAAATCCCCCGAAAAGCATGGGCCAAAACGAATAATCATGACCGTCACCCAACCCGTGATGAGCGAAGTCCACCGCCCGCAGCCGGCCCGGATCCGCCAGCCGGAAAACCTCCTCGATCCCGCCTGTGAGATGGACCGTCACTCCAATGGCGGCCACGATGGAGCTGAAAAGCAGAATGATTTGAATGACATCGGACCATATCACCGCCCGCATTCCGCCCATTGAGTCATACAAAATAGTGATGCCGCCCAAAAGCAGTATGGCCGCCCACAATTCCAGCCCCAGGCAAACCTGGAGCACCAGCGAAATTCCATACACTGTCACCCCCGTGGAAAACGCCCGGAGAAACTGGAAAAGTATGCTGACGGCCGTCCTTGTGCCCGGCCCATAGCGCTTCTCCAAGTAAGCATACAGGGAAACCAGGTTGAGCCCCCGGTAAATGGGGAAGAGCACCAGCATCAGGACGATCATGGCAAAGGGCACCGCCAGCTCGTATTGCAGCCACAGCAGCCCGCCGCCCGCGGCGAAGGCGACAAAAGCCGGCGCGCCGAGGAGGCTGTTGGTCGAGCACTGGGTGGCCATGGTCGAGAGGGCGATGGGAAGCGGCCCGGCGCGGTTGCCGCACAGGTAGTAGTCCCGGTGGTTGCGCTGGCCCCGCGCCAGAATATAGCTCATTCCAATCATTCCGGCCAGATAGACCGTGATGATTGCCCAGTCTAAAAAATTGAGCCCCGTTTCCATGCCGTTGTTTTTCCGGTGTTGTTGGCGAATTGTATGATGCGGGTGATTTCCGGAGCGCGCGTCCCGCCGGGGGGTTGATCATCCGCCGGCTGCCGCGGGCCAGCTTGGAAATTTCATTGTGTCCGGCATCGCGGGTCCGGCGCAAGCTAAACCCGCCCCCATTTCGCCGCGAGAACAGCGATTACCGCGTCCAGCGCCGGTTCCGGCGCTTCGGCGTCCACGGGCAAACCGGCGCGGCGCAAGGCTTCCGTGGCGGAAGGGCCGAAGCTGCACGTCAAAGGTTTCCGCGCGCCTCCGGCCGGCCGCAGGTGCTCCGCTTGCCGCAAGAAAGACTCGACGGCCGATCCGCTGGCGAAGAGCACGGCGTCAGCGCCTTTCTCGCGGAAACTCCGGGCCGCCGGGTGTTCGCGCAGATCCTCGTAATCCGTCCGGTAAACCGGCATCACGTCCACGATGGCGCGCTCTTTTTCCAGCCGTTTGACCAGGTCTTCCCGGCGGCGGTTTCCGGCGGCGACCAAAATTTTGAGGTTGTCGAGAGTCTGCTCCCGGCAAAGCGCTTCGGCCAGATGCGCGGAGGCGGCTTTTTCGGGAATCAGATCCGGGTGCAGATGATATTCCGCAACCGCCCTGGCCGTGGCGGGGCCAACCGCGGCGATGCGCATGAAGCCCATCGAGCGGATGTCCCGGAAATGCTGGAAAAAAAGGCGGAAAAAGCCCCTCACTCCATTGGCGCTGGTGAAAATGATCCATTCATACTGGCCGATTCCGGAGAAGATTTCGCGCACGCGGTCCGATTCTTCCGCCAGGTCGACGCGCAACAGGGGCATCTCGATCACTTCCGCTCCGGCCGCCGCCAGTTTCACCGCCCAATCGCGGGACGGTTCTTCCGGGCGCGTCAGCACGACCCGCCGCCCTTCGAGAGGGCGGCTGTGCGCGGTGTTTGCTCCGGTCTTCATGGAAGCTCCTTTTTGCACTCGGCGGCCAGTTTGTCAACCTGCTCCTCCCATTGGTCTTCCGCGGGAAAGGGAAAACTCTTCACACCCCA
>CAZYUX010000256.1:0-2830 GCA_964650745.1 uncultured Puniceicoccaceae bacterium
AACTCACGCGCTTTCACATCCAACTATAATCATACACTACACGCATCAACAAACGAACCGGTTAGGGGAACATCCTCCCTTAAATGCCCGCCGGCGCGGGCGCTAACCGTTCTTGGAGGTCATCATGGCAGAAATCACCAAAGCAGAAGTCATTGAATGGCTCAGTGCCCAGCCGGTGCTGGAAATCGCCGGGCTGGTCAAAGAGCTGGAAGAAAAATGGGGGGTCAGCGCGGCGGCCCCGGCCGTTGCCGTGGCCGGTCCCGCCGCCGGCGGCGGGGAAACTGCCGCCGAAGAAGAAAAAACGGAGTTCGACGTCATCCTGAAAAGCTTCGGCGGCAACAAGATCGCCGTCATCAAGGAGGTGCGGGCCATCACCAGCCTGGGCTTGAAAGAAGCCAAGGACCTGGTCGAAGGCGCCCCAAAACCAGTCAAGGAAGCCACCACAAAGGAGGATGCCGAAGAAATCAAAAAGAAACTCGAGGCGGCCGGCGCGGAAGTCGAGCTGAAATAGCGCCGCCGGAAGGAACGACTCGCGTTGCCTGCATTTTCAGCGGCCAGGATGGCTTGCCAACCTCCGGGAGGGATTAAGGCGTTGCCGCGGTTCTGCGGAAGAACTGCGGCAGGGCCCTTTGCGCATTGCCAGCACCACAATTCTTCAAAGGGCGAAAAATGACAAAAAGAATCAACTTCGGAAAACTCAAGCAAGTTATCGAACCGCCCAACCTGATTCAGCTTCAAATTGAATCGTTTGAGCGTTTTCTGCAGCCGGACACCGCCCCAAGCCAGCGGCATCCGCAAGGCCTCGAGGCCGTGTTCAAGGAAGTCTTCCCCATTGAGAGCTATGACGGGCGCTGCCGCCTCGAGTACGTCTCCTACAACCTCGCCGGGCCGAAGATGACTGAAATCGAGAGCCTGCGCGAAGGGGTCTCCTATTCCATCTCGCTCTACGTCAAACTGCGCCTCAAAGAGGAGGAAGTGATAAAGGACGAGGAAATCTACATGGGCGAGCTGCCGCTCATGACAGAGCGCGGGTCGTTCATCATCAACGGCGCCGAGCGCGTGGTGGTCAGCCAGCTGCACCGGTCGCCCGGCATTTGCTTCGAGGCGGCCAGGCACACCAGCGGCAAAATGCTCTATAGCTACCGCATTATCCCCGACCGGGGCACCTGGCTGGAGGCCCAGTTCGACCAGAACGATCTGCTCTACGTCTACCTGGACCGCCGCCGCCGCCGCCGCAAGTTTCTCATCACAACCCTGCTGCGGGCCATGGGGTTCGGCTCCGACTACGACTTGCTCAAGCTCTTTTACACGATTACGGACATTCCCGTCCGGCAAGCCCTCGCAATGGAAAGTGTCAGCCGCCTGGTTCTTGTGGAAGACCTGGTGGACGCCGCGCGGGGCGTGGTGCTGGCCCGATCATTCGAGCCGCTGACCAAGACGATACTGCGCAACATTGAAAAAACCGGGGTGGACACCGTCCGCGTCATTGACACGACGGAGGACGAGGGGGCGATTATCCGAAGCCTGAAAAAAGACTCCACCCACAACGAAGAAGAAGCCCTCAAAGACATCTACAAGCGCCTGCGCCCCGGGGAACCGCCTACCGTTTCCAACGCCAAGGCCTTGTTGCGGAGGCTCTTTCAAGATCCGAAACGCTACGACCTGAGCCGCGTCGGGCGCTACAAAATCAACCAGAAGCTCAACCTGAACACGGACTTGAATGAGCGCACCATCAACGCGCGGGACGTTGCCGAAGCCACCAAATACCTGATCCGCCTCAAACGCGGCACCGGAACCATAGACGATATCGACCACCTGGGCAGCCGCCGCGTCCGCACCGTGGGGGAACTGCTGATGAACCAGTGCCGCATCGGCCTGGCCCGGACGGAACGCCTGGTTAAAGAACGCATGACGCTCTATGACCAGAGCGTGGACTCCATCACGCCGCAAAAGCTGATCAATCCCAAGGCCCTGAGCACCGTCATCCGCGACTTTTTCGCGCGCAGCCAGCTCAGCCAGTTCATGGACCAGATCAACCCCCTGGCGGAAATCAACCACAAGCGCCGCCTCTCGGCTCTGGGGCCGGGCGGGCTCAACCGCGAGCGGGCCGGGTTCGAGGTGCGCGACGTCCACCCCTCCCACTACGGGCGCATCTGCCCGGTGGAAACCCCCGAAGGCCCCAACATCGGCCTGATCAACTACATGAGCCTTTACGCGCGAATCAACGAATTCGGTTTCATTGAAACCCCCTACCGCGTGGTGAAAAAAGGCAAAGTCTCCGAAGAAGTCCTCTACCTGAACGCCGATCAGGAAGAAGGCCACGTCATTGCCCAGGCCAATTCTGAACTGGATAAAAACAACCGCTTGAAAGGGCGCGTCACCGTGCGCAAAGGAGACGATTTCCTGGAAGTCGAGCCTGAAGAAGTCGAATACATGGACGTCTCGCCCAAGCAGCTGGTTGCCATCGCCGCCGGCCTGATTCCCTTTCTCGAGCACGATGACGCCAACCGCGCCCTGATGGGGTCGAACATGCAGCGCCAAGCCGTTCCCCTGCTCACCACTGAAGCGCCCCTCATCGGCACCGGCATCGAAAGCAGTGTCGCCCGCGACTCCAAAACCGTCATAACGGCCCAAGCCGGCGGCACCGTCGTCTCGGCGGACGCCAACCGCATCATCACATCCCCCGACGGGACGGCGCCGCCGAGAATTTTCAAAAACCTGAAAAGCGAGCCGAAAAACGGCATCCACGTTTACCGGCTGCGCAAGTTCACGCGCTCGAACGCCGGCACATGTTTCAACCAGAAACCCATAGTCACGGCAGGGCAAAAAG
>CAZYUX010000257.1:0-2809 GCA_964650745.1 uncultured Puniceicoccaceae bacterium
CGAAAAGGACGCCCTCATCAACATTTTCGTCAAAAAACAACTGGTCTCCTATCTCATTAACAAGAGCGGCTTCCGGGACAACATGCAGAATAACATGGGGGTTGCGCTGTTCGACTATCCGATGGCCCGGGCGAACATCCTGCGCGCGGTCTCCTCTCAATACGAAAACGGGTCCGTGCCGCACGGCTTCCGGCCGTTCAACTTGCTGCAATATGCCGATAAGCCGGCGTGGCTGCTGCACTGCATTCCATGGGTGATTAAAGAGAGCGGCGATTTCGGCCTTCTGGACGAGCCTGTTCCCTATTTCCAAAGCGCGCGCAAGGAAACCGTCTGGCAGCATATGCTGCGGGCCATGCGTTTTCTGGCCAATGACACCGGCGCGCACGGCCTCTGCGACCAGCACCATGCCGACTGGAACGACGGCCTCGAGCCCTCCGAAAAAACCGGGGCGCGCGAAAGCGTCATGGTCACCCAGCAGCTTTGTCTGGGGTTGCGCGAGGTCGAGGAACTGGCCCGGCGGCGCAATGAGGCGGACATCGAGCGCGAAGCCAGCGAGCTTTACGGCAACTTCTCGCGGCGGCTTAACGAAGTGGCGTGGGACGGCGAGTGGTATGCGCGGACGATTTGCGGCAGCGGCTATAAACTCGGATCGAACGAGCACGCCGAGGGAAAAATTTTCATGAACCCGCAAAGCTGGGCGGTGCTCTCCGGAATCGCTTCGCCTGAACGGGCCCGGTTGTGCATGGAGGCCGTGGACCGGCTGATCGAGACCGACTACGGATTCTCCATCGCCGCTCCGGCCTACACTCAATTCGATGAACGCGTGGGGAAATTCTCGGCCTCGCGCCCGTATCTGGCGGAAAACGGCGGCTGCTACAACCACGCGGCAGGTTTCAAGGGTGTGGCCGACTGCATGCTGGGCCGGGCCGAGGAAGCCTGGCGGACCTTCATCAAGGTGACGCCCGGCAGCCCCTGGAATCCCGCCGGCAATTCCCGCATCGAGCCATTTTCCTACACGAATTGCTACAGTATCACTCCGGAGTGGCCGGGGATGTCCATGTATCCCTGGCGCACCGGCACGGCCAACTGGTTCACCATGTTGCTGGTCGAGTGGATTCTGGGCGCCCGCCGGCACTATGACGGCCTGCTCATAGATCCCTGTTTAAGCAAGGAAGTCCCCAAGGCCAAAATGGTCCGAACTTTCCGCGGAGCCCGTTACGAAATCAACATAGACAACACCGCCGGGCGGTGTAAGGGTGTCACCTCTCTCAAACTCGACGGCAAAAAAATAAAAGGCAACCTCCTTCCCGCTCCTCATGAAGGCGCGCATAAGGTTAAAGTAGTGGTATAAACGCGCGCGCATCATATTCCGCGGGAAGGGATTTCAAAATATATGATCCGCATCGGCACGCAGTATTACCGGGCGCCAACACCGGCGGAGCGGGACTGGGAAAGGGATATCCGGCAAGCCAAAGAACACGGCCTGGATTACTTCCGCTTCTGGGTGATGTGGAACTGGTATTGCCGGCGCGAGGGCGAATACGATTTCTCTTCCTTGCGGCGTTTGATGGATCTGTGCGAAAAGCGCGGGATGAGGGTTCTTCTGCTGGTGAACCTCGAGTCGGTCCCGGCCTGGCTGGTCAGGAAGCACCCGGAAGCTATTTATCAGGACGCCCGTGGAGGGCTTTACCGCCCGGAACCGGTAGGCAACACCCCGGCGGGCGGTTTTCCGGGATTGTGCTTCCACCATCCGGAAGTGCGGCGCCACGCCCGGGAATACCTCGCCGCGTTAGTGCGGACATTCCGGGACCACCCCGCTCTTGAGGCCTGGGAGCCGCACAACGAGCCGATGTTCGAGCCGGGGCGGTATAACGATAACATTTACAGCTACGGCGAGTGTTCCGCCGAAGCGTTCCGCCAGTATTTAAAAATCAAATACAAGACCATAGAGGCCCTCAACACCGGCTGGCGGCGCAATTACGGGAACTTTGATGAGATCGAGCCGCCCCGCCGCCGTGGCGTCTACAATGACTGGCTGGACTGGCGCGGCTTCTGGGTCGAATCACTGCTGGAAACCTTGCGGTGGCGGATTCAGACGATCCGGGAGAACGATCCCGGCCATTACGTGATGCTCCACACGCGGGGCGGCAGCGGCGTCACCCGCAACCTCGCCAAGGAGGGAATAGACGACTGGAAGATGGCGCGGCTGGTTGATAAATACGGCGCGGCGGCTTTCCCCCAATGCGGCCCGGAACACGAATACTTCATTGCCATGGCGGGAGCGCGGTGCGCCGCTCCGGGCAAGGAGTTCTGGATGGCGGAACTGCAGGCCGGACCTTACGGGATGGGCGTGCACCGCAGTGACGCCGAGCCAGTCTGCGAATTCACAGGATCCCCGACGATGGAGGCCACGATCGACAAGAAATACGGCTCCTTCGATCCCGGCGAGGTGACCCCCGAAAGACTGGCGATGTGGTCGTGGTCGGGCCTCGCGCAGGGGGCCAAGGGCGTCTTTTACTGGCAATACCGGTGCGAATCCTTCGGCTTGGAATACGGCTTCGGGCTGACGGAGCTGGACGGAAGCCCGCACCCGCGTTTGCAAGCGGTGAAACAATTCGCGGACACCGTTAAAAAGCATGAAAAATTATTCGACAGTGCAGCGGCGCCGCCGAGTGAAATCGCCCTGGCATTCGATCCGCGCAACGACGTCATCAACTGGACGGCTGTGGGATCGGCGGAAGCCGTCAAAAACAGCATTATTAATCCGAAAAGTAAATATTGGACATTTGGAAAAACTATGCTATCTTTA
>CAZYUX010000258.1:0-2798 GCA_964650745.1 uncultured Puniceicoccaceae bacterium
GAGCAAAGTCCGCGGAGTTTCTGCAGAAAATCCGGCGCGGGCAGGATCAGCCCGGTGTTGGCGGGATAAGGCTCGAGGATAACTCCCGCGATCTCTCCGCCGTGTCGGGTGAAGGCCGCCTCCGCCTCCGCCGGGTCGTTGAAGGGCAGCACAAGCGTGCCGGCGGCGTGCCCGGCGGGAACGCCCGCGCTGTCGGGGTGGCCGAAGGTCAGCGCCCCGGATCCCGCGCGCACCAGCAGCGAGTCCACGTGCCCGTGATAACAGCCGGCAAACTTGACGATTTTGTCCCGCCCGGTGAACCCCCGGGCCAGGCGCACGCACGACATCGTGGCCTCGGTGCCGCTGTTGCACAACCGGACTTTTTCCACCGAGGGGACCATTTCCACGAGCAGCCCGGCCATTTCCACTTCACCCGGGTGGGGCGTCCCGAAGCTGGTTCCTCTTTCCAGAGCCCGGACCAGGGCTTCCCGGATGGCGGGGTGGTTGTGCCCGTGGATGGCAGGCCCCCATGTGCAGACGAAATCAATCAGCTCCCTGCCCTCGGCGGTCGTCAGCGTCGCCCCCCCGGCCCGCGCTGTAAAAAACGGCGTTCCGCCCACTGACCGGAACGCCCGGACGGGGGAGTTCACTCCGCCAGGCATGAGCCGCAATGCCTTCTGATACAATTTTTCGGAACAAGTCATTGGCCTGCCGGCTCGCGGATTCAGACACATGCGGCGCTTGCGAGGCAAGAAAAACCTTTTCCGGAATTTCTGGCAAACGCGAAATGATGAGTGTAGCTTCTCCGGCAAGAAAAAGAAACAGGCGCCGGATGCCAAAGGAAATCACTCACTGGAAAATAATTGAAGCCTGGCTCGCGGGGCGAAGCGGCCCGGCCGCGGCGGGCGCGGTGAGGCGGAATATCCATTGCGCGTTATGGGGAGCCGTGTTTCCCGACACCCCTTACTACGCGCCCGCGCGCGGCCGCCCGGACGGCTTCCGGCGGATGGCCGCCCGCTGGCACGGCTCCGGCGGAGAAGACACCCACGCTCTCCCCAACCGCATTATTGCCGCCATCAACCAGTCCAAACGGAAACGGGAGCCGCTGCTGGCCTTTCTGATCGGTTACGGTTCCCACCTGGCGGCGGACCGCGCATTCCATCCCTTTGTTTATTATTTCAGCGGCAGCTATGAAAACCCAGACCGCCGGAAGCGGAGCCGCGCGGCGGCCCGCCACCGGGACTTGGAAAGCGTGCTGGATTTGCTTTTCTGCGGCGGTTGCGGGGCGCTGCGCGGTTATTCATTGAAAAGGATTATGGCCGGACTTGAAATCGAAACCGGCGTCATTCTCGATGCCTGCGGCTTGGTCCGGAGCGCTTCCGGCCGCTCCCGCATCGGGGAGGAATTCGCCGCCGCCTTGCGCGTCCAGCGGATGACGCAATCCATGGGTAAAAGCCAAGCCGCCAGTCTGCTGAAGCCCTGGATATTGAAATTCGGCCCCGCTCCGGCCCGGGAGCTTTTCGCTTCTTTTTATGCCAAAAGCGACCTGCGCAAAGTTCCCCGGGTGGCGGGCGCGGCTGATTACCGGCATCCGTGGACGGGGGAAACCCGGCGCGCAAGCCCTGACGATTTGTTTGCGGAAGCCGTTGAAGCCACGGAACATTTCGCTTCGGTCCTGGAAGCAAGCCTGCGGACCGGTCATCCCCTGCCGGCGCTGGACCCCGGCGCTTCTCTCGCTCACGGCCTAATCCAAGCTCCCGCCTGCCGGTTCTTCTCCCCCCGTCCGCTTTACCATTTTTGACCTTCCGGTTCCTCCGTCCTCATTCTTGCATGGTGCGCCGCTCCTTGACATGCGCCTCCCGGCGCGGCAGCCTTGTCATCTGTCTTGAATGGCTGCGCAAGAGACAGAGAGCGCTCCGGCGGAAAATCCGGATGAAAGAGCGGCATCGGCTCATTCATGGGTGCCGGTCCTTGTCTTCACGGCGGCGTTTTTCCTCTATTCCCTTTTGGTTGTGAATCCCGTGCTGGTTTACCAGTGCCAGCAGCCTCCTTTTTTGTGGAACGAAATGTTTCTCAAGGAATACCTCGCCATTCCCGGCGGGATATCCGAGGCGCTGGGCGCTTTTCTGGCTCAATCTCTACAGTTTTCCCTGCCGGGCGCCCTGGTGATGACGGCGCTTGGCCTGGCCCTGGTGCTGTTGACAAGGCGGTTCCTCCGGCGGTTGTGCGGTTTGCCGCGTCCGCGTTTGCTTCAGCTCTGGCCGGGAATTTTTCTTTTGGCGCTGCACGGCAATTGCCGGCATCCCTTAACGTATGACGCCGGGCTGCTGCTGTGCCTGGGCGCCATAAACGTGTATGCGATGCCGGGCTTTCGCTCAACCGTCCTGCGGGCGGCGGCGTTCTTTGTTTTGGCGCCGGTGTTGTGTTATGCGGCGGGCGCTTTCGTCCTGCCGTTCGCGGCGGCGGCGGGCCTGTGGGAATGGCTGGAGAAGCGCAGGCCCCTCAACGGCCTGTTATGCGCCGCCGCCGCTTTGCTGCCTTGGCTGGCGGCCCGGTTCCTCTTTGTCATCCGTGTGGCGGACGCGTATCTGTTCCCGCTGATCGCCGAAGAAAGGTTGAGTTACACACCGCCGGGAGCGCCCGTCCTCGCCGTTTTGTATTTTCCTCTTTGCCTGGGAGGAGCGGCGGTTTGGCGTCGGCGTGCCTTCCCGCGCCGGGCGGCCGGAAAACTCCTCCCCCGCCGGATTCCGGCTATGGGCGCGGGTTTGTTCATCCTGGCCGCGGCGGCAGCGGTTTTGTATCCTCTCGACTGGAAAATG
>CAZYUX010000259.1:0-2781 GCA_964650745.1 uncultured Puniceicoccaceae bacterium
GCCACCAGATATGCACCTTGATCATCGGGTAAGTGATGTTCGGCAGGTAATCGACCGGCAGCCGCCACAGGCCATATAAACCCAATACCGTGAACGCCAGCAGTATGGCGCTGGTGGCCAGGCGGCGATGGACGGCGTATTGCGTAATCTTCATCGGGAGCGCTTCACATCTGTGTGCGGCTTGCCCGCGGCTTGACCGTTCTTGGGCGGGCCGGGCAGGCGGATTGCCGCGCCGTCCTTGAGCTTTTCCTGACCGGCGACGATAACTTTTTCGCCCGGCGTGAGTCCGGAGAGAATCTGGACTCGCCCTTTTTCCTCGATGCCGGTCTGGACCTCGCGCTGGCGGGCTTTGCCGTCAGCGGCAACAAAGACCGTCCGCGCCCCTTTAGGCGACACGATAACGGCTTGCATCGGCGCGGCTACGGCATCCTCCATTCGGCCTGTCTCCATTTTTAAACGGGCAAACATTCCCGGAAGCAGAGGAACGGGTTTGTCCAAACTGATTTCGATGGTCCGTGTGCGCAGGCGGGAGTCGAGGTGCGGATACACCCGTTCAATCCGGCCTTGCAGGGCGTCATCACGATAGGCATCCAAACTCAACTGGCAGCGCATTCCCACTGACACTTCGAGGGCGTGTTTTTCCGGCACCGCCGAGCGAATCACCAAACTGGCCGGATCGAACATTTCCAGCAGCGCCGCGCGAGGCGCAACGAATTCACCCTCCTTTACAATCACTCGGGAAACAATCCCGCTCCAGGGCGCGGAAATGACATAGTCCTGGGCTGTTTCCTCCGCCTTGACCAGTAGGGCGCGGGCTTTTTCATAGGCGGCTTTGGCCTCAGATATCTGCTCTTCAGGCAGGGCCTTGCTTTCGACAAGCTGCTGAACGCGCCGCAGGTTGTCCTCCTCTTTCTGAAGTTCTTCTTTAAGTGAAGTAATCAGCGCGGCGATGCCCTTTTTCCTCCCTATGGAAAGCAGCGCGGCGCCGGCCTCGACCGTGTCTCCCTCGCGCACATGGATATCCGCGATTGGCCCTTCGGCGGGAGAAGCCAGCCGGGCGACACGATAAGGCTCCACGGAGCCGGTCAGTTCCAGAATCCGGGCGATTGGCTCCTTGCGGACGGTCTCGACGGCCACAATTGGCGGTTTTTTTTTCGCCGCGCCGGCCTTGTTGTCATCCCTGCTGCCGCAGCCGCCGGTGAACAAGCTTCCGGTCAGAAGAGTTGACGCCGTAACGGCAAGAATCAAGCCGGGCTTCGGTGGAGTGATTAATTTCATGGGGTCAGAAAAGACCGGGGTTCAACCGGTCAATGATGCGGCTGGCCGATCCAGTCGGCGGTCCGCAGGCAGATGCGCACCAGCATGAGCATGACGGGGACTTCGATGAGGACGCCCACGACGGTGGCGAGCGCCGCGCCGGAGGAGAGACCGAAAAGCATCGTTGCCGTGGCGATGGCGACCTCGAAATGGTTTGACGCGCCGATCATGGCGGCGGGGGCGGCGTCCTCGTAACTGAGTTTCAGCAGGCGCGCCAGGCCGTATCCCAAGCTGAAAATCAGCACGGTCTGGATAAATAGCGGAATGGCGATCCAAAGGATGGTCAGCGGGTTGGCCACGATGACCTCGCCCTTGAAGCTGAACAGCAGCACGAGTGTGGTCAGCAGGGCGATGATCGTGACGGGCGTCAGGACATGCAAAAACTTTTCCTTGAACCAGGCTTCGCCCTTGGCGGCGATGATCCATTTGCGCGAAAAGAAGCCGGCGGCCAGCGGCAGGGCGACGTAGATCCCGATGGAAAGCAGCAGCGCCTGCCAGGGCACGGGCAGACGGCCCACACCGAGCAGGAACCCGCCCAGGACGCCGTAAAGAACGAGCATGGTCAGCGAGTTGATGGCGACCATGGCCAGCGTCAGGCCGTCGTTGCCGCGCGCGAGATAGCCCCAGACCAGCACCATGGCCGTGCAGGGCGCGATGCCCAGCAGGATGCAGCCGGCCAGATAACTGCGCCAGAGCGCGATCTCCAGCATCTTGACGCCCTCGTGCAGGACGACGGTTCCCGCGCCGTGTTCCGCTCCAACAGGCAGATCGAGACCGAAAGGCATCTTCACCAGGTCAGTCGCTTCCGCGCCGATGAAGCCCCGGAACAGCACGCCCAGAAACAGCGCCGCGATGCCATACATGGTGAAGGGCTTGACGCACCAGTTGATGAAGAGGGTCAGGAAGACCGGCTTGCCGCTTTTGCCGGCGCGGATGACCGAGCCGAAGTCAATCTTCACCATGATGGGATACATCATGAAAAACAGGCAGACGGCGATGGGGATGGAAACCACCGGCGCGTTGTTGACATAGATAGCCATGCCATCGAGCGTCCGCGCCAGTCCCGGCGCTGTTTTGCCGAGGGCGATTCCGGCGATAATGCAAAGGCCCACCCAGAGCGTCAGATAGCGCTCGAAGACACTGGTCATCTTGCGGTCATTGTTATTCATATCGCATTTAATGCTCATATAACCGGTTACTCGTTTGGTTGTCTGAAAAGAACTGGTTACGGCTTGCGCGCGGTCACGCTTAGGCTGGTCACGTAATCGGCGGGCTTGGTTCCGGGCGGAATTTTGCCTGCGAGCTCGCGGAAAAACGGGTCCTGCCAGTCAGCCATGCTGGCGATATAATCTGGCTTGAGTTCGAACTCGGCCTCAGCCAGCCCGGCGGCTTGGACCATTTCTTTTATTTCCTCCACCAAGGCCGCTCCCGCGACACAGCCCACCAGCGCCTCGACGGAGGCCC
>CAZYUX010000260.1:0-2769 GCA_964650745.1 uncultured Puniceicoccaceae bacterium
CTCGTTGAACCGCGGGAAAAGACGCTCTTTGAGCAGGCTGGTGTGCAGGGCGGCCACGCCGTTCGTCGAGTGGCTGCCGATGACGGCCAGATAGGCCATGCGGATCATTTTGGGTTTGCTCTCCTCGACGATGGACAGCTCCTTTTTGGCCTGGTCGTCGCCGGGCCACTTGGCTTCCACTTCGTCCTCGAGGAACCGGCGGTTGATTTCGAAAATGATTTGAAGGTGCCGGGGCAGCACTTTTTCAAACAAAGGCACGCTCCATTTTTCCAGGGCTTCGGGCAGCAGGGTGTGGTTCGTGTAGGCGAAAACGCGCCGCGTGATGCCCCAGGCGTAGTTCCACTCCTGCCCGTATTCATCCACGAGAATGCGCATCAGCTCGGCCACGGCCACCGCGGGATGAGTGTCATTGAGCTGGATCACCACCTTTCCGGGAAAATCGTCCCAGCCTTGGTTCAGCTTGTAATAGCGGCGGATGATGTCGTGCAGCGTGCAGCAGACGAAGAAATATTGCTGCACCAGCCGCAGCTCCTTGCCCATCTCCGTCTGGTCGTTGGGATAGAGGACTTTCGATATGGTTTCTCCCACCGCTTTTTCCCGGACGGCCTCAATGTAGCCTCCCTCGTTGAAGACGTCGAAATCGAACTCCCGCGTGGCGCGGGACTCCCACAGGCGCAGGAAGTTGACGGTGTCGGCGCCGTAGCCGCAGACGGGAATGTCGTAGGGCACGCCCTTGATGTCGCTGGTGTCCACCCAGGCGTAATAAGGTTCCCCGATGTCGTTGAACTGCGTTTCCACACGGCCGTACAATTTCACGTTCAGCTCGTATTCCGGCCGGATGATTTCCCACGGCGTGCCGAAGCGCATCCAGTTGTCCGCCCGCTCCACTTGACGGCCGTTGACAATCTCCTGCCGGAAAAGTCCGAATTCGTAGTGAATGCCGTAGCCCACGGCGGGATAGTCGAGCGTCGCCAGGGAGTCCATGAAGCAGGCCGCCAGCCGCCCCAGACCGCCGTTGCCCAGCCCCATGTCCTCTTCCTCTTCACACAGTTCCTTCAGGTTCAAGCCCAGGCCGGCCAGCGCTTTTTCGGTGTGCTCCCACAATCCGGCGTTGTAGATGTTGTTGGCCAGCAGGCGCCCCATCATATACTCGAGTGACAGGTAATAGACGCGGCGGGTGTTGTGCTCATTGTGCGCGCCCATGGTCTTGATGAAGCGGTCGAGGATGCGGTCGTGCACGGCCAGGCAGGTGGAAATCCACCAGTCCCGCCGGGTCGCCGTGTTGGTGTCCCGCGCCAGCGTGAAACGCAAGTGGTTGAGGATGGAGGTTTCCATGCCCTCCCTGGTGTCCTCGATGTTGAACTTGAAATCGCCGTTTTTCGCTGCGTTTCTCCCGCCTTGGCGGGAGTTGCTCCGGGCCGTTCTTTTTTTTGTTTTGGATGTGTTGCTCATATAAAAAAGACCGGTGAATGTATCGGCCATTATGGTTATGGCTTCAGAAAGATCGCGCGGATTGTCCCGGGAATGTTGGGGCAATCCCGTCCTGTTGCAATAGCGTTCTTTACCGCCGCCGGAATTCGCCGGAGCCGGGGTAGGCTTGGGGGGAGCGCCAGTCGGGCCGCCACCAGATCTGCGCCTGGCCGTCGGCATCGAGGTCATTCACGGCCAGATTAAGCCGGAAGCCTTCCCATTCCCGGCCCGCTTTTTCGTTGAAATAGCCTGCGGGGATGGCGATTTCGGCGGCATAGCCATCTTTCTTTCGCAGACACACGTAATGGGAGCCTTTCGGCAGGCTTTTCGGCTCGTAAATCCAAGGCTCGTCCGGCGTCTCGTTCGGGCACAATGCCCACAGGTGGAATTGCCTCATTTCGCCCCGGCCCCGGGAGAGGACACGCTCGGCTTCAGGCCGGGCGTCCACCCGCAGCTCGATTCCGTCCTGACTCCAGGCGTAGGTGTTCGGCGCGGAAATGATTTCCTCGTCCTTCACTTCCACGGCGATGTGAATGAAGTGCTCGTCATAAACGATTCCGAACTTAAACCGGCAGTCTTCCGGTCCCTGCCAGGCCGCGGCGTTTTTGAGCACTTGGGCCGGTTCGCGCACTTTATATGGCAGTTCGCCCCATTCATCCAGTTTGCCGTCCACGGTGACGGCTGTTTGCGGCCGGGCGCAGGGCAGCGGCTGGATCACCGCGAGGGGTTCACTTCCTTTCAATACCACACGCGGCTGGCCGGGCGGCGCCGCGGTGACTGTCCAGTTCAACTTGGCGGGCAGAATATCTCCTGCGGGGAGTTCTTTGCGGAACCGAATCTGAAAAGTTATTGTCTCTTCCTGTCCCGGCGTTATCTCTTTTTCCAGACCGGCTGGCTCGACGGCACAGTCCGGCGCCAGTTTCTCTATCACCGAATCAAAGCGTATAGGCACTTCCAGCGGATTGGCCAGAGTGAATGTGCTGGCTGTTTCCCGGAACTGCTCCGGCTTCCGCATTACCGGCGTCAAGAGATGCCGGCCGGATTCGAGCAGCCAGCCGGCGATCCGGGCCTGTTCCGCCGTGCGGATGTTTTCGTCACGGATGCCGTCGAGCATAAGGTTGGCCAATTTGGGTCCGTTTTCCGTCATCGTCACCCAGACGGCGTGGTCGAATTCCCCGAAGAGCGGCCCGCGCAGGCTGCTGCCGCCGCCGGTCGTGGCAAGGACGAAGTAGCGGCGGCCGTTGCGCGTTTCTTTGGTGTAGGTATGATGGTGGCCGGCGAAGACGGTGCAGGGCCGGT
>CAZYUX010000261.1:0-2736 GCA_964650745.1 uncultured Puniceicoccaceae bacterium
AGGCGGCGGCGGCGGGCGTGCCGGCGGAGGTCAAAGAGCACAAGATCACCAACCGCAACGGCCTCGGTTACATGACGAAACTGGGTGTAAATGCCATTCCCACGATATGCATCCAGGGCAAGCCGGTTTTCGCCTCGATCATTCCCGACCGGCACACGTTGATTCGCGCCATCCAGGACGCCGCAAAGATCTGATTATGATTCCGTTATGTCTGGTGACGGGCTTTTTGGGCAGCGGCAAAACGACACTGCTGCGGCAAATCGCATCGCGTTATCCGGAGCGCCGGCTGGTCTTCCTGGTGAATGAACTGGCGGCGGTGAACGTTGACGGGCGGCGGCTGGCGCAGGAGGGCCGCGCCGTCGAAACCGTGCTGGGCGGCAGCATTTTCTGCCAGTGCCGGGCGGCGGATTTCATCAAAATCCTGCGGAAAATTCCCGGCAGACAAGGAACGAGCGGGAATCCGGCGGATGGAGTAATCGTCGAGACCAGCGGCATCGCCGACCCGGCGGTGTTTCAAAAAATGCTGCGGGACTCCGGCTTGGAAACCGTTTATGAGACGGCATCCGTCATCGCGGTGGCGGCGCCGGGGCGTTTTTTGAAGCTGCTGCCGGTGCTGCCCAACCTGCGGGCTCAAATCGAAACCGCCAACACTGTCATCATCAACAAAACCGACTTGGCGGCGCCGGGTGAAACGGAGAAAATTGAGGTTGCCGTCCGCGGAATCAAGCCTGGTATCCGAATTTTCAATACAACATACGCCCGCGCCCCGGCGGACGTTTTCACTCCCTGGCCGGCCGAAAAAGAAGGGGAAACCAAAGCGGCGCTGGCGGTGTCCCCAAATCCTTACACGGCGCTGGAAATCCCGCTGCCGGGCGGGATCAACCTGGAAAAGCTGCGCCGGGAGCTGGATGATTTCGGGGAGGACTGCTTCCGTTTGAAGGGTTATGCCGTTGCGGACGGAAAGGCAGTCTACATTGATTACACGCCGGAAGCGTTCCGCGCCGAACCGGCGGAGAGCGGCCATGAGATGAACAAACTAGTTCTGATCGTCCCTGACGCCGCCGAAGAGCGCGCCCTCGCCCTGCGCGAGCGCATCCGGACGGAAGGAAGCTTCGAATAAAGGCGGCTGCCAGAAGCCCGGCAAACTGGAGCGCGCCCATCCCCGCCGCTCTTCCGGGTGTCACATATTGATTTTGAATTGAAAGACGGCGCAGGTTTCGCGGGGGGGTTCGGCGTGCGGGGAGAGGGGGCGCATACGGTAGTCCTCGCCGCCGATATTGACGACGCCCGCGGAAGCTTCCCAGCGCCAGCGGGGGCCGGAGGAGCGGTAGCCGGCGTAAAGGTTATACTGGCCGAACTCTTCTCCGCCCGCCGCCGGGCCGAAGCCGTCATTGTCCTGCCAATACCAGTTGGCTTCAATTTTGCCGAAGAATCCGCGGGGATGGTTGTAGATGGCGAAGAGCCTGGCGGTCCGCAACGTCGAGTCCTCCTCCTGGACGGTTTCGGGCGCGCCCGCCGCGAAATCGGGCAGACCGGGAAAGCGGCGCTCGAGGCGGGCGTCAATCATCTGGTACTCCCCGCCCAAAGCCCAGTCCGCGCCGATGAGCCGGTTGACGCTGACCGTCAGCTCGCGCTCCTCGTATTCGAGTTCCTCCGCCTGGGCGGCGGGCGCCATGTTGCCCACTTCAAAATTGCCGGTGACGGGATTAAAAATGATGCCGGAGTGGAAAGTGCCCGTCTCCCGTTTAATTCCGGCGTCGCGAAGCACGCCCTTGATGTCAAGATAGGTGTTGGAGGCCAGTTTCCATGTGAAGGCCGCGCCGCCGATGTCGAACTCCGGCGCCGACACGGCCCCTTCGATGGACTCGGCGATGAGGGTGCGGAAGCCCTGCGTGAAACCCGCCACCTGCGTGGGCTCGAGCCGTATGCTTTCATCAAAAGTGACGCCGCCGACGGTGTTGGCATACATGCCCCGCAAGGTGATGCCGGGCAAAACCCGCCACGTGACTCCCGCTTTGGGCGATATATGCTCGTCATGTTTCGAGCCGTCGAGCACGGGCAGGGTCCAGAGGTTGCGGGGATATTTGATTTTGTCCCACGCCAGGCCCGCCGTAAATGTGACCGGCTCGAAGGGCGACCAGTAAGCATAGCCGTAGAGGTTGTCGCGGCGGAAATCCTCCCGGACGGCCAGCGAGGGCGGGGCGCCTTCAGCGAAAAGCGAATTGTAAGCGGGGTCTTGCAGAACGTAGCCGTTTTCGGCCTCGAATGAACCCTCCTGGTGGCGCGTGCCGAGGATCAGGCTGAAGATATCCCCCTGGAACACCTGGCAAATCTCGCCGGTGTTGATGTCCAGCTCGTTTTTGTGCGTATAGTCCATGGCCCATGCGCCGTTGAACGGGCCGCTGCTGATGATATTGCCGCCGCCGTCTAAAATATGGTATTCCGGCAAGACCCCCCGGTCGCTCTGTCCGGAATCGTCCTGGAGGTGCCCGGCAAGCAGAAGCGTGTCGTTGCCCGGCCCCCAATTGTGCCGCCAGCCGCCGAGCAGACTGGGCGTCTGGTCCTCCTCGAACTCGAAGGCGCGGCTTGCGTCATCCGGATCGTGGTAAGCGAACAGGTCCCCTGTTTTCTTGTCGTAATATTCGAGCCGCAGAAAGGCGGTGTCGGCGGGGGTGATTTGGCGCTTGACCTGCGCCACGGCGGCCCAGCGCTGGAAGTCCTCGTTGTCGCGAAAGC
>CAZYUX010000262.1:0-2735 GCA_964650745.1 uncultured Puniceicoccaceae bacterium
TTTCCCGGTGCCAGGCCCGTTTCAGCCGGGCGGATTTCAATGAAGCTGTTCGTCGTAGTTCTTGCCTCCGGGCGTTCCCGGACCGCCGTGGCCGCTTTTCATGAGTGCGCGGCCGCGGAAAGCTGGATCATTGAAAAAGGATTGTCCGGCGCCCGGATGGACACTTTTTACCCTCCCGAAGGTTCTCCGTCCCATCCCCGCCGCCTCCATGTGGCCCACCGGGCGGTCGGTTACGGGGTGTATGAGCTGGCCGGGTATTATTTCAACCTTCATGAAGCCGAACCCATGATCAACGAGGGCGGCTACATCGAAACCCTTGAGATTGATTCCACGAGGACAAGTGACATCGAGTTCCAGGAAATAGACTTCGATGAAGTCGTCATCGAAGAAGAAGTTGCCGGGCCCGCCGAACCGGAGCAGCGCCCGCCGCCGGTCCCTTCTTCCGGCAAGCGCCGCTCCGCGCTTTCTCCGCCGCCGCGGCCTGGCGGGCGCGCGGGCTTGTTCTTGTCCGCGGGGCTGGCCCTCCTCGTCCTCGTTTGCGCGGTGGTTTATCGGATGGATCGGCGGGGCGGACAATCCGGATTTGGCGAGGGTCTCGAAAAAGCCGGCTGGCTGCCTGAAGGCGCCGTCAACGTTTCGTATTACCGCGGCAAGCTTTTTCAGGCCTATGAATTCGACATTTCCGAGGAGGGTTTTATCGCGTGGGCGCGCGCGCATAATTTCCCCGTGCAATATGTCCAGGATCAGCCTTTCACCGTCACCCGGTGTCATTTCTATAATCCTGCCATCAAGGAACGCCTGCGGGGCCTGCCGGAGAAAAAAGCCCGGAAAAAATGGCGGGACCTGACAGAGGCTCTCATTCCCGAAGGTTATTATTTTTCAATATCCGGGAAGGAAGGACGCGTCATCACAGGCGGTTACAACCGCCAGACCCGCCGCGCCTACTACCACGCCGTTCCCCGGAAATCCGCCGCGGATTAAATGCGGGGGCGCCGGCGTTGGCTTTATCCGTTTTTTCAAATGACGCCGCCGGTCCGTTCTCCGGAGGTTATGCCATGATTTTGGCGGGCTTGCTCACGCGCCAGTTCCCGCATGTCCACGGCCACGTCCGAGGCTTCGTAAATTTCGCGGCCCAAAATGTGCTCCACGATGTCTTCCATCGTCACCACTCCGGCGTTCGAGCCGAACTCGTCCACGACCAGTGCCATCTGCTGGTTCTTTTTCAAAAAAAGCTGGAGGGCGTGCAAGGCATTGGCCGTTTCCGGGATGAAGAGGATTTCGCTCATCAGCTGCGCGATCCGTGTTTCGTCCTTGTCTTCCGCGTGGCGCTGGAGAATGTCCCGCCGCCGGACCATTCCCACGATATGGTCCACTTCTTCGCGGTACACCGGCATGCGGGCAAATGGAATAACCTTGTTCTCCCGGCAAATTTCTCCCACGGTCTGGTTTTCTTCGAGAACCGAGACCACGGTGCGGGGCGACATGATTTCGCCGACTTTCACGTCATCCAAGCTCAGGGCGTTCATAATCATGTCGCGCTCGCTGGGAGTCAGCGAGCCTTCCTTGGCCCGTTTTTCCGCCAGCAGAATGATTTCCCGCTCCTTTTCCTCCGCCGTGACTTCCTCTTTGGCCGCGAGAAAAGGGCGCACCGAATGTTTGGCCAGATAGGAAAACGGGCGCATCAGTATGCGCACCGCCAGGAGAGGATAAACTAAAAAGGGCCCCAGCGGCTTGCGGTAGGCCACGCCGATGTTTTTCGGGATAATTTCTGAGAAAAAAAGAATCCCTAATACCAGCAGTCCGGAAGCGATCCCGACACCGGCGCTGCTGAATAGCTGCCCGGCCAGCCAGCCGGCGAGGGCCGCGCCCATCGTGTTGGCTATGGTGTTGAGAGTCAGGATAGCCGAGCTCGTCTCGTCTATGCCTTCCTTGAAGCGCTCGAGGCGCCGGCCCAGCGCGGGGTGATCCTTGCGCAACTCTTCAATTTCCGCCGTCGTCACGCTCAAGATGAACGCTTCAAGCAGCGAACAGAACGCCGACACAATCAGAGTGAATATCACCGCCAGGATGAACGCGCTCATGACTGGCCGGCGCACCTCCGGTGCGGTCCGCTCCCCATTCTACTGTCAGATTCCGTTTCTTCGCTTTCGCTTTTCACAACAGTGAACTTAGTTTGGCAAAATAGGTTTTTTTTCTTCCTTGACAAGCCTTTTTTTCCGCTGGTTTTTGCCCCTTCCGGGAAGGGGTGTTTCCGGGCGGAGAAACGCCTTTTTCCGGGTTATTCCGGCGCGCCGCCCCAGTCGGGAACGGCAAGGAGTTCGCCATCGCGGAGGGCGGACTTGTGGGCCGTGACGCCGCAGGCCATGTAGCGGGCGGCTTCCCAGGCGTTGATGGCGGGCTGGCGGTTTTCCGCCACGGCGGAGACGAATTCGTGGACAAGGAAGGGGTGGGAACCGCCGTGACCGCCGTGCGGGCCCAGCATTTTGGCTTCCATGGCGCAGTCCTTATAAGCTTTCAGGATCTCGTCCGGCAGTTTGTCGCGCATATCCTCTGTGGCCAGTTTTGTGCGCTTCGCTTTATCACACCAGCAATCCCCCCGGAAGCTGCTCCGGCTGCCGAAGAGGCGGAAGCCCTCCTCCTCAGGATGGCCGATTTGACGGTACTCGGCGGCGCGCATGGTGGCGTTGTTGCTCATTTGAAACAGGGCCGTGACGTTGCTGAACAAGCCGCCGTGG
>CAZYUX010000263.1:0-2688 GCA_964650745.1 uncultured Puniceicoccaceae bacterium
AGGGGCAGGCTGGTTTTTTCGCCTGGCCGGACCTCCACGAGGATGCCTCCGATGCCGCTGAGGAAGTTGCGGTTGGGAGCGGGGCGGCGGAAGGGGAAATCCATGAACATGTCCGAAAAGCTTTTCGTGCCCGGCTGTTTCGGGGCGGCGAAGCCGTAGCCGGCCAGTGCCGCCAGGCCGCACATTTCCCCGCCGGTCAGTTCTTCCAGCAAGCGGAATCCTTTCAGCCCTCCCACGGCGAAGAAGCCGGTTATCGCGGAGGCGCCTTTAGTGTTGTCAAACACCAGCCGCCCCGTGATGGCGGGACAGATGGCGTCTTTAAAAACGGAAACGGGTGTTTCTTGCGGATTGGGGATGCCTCCGGCGGGCGTGACCAGGGAGAACTCGAGGCAGTCTGCCCGCCATGTGTCGGTGGCCAGGTTGTATTCCCGTTCGATTTCCGCGTCTTGAAGGAACCTGATGTTGACGGGCGGGAATTTGGCCGCCTCGGGGTCGCCGGTGGGAATGAACTCGGCCATGCCGGTTTCGGCGCCGGCGCGGCCCTGCCGGTTGTAGGGCAGGCAAGTGATTTCGCCGTCCCGGAAATAACCGAGATAAATGTCCTGATTGCCGGCGCGCCCGCTTTCGATGGAGAAACCGCCCCCGCTGCCAGCGCAACCCAGGGAGAAACTGCCCGCCGCTCCCCGCGGCGAGTGTTCGCTTTGAAAAGAGTGTGTTTTTTTTTCGTTCATGCTGTTTTCATCTTGATTTGGACACGGTTTGATAATTTTCCGGCCCCCGGTTGTGGAGCATGCTGCCGGCGCGGGCATGTTTTGACCGGAGCCGGCCGCGCTCGTTTCCGTGTTTATAAAATAAATACAGAGCGGTTTTTCCCGTAAAGGCTCCGGAAACGACGGCCGGTTTGCCGGATCCAGGGGCTTTCCGGCAGGTCAGCGGATGATGATGAGATCGGCGCGGCGGTCTTGCCGCATTTCCTCCTCGGCGGCGTGCTCATTGGCTTCAAGGTCGCCTTTCGAGACGGTTTCCATGCGCTCTTCGGCGGCGCCGATTTGGGCGAGGTAGCGGCGGACTTCCCTGGCCCGGCGGTCGCCCAGGGCGAGGTTGTATTCTGTGGTGCCCCGCCAGTCGCAGTGGCCTTCGATAAGCATATGGTCATCGGGGTTGTCTTGCAGGTGTTGGGCGGCTGTTTCGAGTTTGTCCCGGTCTTCGGGGCGGATATAGGCCTTGTCGAAGTCGAAATAGACCGGTGCCAGCTGGTCTTCGAGGCGTTCGCCTTCGGCGAGCATGGCGTTGAAGGGGCCGCCGCGCAAAGGCAGGCGCAGCTCCCCGCCGTCCACGTCTTTGGCAACGACGTAATCGAGGCGCTCGGAGAAGGGAGGAGGGCGGGTTTCCGCGGGGCTGCGGGAGGGTTGCCGCGGGCAGCCCGCCCAGAGCAGCAAGCCGGAGAAAAGAAGAGCGGAGATTTTAAGCTGTTTCATCATTTTGAACCCTTAATAAACCCTTAAATTGCGTTTTGCGCAATGTGTGGAATTAAGCGGCGGGGCGCAAGTCCTATTTTGCGCAAAACCCCGCGGCCGGCTCATTTTTTTGATTCGGGGGCTTTGTTTCCAGGGCCGTCAAAGCTTGTTCGGCTTGGCGGAAGCGTTTTTCAAAACGGGTCCATGAGAGTTTGTCCAGTTGTTCCGGAGCCAGATGGATGAGGCGGCGCCAGCCCAGGGCGTTTTCTCCAAGCTGTGTTAGAATACGGCCCGCGGCGCGCAATTCCGGCTGCCGCCGCAGCGCTTCCCGGCAGAAATATTCGTAGCATACCGGAGGCCGGCCCGCGGTCAAAGCGCATCCCGCGGGCGCGCGCCACCCTTTTTCCGGGTCGTAAGCGGAGGCCGGGGGATGGCGTTCGCGGACCAGAGACAGGAATGCGCTTTCGAGGGTTTCCTGGCAAAACTCCGGCCGGCAGCATTTGCCTTCGCATGCCGCGCACAGGCTGCCGCAGCGCGCCGAGAGTGTTTTTTGCAACTTCATCTCGGCGGCGGTGTAGTGGCCGAGGATGCGTTCCAGCCCCGGTGTCATGCGGGGGTAACGGATGAGCGGTTGCATTGCGGGCCTTCCGGATGGGAGGAACTTCCGTCCGCCGGACGGAATCGCGCTGTTTTAGACGCGGCTAATTCCATTGAAATTTTTGGAGTGGTTTGGCGGCGCTTGAAAAACACTTCACGAAGTGGCGTGGAGGATTTCCCGCAGGGTGGTCAGGCCTTTCCGCGCGGCGCGGTATCCCGCCTGGCGCAATGGCGTCATGCCTTGTTCGCGGGCGCATTCGCGCAATTCGCGCGGGGAGGGGCGGCTGGAGGTGAGCGCGCGCAAATCGTCCGTCATTTCCAGCAGTTCAAAAATACCCAACCGCCCCCGGAAGCCGGTGCCCCGGCAGGCCGCGCAGCCTTGGGCCGTGAAGAATGTTTTGGAGTCCGGATCGGATGCCGCCGGCTCGAAGCGGGCCAGAAGTTCCGGGGAAGGCCGCCGCGGTTCGCGGCATCGGAGGCATAAGCGGCGCGCCAGCCGCTGGGCCAGGATGGTTTCCAGGGAAGCCGCCACAAGGTAAGGTTCGACCCCGAGGTCAAGCAGGCGCGTAATTGCGCCGGGGGAGTCATTTGTGTGCAGCGTGGTCATGACGAGGTGGCCGGTCAGGGAAGCTTG
>CAZYUX010000264.1:0-2652 GCA_964650745.1 uncultured Puniceicoccaceae bacterium
CGGGGTGGGCGGAGGGAAGCCCGATGTATTCATCCAGGTGAAAAACCGTTACTTCCGGCCACTCAACATCGGCACGGGTCAGATGAGACAGCATCTCCAGCTGGCTGGCGCCGGTGGCCAGGATCAGTCGGGCTTCATTTTGTTGCGCCAGCGTTTCGCGCAGAATTCCGGCAGCCGCCTCCGCCGCGGCCTTTCCCGCCGCTTCTTTCGTTGGATAAGTTTGTATTTTCATTTTTAATACAAATCCATGAGCTTTTCCATGAGGATCAGCGCGTATTGGCCGCCGCCGTCCGGAAATTTCGGCCGGTGTTTTTGCGGATCGCCCGGATAACGCGTCCGATCCCATTCCCGTCCGATGGCCCCGCGGACTGCCGTCAGCTCATGTTTCAAATTCAGCTTCCGGTTCATTTCCCCTGTTTGAGCCAGCGCGCATTCCGCGCATAGCCAGGCCGCCCGGGCGGACAGAACGGCCGATTCCCAAATGCCGGCGTTTTTTGCCGGGGTGTATTGCCGGGCCGCAGCCATTGCTTCCGGACCGTTCCGCCGCATTCGCCGGAAACTCTCTTTTTCCTGCTCCGTGTAATCCGGCTGCTGTTTCGTCAGCTTGGGCGCCATTTGAAAGGTGATGTTGAGCGAGGGCCAAAGGTTGAGAAATTGTTCCAAAGAACCGTCCAGCGCTGTCCCGAACACGCTCCTGGCGAATTCTTCCTGGAACTCCCGCATGTTCAATTCCCCGCCGGCCTGAACCTGACGGGCGCTGTAAGCGATGCCGTAGTATAGCGCGTTTTGCAAATAGCGCCACGGGCACCAAATGGTGTTGATCAAGCCCAGCACGCCATGTCTCGCGCCGATAGCCGCCATCCGTTTGGTGTTTTCAAATGAGATTTCCGTTGGAAAAAACCGGTAGCGGTAGCAGGCCAGCGACGGCGCAACGACGAAATCCTTGAACCCGGCCTCCTTCAGCCGGGGCAGCACCGTGTCCCCGATATCCTCCTCGTAACGCCACTCGGCTAAAACAACATCCTTGCGCAAACGCTCCGCGATGGCATCCTCCCCGGCCGGATGGTCCGCCCAGATCATCGGCGTCTTGCCGCATTGTTTCGCCCGTTCAATCATGCCGTTGACGTAATCCGTCCACACGGCCTTCTCATCCAATCCCTTGCTCCTGCAGTATTGCGTTAAATCCACCTCGTCGCAGCCCAAGTGCAGGTATCGGGAAGGAAACAATTCCGCCACCGCTCTTATCAGGCCATCCATGACTTCATGTGTTTGCGGGTGCAGGGGATCCACCGCGTTAAACGTCAGCCGCCCGGACTTCGTCCCCGCGTACAAGTGCTCATAATCGGGCTGGTCCGTCAGAAAACGGGTGTGGCCGAACACCTCCAATTCCGGGATCACTTCGACGCCCCGCTCCCGCCCGTGATGGATCAACGCCCTCACCTCATCCGTGCTAAAAGCGTTGGGCATGGCCAGCTTCTCAAATCCCGGCAATGCGATTCCACAGCCCCAGTCGTCCGCGAAATGCAACAGGAGAACATTCTGCCCCCACGCGGACAAAAAATCAATCAGCCGGAAATAATACTCATGCCGCTCCATCAGCCGCGAGCAGTCAATCATGATGCCGTTGATCCGCATTATCCTTAAAAAAACAATGCTCCGGCTGTGCGGCAATCCGAAAACCGCTTTTCCGCCGGATGTTCGAATCACAAAAAACCGGGAAATCCGCATTTCAAACTTGCCAAACGGGCTGAAACTCTTTTCCTCTATCTTGCGGGAGCATTCCTGACGACATCGGAGAGATGGCTGAGTGGCTGAAAGCGCCTCCCTGCTAAGGAGGTATACCTCATAACAGGGTATCGAGGGTTCGAATCCCTCTCTCTCCGCCATTTTCACGGCCCCGCGGTTCCCCTCGCCGCCAAGTCCGCTCCGCTATAATTTCTTGGAAAGGCTTTTTGCCGAAAACCGCGGGCACTCCAGGAGCATCCCCCGGTCTTCACCGGGCTGGCGCGGATCACGCGAAGACGCGGTATTTTCCGCTGGCCATCCGGTGTTTTTTGTATAAATAACACTGATTTTTCGGCCCCGAAAGCAAATGGGGGCAAGCACCCGCATTAACCCAAGCAAAAGGATTACAGTATGTTCAACGGCATTTTTCATATCCGCCATCCCCAAAACGAAACAGTTCTGGACTACGCTCCGGGATCAAAAGAACGATCCGAACTTCAGGCCGCGCTGAAAGAGATGATGGAGAATCCGGCCGAGGTTCCATGCATCATCGGCGGACGGGAAGTGAAGACGGGGGACTTGGCCGAAATGCGCCCGCCGCACAACCTGGGCGCGAGCTTGGGCCAGTATCACAAGGCCGGGGAGAAGGAAGCCGAAATGGCCATTGACGCCGCCAATGAGGCCAAAGTCGCCTGGAGCGACATGCAGTGGAGTTCCCGGGCCACAGTGCTTCTCAAAGCCGCCGAGCTGCTCTCCGGGAAATACCGCCAGACCCTCAACGCCGCAACCATGCTGTGCATGAGCAAGACCTGCCACCAGGCGGAGATTGATTCGGCCTGCGAGCTGATTGATTTCTGGCGTTTCAACCCCTACTTCATGACGCAGATTTACGATGACCAGCCCAACTCCACCCGGCAGGTGCTCAAT
>CAZYUX010000265.1:0-2651 GCA_964650745.1 uncultured Puniceicoccaceae bacterium
AGGAAGCGTCGAAAAGGATCAGGCAGTTGGAGAAATATCTTCAGATAACTGAGAAAAAGCAGAAGCTGCACGATATCGAAAAGCGCATGGCCGCCCTCGAAGGCGGCACGGGCGCCCTCGCCCTGGCTTCCGGCCAGGCCGCCATCACGTATGCGCTCCTGGCCGTCACCCGCCTCGGGGACGAGATCGTGGCGGCGGACAACCTCTACGGCGGCACGTATCAGCTTTTCCACTACACCTTTCCCAAGCTGGGACGCTCCGTCAAGTTCGTCAACTCCCGGAACCCGGAAGCATTCAGGGATGCCGTCACGGACAAGACCCGTGCCATTTACGCGGAGACCATCGGCAATCCCAAACTCGACGTGCCGGACTTCGAGGCCCTGGCCGCCATCGCGCGCGAGGCCGGCGTGCCTTTCATCGTGGACAACACCGTTGGCGCCGGGCTGGTCCGGCCCATCGACCACGGGGCCGACATCACCGCCAACTCGGCCACCAAATATATCGGCGGCCACGGCAACTCCATCGGCGGCGTCATCGTGGACTCCGGCAAGTTCGCCTGGGACAACGGCAAGTTCCCCGAATTCACCGAACCGGACCCCAGTTATCACGGCATCATCTATTGGGACGCCCTCAAAGACGTTCCGGGGATGGGCAACGTCGCCTTCATTCTCAAGACCCGCGTCACCTTGTTGCGGGACATGGGGGCCTGTCTCAGCCCCTTCAACGCCTTCCTCTTCCTCCAGGGGCTGGAGACGCTCCCCCTGCGCCAGCGCCGCCATTCGGCCAGCGCCCTCGAAGTCGCCCGTTTCCTCAAGAGCCATCCGCTGGTCAGCTGGGTCAGCTATCCGGGACTGGAAGATGACGCGAATCACCAAACGGCCTCGAAATATTTAAAAAATGGATACGGCGGCATCGCCGGTTTCGGCATCAAGGGCGGCGCCGAAGCGGGGAAAAAGTTCATTGATTCCGTGAAACTGCTCTCCCATGTGGCCAATATCGGGGACGCCAAAAGCCTGGTCATCCACCCCGCCTCGACCACCCACCAGCAGCTCGCCCCGGAGGAACAGGAGAAGACGGGCGTCACCGGCGACTACATCCGCCTGTGCGTCGGCCTGGAAGACGTGGAGGATATCACCGCCGACATTGACCAGGCCCTCCGGCATGCCGCCGGATAGCGCGCGTTTTCGCGGAGCGGGAAAAGGAAAAGCCGCCTGTTTTCGGCATGCCGGCCTGCAAAAGTCCGGGAAGTTTTGCCGGCGCGGGGAATCAGGCCGGCGCCGCGGCTGCCGCCGCAACGGATTCAGCTTGTTGGGTTTCTTTGTTGAATTGCATCGAGATGACCTTGGAGACGCCTTTTTCCTGCATGGTGATGCCGTATATGGTGCCGGCGGCGGAGATGGTGCGTTTGTTGTGGGTGATGATGAGAAACTGCGAGTATTCGAGGAAGCGCTGAAGCATCTGGCAAAAACGGCCGATGTTGGCGTCATCCAGAGGGGCGTCAATTTCGTCGAGGACACAAAACGGGCTGGGTTTGACCATGTAAACGGCGAAGAGCAAAGCCACGGCGGTGAGGGCTTTTTGCCCGCCGCTGAGCAGGCCCAGATTGCGCAGGCGGGTGCCCGGGGGCCTGGCCACGATGTCAATGCCGGATTCGAGGACGTCTTCGGCGTCCACCAGGCCGAGGTCCGCTTCCCCCCCGCCGAAAAGGTTCTCGAAAGTGTATTTAAAATTGGACCGGATTTGATCGAAGGTGTTTTGAAAAAGATCGAGGGAAATCCGGTTGATCTCGTCAATCGCCTTGAGCAGTTCCTCCTTGGACTGCCAGAGGTCATCACTTTGTTTTTTGAGGAATTCGTGGCGTTCTTTCAATTCCCTGTATTCCTCGATGGCATCGGCGTTGACGGGCCCCATCACGTTCAGCCGGCCCCGCAGGGCCCGGATTTCCTCGGCAGTTTCTTCCCAGTCAGGCTCGGCCGCGGCGGCCAGGTCTTCAGGCGATGGCTCGCCACGGTCCAGGACCGTTTCAAGGTCTTCGGGGGTTTCCTCCTCAACGTCCACGCGGATGCGTTCGGGCAGGGCTTCGCCCGCTTTCCACAATTCGGTCTTCCAGTCAATTTCCTCGATTTCGGCATCGTATTCGCGGCGTGTTTCCGAGGCGATGTGCTCCATTTCCGCGCGCTGGCGGGTGAGGTTGACTTCAAGGCGGCTGAGCTCGCCGGCATGGCGGCGAGCGTCTTCGCGTTCGCCTGACAGGGAATCCTCTATCTGGCTGATCTCTTTTTCCGCCTTCTGGAGGACGGCGCGTTTCTTTTCGAGTGACTCCATGGTGGCGGCGAGCGTGCGCGCGGCCTGGCGCGCGTTTTCCCGGTGTTCCAGCTCTTCCTCTTCCAGCGCGGCGATGGTTTCCGCGATGGTGTCCGTTTCCTGCTGGCGGCGCAGGATCAGCTGGCTTATTTCGCCGGTTTGTTTTTCAAGCTCTTTGAGGCCGCGGTCGATCATCTCAAGGCGCTGGCGTTTTTCCGCGATATCGACGCGGAATTCGCCGAGGGCGTCGCGCCGGATCTCGCGTTCATGGCGGCGGGCCTGAACGGCCTGTTCGGCTTGCGCGGCGGCCTCTTTGCATTCAGATCGGAAGAGCGTCGTGTAGGGAA
>CAZYUX010000266.1:0-2648 GCA_964650745.1 uncultured Puniceicoccaceae bacterium
CAAGGGCAGCGGCGACGGCCAGGTAAGTTTTGCCCGTGCCCGCCGGGCCGATGCCGAAGACCATTTCGTTGTTGCGGATGGCCCGCAAATATTTCTTTTGACTGAGGGTTTTCGGCACCACGCTGCGTTTTTTGAACTGGAGCACCACCGGTTCTCCAAAAAGCCCGCGCAGTTCCTCCCCGCGGCCTTCCGCGACTTTTTTGAGCATCTGGCCGAAATCCTCGCCGCGTATTTTCATGCCTTGCTCGCGGCCTTTTTGCAGGGATGTGAACAGCAGCTCCGCTTTTTCCACGCCGCCGGGTTCGCCTTGCAGGCGCAGCCATCCTTCCCGCGTCACCACTTCGACGTTCAGGGCGGTTTCCACTTTGGCCAGGTTTTCCATGCTGCCGCAGTAAAGTTCGCTGAGTTGGCGGGGGTTTTGAAAGTATAGGATTTTTTCAGTCATGGATTTTCCGGGGGCTCCGGGCTGCCGGTTTGCGGATGGTGCTGCATGGGGTTAGACCCTGAAGCCGCGGCAAAAGTTCAACAAAACTGCCGGAGCCGCTCCCAGATTCCGGTGAGGGCCTCCGGCAGCACCCGGGTGTCGGCGATGACCGGCATGAAGTTCGTGTCCCCCTTCCATCGGGGCACGATGTGGCAGTGCAGGTGGGCGGGGATCCCTGATCCGGCGGCCCTGCCGCAATTGAAACCGATGTTGAAGCCGTCCGGTTTCATCGCCTTGTTTAATAACTCTTTTCCTTTGATGATGACGTCCATCAGTTCGCGGCGCTCTTCCTTCGTCAAATCCTCCAACTCGGCCGCCTCGCGGTAGGGCACGGCCATGAGGTGGCCCGCGTTGTAGGGGAAGCGGTTCAGCACCAGGTACATGGTTTTGCCGCGGGACACGATGAGAGCCTTCTTGTCGTCGTTTAATTTCGGCAATTCCGCGAAAGGATTGTCATGGCCCTTGCCCTCCCTGGTGGGAGCGGTGATGTAAGGCATCCGCCAGTATGAATGGAGAAATTCCATTAGCCGCACGGCCCCGGGCGTGTTTTCAGAAGCAATATTCTGCCCGGACTTTCAAGGCTTTTTTTAATTTTGGGATGATTGTGCGGAAACTTCCGCGCGAGTAAAGCCCGGAATGCGGCGCCCGGGCCGCGGGCGGGGGGCGCGAATGCCTTATGGATTTTGCGGCCCGGTTCCGCCCGCGCCGGTTTGTCCGGAAGAAGCCAGCCGTTCCCGCCAGGCGGCGGTGATTTCTTCGAAAATGACGGGGAGTGTTTTGGTGATGCTCCAGGCGGGGTAATGGGTTTTCATTTTCCGCAGGTCGCTGTAGTAGCAGATATGGTCGCCCTCGCGGTTCTTTTCATCATAAGTGTAATTCATTTTTTTCCCGGTCAGCTCCGCCGCCATTTCAAAGGCTTCGAGGATGGAGCAGCTGTTGTCCTTCCCGCCGCCCAGGTTGTAAACTTCCCCGCGGCGGGGTTGCCGGATAAATTCCAGGACGAAACGGGCCACGTCGTGCGAGTGGATGTTGTCGCGCACCTGCTTGCCTTTGTAGCCGAAGACCGTGTAATGACGCTCCTCGAGGTTGCATTTGACAAGGTAGCTGAGGAAACCGTGAAGCTCGACGCCGCTGTGGTTCGGCCCCGTCAGGCATCCCCCGCGCAGGCAGCAGGCCGGCAGCCCGAAATACCGCCCGTATTCCTGGACCATGATGTCCGCCGCCGCCTTCGACGCCCCGAACAGCGAATGCTTGGACTGGTCAATGGTGAGCGTTTCCGGGATGCCCTGCTCGAAGGCCGGATCGGCGTAATCCCAGCGCTTTTCCAGTTCCTTTAGTTTAATATAATTGGGCGCGTCTCCGTAAACCTTGTTCGTCGAGAGGTGGACGAATGGCGACTCCGGGCAGGCCTGGCGGCAGGCTTCGAGCAGGTTGAGCGTCCCGGCGGCATTCGTGTCGAAATCGTCAAAGGGTATCTTTGCCGCCAGGTCGTGGGAAGGCTGCGCCGCCGTGTGGACAATCGCGCCCGGTTTCAGCTCTCTCACTAACGCAAGGACGGCCCGGCGGTCCCGGATGTCGAGATCGTGATGCCGGTAATTGGAAAGGGATTTTTCCAGCCGCTCTTGATTCCAGCGCGTGTCTCCTTGAGGCCCGAAGAAAACGGCCCGCTGGTTATTGTCCGCTCCGTGAACGGTGTAACCTTCCGCGGCCAGCGCGGCGGCGATTTCCGAGCCGATCAGCCCGCACGAGCCAGTGACGAGAGCTTTTTTCATCGTTGCCGGGGTTTCAAGCCGGGCCTTACCGCACCGGAAGCAGGTTCGATGCAATAAGGCGGCTCGTTATTGAATCGGAATGCAATAAGCGGCCATTTCTACCGTAGGGTCAGCCGATGCCAAGTGTTTTTTTCGCGGCCAGGGGCCGCGGGACGCCCTTGAGGCAGCCGCGGATTTGGAGAAATGGACGGTGAAACGCGAACCAGTCGAGCCGGGCCCGCTGACGCTCCAGCATTTGCTCATAATACGCCTTGTCCTCCAGCAGGCGCCGGACAATGGGCCATCCATCGCGCAATCCCGCGCGATGCATGGCCGGTTCAATCATGGCGGGGGACCAGAAGATGCGCCGGTCGCCCACAACCACGCAGTCCGCCGCCGCCGCTTCGACCGTG
>CAZYUX010000267.1:0-2613 GCA_964650745.1 uncultured Puniceicoccaceae bacterium
GTTTTCCGGGCGGGCGGCGCGGTTCAGTTCTGTTTTTCGGATTGAGCCTGGAGGACGGTGAGCAGCCCGCGCGGGACGCCTTGCAGGACACCCAGCAGTCTTTGCGCCGGGGTGTTGAGCAGTCCCAGTAGCTGGGCGCGCAATACTTCGAACGGCGGCAGTTGCGCCAGCCGCTTGATGTCTTCGGGCGGCAGGATTTTTTCCTCAAGGACGCCCCCTTTGATCTCCGCTTTTTGCGTGTTTTTGAAAAAGTCGGCCAGGCTCTTGGCCACTTCGGGGGCCTGGTCCCCGCCCACGATGATGGCGGTTTGGCCTTTGAGCCATGTGCCCAGTTCGGGGTAGCCCCGCTCCTTCGCCGCCAGCGCCAGAAGGCTGTTTTTGACCACGTGAAATTCCGCCTGGTGCCGGGCCAGAGCTTGGCGCAATTGGCTGGTCTCTTCGGCGTTAATGCCTTCGTAACCGGCCAGGTAGACGTAGCGGGACTTTTCCAGATGCTGTCCGATTTCTTCGAGCAGGTATTGTTTTTCGGGTCTCATGGTCGGGTTTATATTTTGGCGTAAACTTCCGGCGCCAGTTTGATGCCGGGGCTCATCGTGGAGCTTACCGCCATCCCTTCGATGTATCTGCCTTTCAAGCTGGCGGGGCGGCTCCGGCCCAAAGTCTCTAAAATCGCCTGGATGTTGCCAGCCAGTTGTTCGGTGCTGAAGGAGCGCTTTCCGGCCACAATGCCCAGGTTGGCCGTTTTGTCCATTTTGAATTCCACGCGGCCGCCCATTTGGATTTCTTTAACGGTGGCTGCCGGGTCTTCGGTCACGGTCCCGCTTTTGGGGTTGGGCATCAGGCCGCGGGGGCCGAGGATGCGGGCCACTTTGCGCACCTGTCCCATGGCTTTGGGCGTGGCAACCGCCGCGTCGAATTCAAGCCATCCGTCCTGGACTTTTTGGATCAGGTCATCCAGGCCGGCCGCGTCCGCTCCGGCTTCGAGGGCGGCTTGCGGATTGTCGGTAAAGACCGCCACGCGGATTTTTTTGCCGCTGCCGTTGGGCAAGTTGACCACGCCCCGGACCATTTGCGTGCTTTGCCGCGGGTCCACCCCCAGCTTTACGGAGAGTTCGACCGTTTCGTCAAACCCGGCTTTGGGCATCCGGTTCAGCAGCTGAAGCGCCTCATTGAGGGGGTAGCGGTTTTTCAAATCGGCCGTCTCCTGGGCGGCGCGGTATCGTTTGCTCTTCTTTTTCATCTCGGTCTGCGGGTTGAAACGGGGGAGCGGCCGCGGGTCAGCCGGTAATCTCGATTCCCATGCTGCGGGCGGTTCCGGCGATGATCCGCATGGCGGCTTCTTCGTCCGCGGCGCCCAGGTCTTTTTCTTTGATTTTGACGATTTCAGCCACCTGTTTGCGGGTCACCGTGCCCGCTTTTTCGCGGTTGGGCACGCCGGATCCTTTGGCCACGCCGGCCGCTTTTTTGAGCAGGACCGCCGCCGGCGGGGACTTGAGAATATAGGTGAAGGAGCGGTCCTGGTAAACGGTGATGACAACCGGCAGAATCATGCCTGCCTGGTCTTTGGTGCGGGCGTTGAAGTCCTTGCAGAAGGCCATGATGTTAACCCCGTGCGCGCCCAGGGCCGGGCCTACTGGCGGCGCGGGGTTGGCCGCCCCCGCGGGAAGCTGCAGGCGGATGGTGCCGGTGACTTTCTTTGCCATAATCGTTTGCTGATTGGATTAAATAAAAACGTTTATTCGCCGGTTCGTTCCACCTGCCAGTATTCCAGTTCCACTGGGGTGAAACGGCCGAAGATGGAGACGGACACCTTGAGCTTGCCCCGTCCGGGGTCCGCTTCCTCGATCCGCCCTGTTAAGTTCATAAAAGGCCCGTCGTTGATTTTCACGTCCTCGCCCGCCGTGTAATGGATTTTGGGCACTTCCTTGCCCTCGGCTTCTTTGACATGGGCGAGGATGCGTTCAATCTCCTCGCTCTTGAGGGGGGCCGGGTTCTTCCCTCCGACGAAGCCGATAACCCCGTCCGCCCCGTTGACGTAGTACCACGGTTTTTGCATCAGATGGCCTGCTTCGTCGTAAAGGCGCATGTGAATGAAAACGTAACCGGGATACAGTTTGCGGATGATCTGCCTTTTTTTTCCGCTTTTAACTTCGGCCACCGTCTCGGTCGGCATCAGGACTTCGTATATGTAATCTTCCATCTCCTCGGCGGCGAGGTATTTTTCCAGATAGCGTTTCACGGCCGCTTCCTTGTTGGAAAGCGTCTGGATGACGAACCATTGGCCCGTGGTTTTGACGGAAGTCGCGGTCATGTTGTGTTTCTTCCCGCCGGAGCGCGGCCGGATCATCCGCCGGGGCGGACTATTTTGGTGAGAAAGGTGACCCAGTTATACACGGAAAAGTCGCAGAGTGAAATAAAAATGCCCACGACGAGAATTGCCGCGAAGACGACGAGCGTCGAATCCCGCAATTCCCGGCGCGAGGGCCAGGAGGCCTTCTTCAGTTCGTTGAGCGTTTCGCCCCAGAATATGCGGATTTTCCGGAAAGGATTGGCCATGACGTTGTCGGTGGTGAAGGCTGCGCGCCAGGCGCGGGACGCCCGGCTTGGCAGGGC
>CAZYUX010000268.1:0-2589 GCA_964650745.1 uncultured Puniceicoccaceae bacterium
CCTTAAAGTCCGTGTTCTTGGTCTTAAGCATCTCTTGGCACAGGTAAACGGCGCCGTAGCCGGTGGCCTCGGTGCGGCAGAGGGAGCCGCCCCACCCCACGCCCTTGCCCGTGAGCACGCCGTATTCGTAGCGCTGGATCAGGCGTTTGTATTGGCCCCAGAGGTAGCCGATCTCGCGCCCGCCAACGCCGATATCTCCGGCCGGCACGTCCTGTTTGTCGCCCAGGTGGTGATAAAGCTCGCTCATGAACGACTGGCAGAACCGCATGACTTCGGCGTCCGACTTGCCCTTGGGGTTGAAGTCGGAGCCGCCTTTGCCGCCGCCCATCATCAGCCCCGTCAGGCTGTTTTTGAAAATTTGCTCGAAGCCGAGGAACTTGATGATGCTCAGCGTGACCGTGGGGTGGAAACGCAACCCGCCCTTGTAAGGCCCCAGGGCGCTGTTGAACTTCACCCTCATGCCGCGGTTCACGTGCGTGTTGCCCTTGTCATCCAGCCAGGGAACCCGAAAGGTGATGACGCGCTCCGGCTCGCAGATGCGCTCCAGGATATTTTCTTTTTCCAGTTCCGGGCGCTCCTGAACCACGGGATCGAGGGACTCGAGCACCTCGTCGGCGGCTTGGAGAAATTCCGGCTCGTTCGCATTGCGCCGGTGGACGATGTCTTTGACTTTTTTGATGTAAGGATGCATTTGGATTTATGGTTTCTGTATTGTCATTGGATAAGAAAAATTATGCTTTCGGAGGCTCGCTTATTAGCGTTTCTAATAATCACTATTTAAGTTGTTTAACATTCCGGTGAATGTAGATGGGATAATTATTCCCGCCGTCAACAAAAATCTTCACCGGCGGGCAAGCCGGGGAATAACAAGCGGCCGGGGTGGTTCCTACCGGCGCAATGGAGCGGGTTATGAAACATGCGGCGCAGCTTTTGCTGGCGGTTTTTATAGCCGGTTATCTTGCGGTGGCATTATCCACCCGCGAATGCCCGTTTTGCGTCTTCGCCAAGGCTTTCGGAAAAACGGAGGAAAGCGCTCCGGCGGAGGTTTTAACCTGGGCCGCGCAGGACCTGGACGGGAATCCGTTGCGGGCCGCCGACTGCGCGGGCAAGGTCACCATCGTCAATTTCTGGGCCACCTGGTGCGCCCCTTGCCGGGCGGAAATACCGGATTTCATCGCCTTGCAGGAGGAATACCGGGACGCTGGAGTTCGGTTTGTCGGGATTTCCCTGGACGATCTTCCGGCGCAAGAGCTTAAAAGGTTTGCGGAAAAACAAAAAATCAATTATCCTCTCGCTTTTCCCAGCCCGAGTTTGCGAGCCGCTTTTGGCGAGATCCGGTCCATCCCCGCCACGTTTGTGCTGGACCGGGAAGGCCGTGTGGCGTTCCGGAAGACCGGCATGATCCGCCGGGAGGAGCTGGAGCCTCGGTTGCGGCGGCTTTTGTAAGCCTCCGGCCGCCTACCAGCGGCCCGAGGCCCCGCCGCCGAATGGTTTGACCTCCCCGAAGCCCTTGCCCTTGGTCAGCTTCATCTCCAGCCAGCGGCCGGAAGCTTTGAGAGCGGCCAGCAGCAGCGTTCCCGTTTTAGTGAAAAACTGATATCCCCATCCCGCCCTGCCTTGTTTTTTGCACGACACTCCAGCCGCGACAACCAATCCCAGCAAACCCAATAGGATGGCGTATTCGGTGATTTTGAAAAGGATAAAGGCCGCGGAAATGCCTCTGGATATTTCTTCGTAAATCACTCTCGACCCCTCGAATATGCCCCGGCTGTAGTCCCTGACGCTGAAATAAGGAAGCATGTGTTTTTTCGGCACTTCGGTTCTCGTTTTCTCGAACCGCCCGCTCACGCCTTCGCCATAGAGGATGAAACAGGCGGCTTCCTTCAGGGAGACAAAGATGAGGATTCCTTTGTTTTTATGCCTTTCGCCTATTTTCCAGAAATGAAACAGGTTTTCAGCGAACGATCTGGCGGTGGCTTCTCCCGTGCGGAAGTATTTGTAGGATTTCACAGTCACCGCCACCACTTCATACCCGTGCTTTTCCTTCAGCTCCTTGAACATCCTCTCGATGTCATTGTAATCCGCGCGGTGCAGGACTCCGGCGTAGTCGTTGATGTAAGGGGACTTCTGGCCGGGGTAAGCCGCTCCCGCGGGCTTGGCCGCCGCAAGCCAAACGGCCAGAAGCATTCCCCAGAAAACGTTCATGGCCGGACGCTTCATTTCTCTTCGTCAGGCCCGTATGAAACGGCGTCAGGCAGTTCCCCGCTTCCGCTTTTCTCTTCAGGATAAAACTCTGTCATTTGTTCTCCGATCATTTTTATTCCCTTGGTCAGCCCCCGGACAAACTCATTTTCCTGAAAATCTTTCAGGACGGTATTGACGACTTTATCCCAGTATTTGGGCGTCACTTTGGCGTTGATGCCGTCATCCCCGAAAACGACGAGCGTGCGGTCCCGGACGCCCAGGAAGAAGAGCACTGTGTTGTGTTTGCGGTTTTTATGCAGCCGGTTGCGCGCGAATGCCTTGCGGGCCGCTCCCAAAGGGTCTTTCCCGGCTTCCGGCTCCAGGTGCAAACGGATTCTTCCGCTC
>CAZYUX010000269.1:0-2555 GCA_964650745.1 uncultured Puniceicoccaceae bacterium
CTTGAAATCATCCGGGCCGCTGGCGGGAAAGCTGTTGGAGTGGCCCTCCTGGTGGACCGCGGCGGGGGCAAAGTCCGATTCGAGGTTCCCCACGCGGCGCTTTTAGAAATGACTTTCCCCGTTTACCCTCCCGAAGCCCTGCCTGACGATCTCAAGGCCATCCCCCCCGTCAAACCAGGCAGCTGACCGGCAGGCATCTTTTCCCAGAGACGGTTTGACAGCCCCGCAAAATATGAAAGCATGAGAACGGACAAACTCACCGGAAACCCATTTTAACAGCCATGCCGAAAATCACTGAAATCCTGGAAAAACAAAAAGGCAAGCGACTGCGTCTGGTTTTCGAATACGACCGATGGGACCGCACGGCCGACGGCGCCCGCTTCAGCCGTGAGGAGTTTTCCCACGACGGCGTGCTTCGGGAAGTGTTCGAGGACGGCTGGATCCGGCTCGACAACAATCTTGTCAACCTCGGCTTCGTCAAGGAAATCCGGGCCGAAGGCTGATTCCCCGCCCCCTTACCCGCCGATGATTTTGACCAGCGCGCGCTTGCGCCGGCGGCCGTCGAACTCGGCGTAGTAGATTTGCTCCCACGGGCCGAAGTCGAACCGCCCGCCCGTAATGGCGATGACGACCTGCCGGCCCATGACCTGGCGCTTGAGGTGCGCGTCGCCGTTATCCTCGCCGGTGCGGTTGTGGCGGTATTGAGAGACAGGCTCGTGAGGCGCCAGCTTCTCCAGCCAATCGTCGTAATCATCGAGCAGGCCGCTCTCGGCATCGTTGATGTAAACGCTGGCGGTGATATGCATGGCGTTGACCAGGCACAATCCCTCGCGCACGCCCGACTCGCGCAGGCATGCCTCCACCTCGCCGGTGATGTTGATGTATTCCCGCCGCGCCTTCGTGTTAAACCACAACTCTTTACGGTATGATTTCATGGCCGTCCAATCGCTTGTTTCGTTGCTTGAAAAATGAAGCGGGCAATGGAGCCGCCCGCGCGCCCCATTCATGCTCGTTCAAGACGCCGTTTTTGTCAAGCGGCCACGGGAGAGACCCGTGAAAACAGCGGGGGGACGCCCTTTCCCGCATTGAAAAACTGAAAACATGCTCGCTTGAATTAGGCTTGTGCGCGTTCCGAACATTCTTTTTCTGGGCAATTCATGCTGTAATGCCGTTTTTTCAGCACACAACAAAACCCGCCATACTTGAACCCGGCCGCAACGGCCTCTTCCCGCCATGAAAAACATTCCCCGCAACGAATATCCACGCCCCCAATTCCGGCGCGCCGATTGGCTGTGCCTCAACGGCGAATGGGAATTCGAGATAGACTGGGCCGGCACGGGCCTCGAGCGCGGCCTGCTCGAAAAACCGCTGGCCGGAAAAATCACCGTGCCGTTCTGCCCGGAATCCGAACTTTCCGGCGTGGGCTGCCGGGACTTTATGAACACCGTCTGGTACCGGCGGAAAGTGAAAATTCCGGAAAACTGGAAAAATAAACGGATCCTGCTGCGCTTTCAGGCGGCGGATTACGACACCACGGTTTGGGTCAACGGCGCCGAGGCTGGACGGCACCGGGGAGGCTGCACGCCCTTCACCTGCGATCTGGCCGGCATCGCGGCCGCGGGCGATGAAGTGGCCGTCACCGCGCGGGCGCGGGACGACCACCGCGCGCCCATGCCCCGCGGCAAGCAGTCACCGGATTACACCCCCGGCGGCTGCCTCTATCACCGCACCACCGGCATCTGGCAAACCGTCTGGCTCGAGCCGGTCCCGCCGGACTGCCATCTGCTCCGGCCCAAGATGACCGCGGACGCGGCTGGCGCTTTCCTGCGAATCGAACAGCCCCTGGCGGGCGCCGCCAAAGGCAAACAACTGATGGCAACCTTGTTTGACGGCAAGCAAAAGGTTGCCGAAGGAAAGACCGAAGCGGTATCCATGACACCCGAGCTGATCCTGCCTGTCCCGAAAGAAAAACTCCTCCTTTGGGAACCGGGTTCGCCCTTCCTTTATGATTTAAAAATCCGTCTGCTCAATCCGGACGGCAGTGAAGAAGACGCCCTGGACTGCTACACGGCCTTCCGTTCCATTTCCATTCAAGGGAATCAATTCCTTCTCAACGGCCGGCCGCTGTTTCAGAAACTCATTCTCGACCAGGGATATTATCCGGACGGCCTTCTCACCGCCCCAAGCGACAAAGCCCTGCGCGGCGACATCCAGCTGGCGCTGGACGCCGGTTTCAACGGCGCGCGGCTGCACCAGAAGGTTTTCGAGGAGCGCTTCCTCCATCACGCCGACCGCATGGGCTACCTCGTCTGGGGCGAGTTTCCCGACTGGGGAGCGCACGAGGACTGGAACGATTTCACCCGCGGTTCCGCCTCCGCCGTGACTCAATGGCTGGAAACAATCAGCCGCGATTACTCACACCCATGTGTCATCGGCTGGTGCCCAGCCAATGAGGTTCACGGCGAAATCAAAGATCCGCCGGATCCGCGCGAGGATTTGATCCGGGCGCTCTTCACCGCAACCAAAACAGACGACCCTCACCGAACAGTAATAGA
>CAZYUX010000270.1:0-2509 GCA_964650745.1 uncultured Puniceicoccaceae bacterium
GATTATTTTTCGCTGGTGCGGGTGAGGCAGGCGGTCTCGCGGTCTGACGTCGTCTTTCTCGTCCTCGACGCGCGCGAGGGCGTGACCAAACAGGATCAGGCGTTCTGCGGCGAAATTGTCCGGGACGGCAAAGCGCTCGTGGTATTGGTCAACAAATGGGACTGCGTTCTGGAGATGTTTCGGAGCGAGCCGCCGCAAGGTTACAGAAATGAAAAGGAATTCCGCCGCCATTTCGCTCAAGAAACCCGCAGGCAGTTGTTTTTCCTGCCTGACAGCCCCGTGTTATTCGTTTCCGCGAAAACCGGCTACGGCATGGGGCGAATCCCCGCCGCGGCGCGGGAGCTGGACGCGCGGTGCGGGAAAAACATCCCCACGCCCCGGGTGAACCGTGTGCTGGCCCGCCTGCTTGAGCGCCGGCCGCCGCCGCTGGTCAAAGGCCGCCGTTTTAAAATCTATTACGGCCTGCAAACCGGCGCGCGCCCTTTGCGGTTCCGCTTTTTCTGCAACCACGCCGGAAAGCTGAATGACACCTGGCGGCGTTACCTTGAGAAAAGCCTCATCGAGGAGCTCGGGTTGCGGGGCTGTTGCGCGCAATTCGAGTTCACGGGGAAATCCGGCCGCGGTCAGAAAAGCCGGCCGGGCGCGGGCGGTGAAAAAAGTAATTGCTTTGGCGCCCGGCCGTGACGAGGTTTGATTTTCCGGACGGAGGGGCGGATGTGAAAAAGCCGTTTGGCTGTCATGCAACAAAAACGAGTTATGATAAAAGAAACCAAATATCGGAACTGGAATGCTGTCGCCCTTGAAACGGATGAGGCGGAGCTGGTTATCCCCGCGGATATCGGGCCGCGTGTTCTGCGGGCGGGATTCAAGAACGGGCCCAACCTTTTTGCCAGCGACGAGGACGCGCCCGGCGGACCGGGCAAGTCCGGCTGGCGCATATACGGCGGCCACCGGCTTTGGCACGCCCCGGAGCATCTCGAGCGCACCTATGTGCCGGACAACGATCCTGTCGAATGGGAAAAATGCAATGATAACGGCGTGCTTCTGAGACAAGCCGCCGAGAAGCCGACCGGCATCGCCAAAAGCATCCGGGCGGAGGCCCTCGGGCCCCGGGCTTTCAAGCTGACCCATACTTTGAAAAACGAGAACTTGTGGCCGGTGGGCTGCGCCGTTTGGGCGTTGAGCGTCCTCAAGCACGGCGGCTACGCCGCGATTCCCCTGCCGCCCAAGGGCAAGCATCCCGAAGCTTTGCTGCCCGGCTACCACATCGTTCCCTGGCCCTATACCGACTTCAGCCACCCTTGCTGGGATTTTCATTCCGGCTATATCGGGATAGACGTGGCGCAAGCGGCAGCCTCGCAAAAAATCGGCATCAGCAATTATTCCGGATGGTCCGCTTACTGGCAGGAGGGCGGGACCTTCGTCAAATACGCGCCCGTGGTGCGGGGGGCGCCGTATCCGGACTTTGGCTGCGCCTTCGAGGCGTATTGCTGCAATTGGATGATCGAACTCGAAACGCTCAGCCCCCTGCTCAACGTCATGCCGGGGCAATTCATCCAGCAAGCCGAATACTGGCTGCTGCTGAAGGGCTTGCCCAAACCGGACAACGACGAGGCGTTCCGCCAGGATTTCCGCCCGGAAATCGAAAAACAGCTGAAAGAAATAACCGGTTGACATGGCCGGCGGCTCCGGTCTTTGCCAGCCGGTTAAATGCCGCGAAGGCGCCGCCGCCGGTTTTTGTTTGCAACCGGGCGGACGGTTTTTTGTTTTATTAAAAGAAACCAGGAAGCCATGAGAAAAACAAAATTTTGGTTGATTTTCCTTCTGTTGCGGGGAGCCGTTCTGTTTAACGCCGCCGTTTTCTTGCATGCGGCCGCCCCGGGCGGCGGGGATGCGGCGGAGCTGTTTCCTCTCGACACCGGGCCGCTGCCGCGGTCCGGGACACCGCAGGCGGCCAGTTACGCCGACGCTTTGGAAGAAATCACTCCGGCCGTCGTCTCCGTCACCACTTCGCGCATCGTGCGCATCATCCGCAACCGGTATGCGGACCCCCGCGAGGAATTTTTGCGCCGGTTTTTCGGTCTGCCAATCCCCCAGCCCCGGCAGGGCCAGCCGGGCATCGAGGAGCGCAAACTCCCGCAGGGAATGGGATCGGGAGTCATCGTTTCACCGAACGGTTACATTCTGACCAACAACCACGTCGTCACGGACGAGCGCGGCAATGTTGTGGATGAAATCATCGTTTCCTTGAATGACAAACGCGAAATAGTGGCCGAACTTGTCGGCCGCGATCCCAAAACTGACGTGGCGGTGCTGAAAATCGATGCCGAAGGTTTGCCTTGCGCCAGGATGGCGGACAGCGGCGGCCTGCGCGTGGGAGATGTCGTATTTGCCATCGGCAATCCGATGGGGGTGGGGCAGACCGTGACTTTGGGCATCGTCTCGGCCACGGGGCGCTCGCAGCTGGGGCTGCTCGGACAGGAGGGGTATGAGAATTTCATCCAGACCG
>CAZYUX010000271.1:0-2440 GCA_964650745.1 uncultured Puniceicoccaceae bacterium
CCAGCACATGCAGCTCTTGCATGCCTATCCTGTGGCGGTAAGCCAGTTTTACTGGGGAACATTTCTTTATCTGCCTGTGGTGTGCTGCTCATTGCACGCCGCCTTGCGGGCGCTGCCGGAGAGATGGTTTGTTCCTAAAATAAACACCGTAAAAGCCGCGGTTTCAGGAATGGTTTTAATCGTCTGCCTGGCGCAGTTTTACCGGTTTCATTTGAGCCGGGAGGAAAGACTCGAACGCTCCGTGCCCTTGGACCTGCCCGGGGCGGAAAACATCATGCAGCCGGAAAGAAAAGCGGCGGTCCTGCAGGTTCTGGAGGCCAACGCCCGGGAATATGCCAGCGTCCTTTTCACCCATCCCGGCATGGGCAGCCTGAATTTGTGGTCCGGGACGCCCGCTCCGACTCTGGCCAACGCCACCCAGTGGTGGGCGCTGCTGGACAGCCGCCAAAAGGAGGCCATTGCCGGCGTCCTCAAGCATGACCCTCAAGCTTGTGTCATTTACAATCAAGGCCTGTTGCGCTGGCTCCGGGAAGCCCGGCGCTTCCGCCCGCGCGACCCTGTCATTGACCTTATCGAAGAGCGGTTCGAAGACGCATTTGCCCTCCATCTGCCCAGCGGGCAATTCGGATTCGGCTCCCACCATTTTATCTTTAAAACCACTGCCGGGCGCAAACTCGAACCGCTTTACCTGGCCCGTCTGCTGCGTTATAAAAGAATGGGAGCGGATGGCGCAGTTCCGGAACTGAACGCGAAAATTGAACTCACGATTCCCGCCGTGCCGGACGCGCGCCTGGCGCATGCCGCCGTCAAAGCCTTCGGGCGGCTGGAACCGGAACTCCTGCTTCCATTAAACGCGGCTTGCCACGTCAAAGCCGCTGAATGGAATGAAGCGGAAAACTGTTATTCGGAGATGACGGCGCGGCGGCTTCCTCTCACTTTGCGGCGCAAAACAAAAATCGAAATCTACTTTCAAGAGCCTGGCCGTTTCATTTCTCCAACTCGCCATTACCTGCTTTTAGCCGACGAAACGGGCGTCGTCTGGGGCAAAGTCCTCTTCCAGCAATAAACTCTCAATGCTTCTTTCGGGCCGCCAGCAGCAGACTCACACCGCAGGGAAAACGAATCCAGGGCTGGCATCCCGGCCAGACAAAGGCCCAATAAAGCAGTTGATTGATAAAGGCGGGGAGGAGTTGTTCTTCCGCTCTTTGTCCGGCTGGCGGCGGGCGGGTGCCGCCGCCCGCTTTGATGGCCCGCCACTTCCGGATCAAATAAATCGCGGGCAGCGCCGCCACGTTAAGGTAATTCCAGTGGGCGATGTCCCAGCCGCCGCCAGAAAAGAGCTGAAGCAGTTCCTTGTGATGATAACGCCGGTAATGGCCCAAGGAAACGTCCCAGTCGCTCCACAAGCTCATCAAGGCGGGGACGGTTGCCACCAACAGCCCGCCGGGTTTCAACACCCGCCGGATTTCCGCCGCGGCGCGGGCGTCTTCCTTGACGTGCTCCAGCACATCCAAGGCCGTTACGGCGTCCACCGACGCAGCTTCCAATGGAATAGATTCGGCAGAACCCTTTATTACCTGATCCGCGGGGAGAAGCTCCCGCATTCTTTCGAGGGCCACAGGATGGTGATCCATGGCCAGGGCACGGCAGCGGTGGTTGCACTCCATAGCGAAAAAGCCGCTCCCGGCCCCGCAGTCCAGCAATGAGGCTTCCTTGCGCAATGCTCCGGCTTTATCCAGCCAGTGGCGCACGATTTCTCTTTTCCCCCGGTTATACCAATGCCGCTTTTCAACATTAAAAATCGAATTATACTCCTCTGGATCCACTTCCTTGACAAACTGCCGCAAATCCCTCCCAAGGCAACCGCGAAATCCCGGCACTCCCGGAGATTACACCGGGCAGATTTCGGCGGAGCATTCTTCGGATTGAGGCGCGGCCGCGGGCAGGGGATAACGGTAAAGGCGGCCTTCGTAGTTGCGCAGGAGGAGTTCGTCCGACGTGACGGCTTCGACGTACCGGGGGTTGGCGGGCACTTTGCCGCCGCCGCCGGGAGCGTCAATGACGAACTGGGGCACGGCGTAACCGCTGGTGTGGCCCCGCAGGGCTTCGATGATTTCCAGCCCCTTTCGGGGATCCGCCCGCAGATGGGCGATTCCGGGGACAAGGTCGCACTGGTAAAGGTAATAGGGGCGCACCCGCATCATCAGCAGGCGGTGGACAAGAGACTTCATCGTCTCAACATCATCATTGACTCCGCGCAGGAGGACGGACTGGTTACCCAGGGGCGCGCCGGCCAGGGCCAGCCGTTCGCAGGCCTGTTTGGCTTCAACGGCGCATTCACGGGGATGGTTGAAGTGCAGGCTCATCCATAACGGGCCGTGCTTCTTCAAAACATCAGTCAAACCGTCTGTTATGCGTTGCGGCAAAAAGGCGGGCACGC
>CAZYUX010000272.1:0-2420 GCA_964650745.1 uncultured Puniceicoccaceae bacterium
CTGGCCTATATCGTTAAAACCCTTTCGGCGATTGATCCTCTGAAAACCCTGCTGGCGGCGGCATCGGTGGTTCTGCTCATCGGCTTGTTCAGCGCCCTGCTGGCCAGCATCAAACTGCGGCGGCGGGACTTGAGCGCCCTGATCGAGGCCACCGGCTGGGCCGTCAACCTGCGCATGCGCCTGACCCCGCCCCTGCGCCGCCTCTTCACCCGCTGCCCTCCTCTGCCAAAAGGCAGCCGCCGCGAGCGCGCCGACTTCCTCCGCAAATACCTCAAAGACCTCCGCCGCGGATAAAACACCTGAACATTCCCTCCATGCGGAAACATCCTTGCGCCTCGTCCCAGGCCGCCAGAACGCCCGCATCTTTTGGCTCTTGGATGTGGCGGAACCGGAATCAAAGGTTTCTCGGCAAACAAATCATTGCGCGGACACACAGGAAACAGCGTCCTTCCGAGCCGGGGGCGCGAACTTCATTGACATTTAATTTTATGGAGTTTTGAAATTATCTTTCCATGAGGAAAATGGAAGGGGGCGCGGGCGGCGGCATGATGCGCCGCCAAGCGGAGCGTTTATTGTCGCGGGCCGGTGTCGAAATCGGCGGCAGCCGGCCTTGGGATATTCAGACGCGCAATAAAAAGTTTTATGCCAAGCTCCTGGCCAAAGGGTCTCTGGGATTGGGCGAAGCTTACATGGACGAATGGTGGGAGGCCCCGCAGCTCGACGAGTTTTCCCGCAAAGTAAACGCGGCCCAGCTCGGCCGGCGCGTCCGGTCCTGGCGGGAAAACCTTGATATTCTGAAAGCCAAAGCAATCAATTTGCAGAAGCCCGCCCGCGCCGCCGAGGTGGGAAAGCGCCATTACGACATCGGCAACGACCTTTACGAACGGATGCTCGACCGGCGGATGATTTACAGCTGCGGCTATTGGAAAGAGGCCCAAACCCTCGACGAAGCCCAGGAAGCCAAACTCGAACTGGTTTGCCGCAAGCTGCATATCCGGCCGGAAATGCGCGTTCTCGACATCGGGTGCGGCTGGGGCGGCGCCGCCCGCTACATGGCGGAAAAATACGGCGCGGAAGTCACCGGCATCACGATTTCGGAGGAGCAGGCCCGCATGGGGCGGGAGCGGTGCCGGGGCTTGCCCGCTGAAATCCGAATGCAAGACTACCGGGATGTTGAAGGCCGGTTCGACCGCGTGCTGTCAATCGGCATGTTCGAACATGTGGGATACAAAAACTACCGGACTTTCATGGAAGTCGCGCGCCGCCGTCTAAAAGAAGGCGGCCTGTTCCTTTTGCAAACCATCGGCAAAAACACTTCGGAGGAACGCGCCGATCCCTGGATCAGCCGGTATATTTTTCCCAACTCCATTCTCCCCTCCGCCCGGCGCATCGCCGAAGCCGCCGAAGGCCTGCTGGTGCTGGAGGACTGGCATAATTTCGGCCCGGATTACGATAAAACGCTGATGGCATGGTGGCGCAACTTCGACGCAACCTGGCCGGAGCTTCAGGAAAAATACGGCCGGCGCTTTTACCGCATGTGGAAATATTACCTGCTGTGCTGTGCCGGCGCGTTCCGGGCGCGGCAGTTGCATCTCTGGCAAATTGTTTTATCCCCCCGCGGATTCCCCGGCGGTTACCAGGCTGTCCGGTAAGGGCAAACGCCCTTCACGGGCTCGAAGCGGCCTGCAAATGGACAAGGTTGAAGCAGTTGATTTTGGCGGACCAGATGTTCCAGGCATTGGCGGTTTCCAGGACGAGGACTTTTTCTTCTTTTCCGCCGCCGCAAGTTTCCTGGTAAGTGTCTTCCTCGCGGCGGGACAGGCGGGCGTGGAAGCCTTCGACGCCCCGGGGATTCCACCAGCAGACGCGGTCCCGCCCGTCCGGCAGGCGGCGGTTGTCGAAGCCGGCGCCGGTTGCCGTCTCGATCAAAGCCCGCGCCTGCCCGTCCGTCAATTCGACGAGGAAAGGCCCCAGCGCGCTCACGTCTTTCAGGATGTCCGGGATTTTTTCACGCAGCCGCCGGGCGCCGTGGGCATTCATTCTGAAGCAGTCCACGAGCCGTTGAAGGTCTTCCGGCTGGACCTTTTCTTCCGGCGCCGGCGGCGCCGGAAAAGTGAAAACAACCCGCAAATGCCGGGTGAAATCCACAGGCCCGAGGACAAGGTCGTTTCCGTCCCGCTCCAAGGCGGCGGGAGCTTTTTGCTCGTCTCCTTCGATTTTCCATGCCGCCGCTTTCGCCGGGGCGCCTGTTTTTATCCGCAGGCTCAACCGCCGCCCCGGTTGTCTTCGCCCTTCTTTATGGCGCAGGGAAACGGCAAGCTCGCAGCCCTTCCATTCCTGGGCGCACTCAACAATCTGGTAATCCCCATTCTCGAAACTCATGGTGCAGCCGTCATCGTCGTAGATTTCGGCCGTTCCCT
>CAZYUX010000273.1:0-2387 GCA_964650745.1 uncultured Puniceicoccaceae bacterium
CTTTTTCTTCGCCGCGGTTTTGCGCTTGGTTGTTTTTTTTGCGGGCGCGGTTTTGGGCGCCGGGGCTCCGGTTTCCGCCGGATCTTCCGCGGGCGCGTTTTCTTTTGATTCGATGGAGTCGTCTGGGTTCATGTGTGATAAATGCTTTGATCGTTTATCGGCTTGGCCAGCGGCGGGAAGGAGTTTTCCTCGCCTGTGACAACCGTAATGTCAGAGGGCGTTTAACCGGGCGGCCAGCAGGGCCGTCTGCCGGCGGGTGAATTCTATGGTTCCGTTGTTGGAAATGACGCAGTCGGCAAGTTTGATTTTTTCGGCCAATGACATTTGCCGCGCATTTCTGGCGTGAAAGTCGGCTTCAGGCAAGCCTTTGGCCTTCCATCGGGCTTGTCGTGTGGCTAAGCTTGCGGATATACAAACAATGAAGTTAAAGCGGTTTTCAAGTTTTTTTTCAAAAAGGAGCGGAATTTCCGCTACTTTCAAGGCTTGCGGAGCTTGAGCGGCGGCTTTTTGCCAGCGGCGCAGGATGGGCGGGTGCAGGATGTCCTCCAGCGCGCGCAGTTTTTCCGGATCGCGGAAAACCGTTTCCGCGAGGCGCTTGTGGTCAATCGCGCCCCGGGAGGTGAAGATTCGCGCGCCAAAGGCTTCCCGCGCCTGTCGGCGGACTGTTTCATCTTCCCGCAACAGCTCCCGCGCCAAGGCGTCCGTGTCCATCCGGAAAGCGCCCCATTCGGCGAGTATTTCCCCTGCCAGGGATTTGCCTGAGCTGATGCCGCCTGTGATGGCCAGTAACATTGTTTTATTGAGATGAAAACGCGGCCGGCGGAGGCTCTTAATGCTTTTGATTCTCCAATCCAATGTTTAAAAGCATGTTAAAAAGCCGGTTCGAGGCGCCGAACGGCAATTTGCCGCTTCATTTGAGTTGATTTTTTGCAACTGCCATGTTAACAAAAACTTAAATCCAATAAAATCCGCCCATGCCATCCGATAAGCCAATGCTCTACACTTTGGACGATTTGGACACCCGCGATCATAAGAAGGTCGCGCAAGAAATAGTCAAGCTCTTCGGTTCCTCTTTTCCCGGGGAAGACAGCAGCTTTATTTCTTGGGCTATCGGGCAGACCCGGGACATGTTTCTCGGCAAGTACCGGCACTACCAGGCCATGGACACCAAATACCACGACTTGGAGCACACCTTGCAGGCCACATTGTGCTGGGTGCGGATGATGACCAACCGGCACCGGCTCGGCGCCGAGCCGGTGCTGACGGCCAGGGATTTCCGCGTCGGATTCATGGCCATCCTCAACCACGATATAGGCTACCTGAAGGAAGAAGACGATGATGAGGGCACAGGGGCTAAATATACTTTTGTCCACGAGCGGCGCAGTTGCGAGCTGGTGGCCATGTTGCTGGAAAAAGAAGACGGCTGGACACAGGAGGATATCGACTCCATCCAGCGTTTCATCAGCTGCACCGGCCCCAATGCCAATATTGACGCTATCCCTTTTGCGGACCATAAAGAAAAGGTTCTTGGCGAATCCGTCCGCACAGCGGATTACCTGGGCCAGATGAGTGACCCCCGCTACGTCATCAAGCTTCCCGTGCTTTACCAGGAGTTCGAGGAATCCGACCGTTTCCGCGGGATTCCGAAAGAAAAGCGCCTCTTTAAGAACGTGCATGAATTGTTATCCAACACGCCGGATTTCTGGGAGAACGTTGTCAAGAAAACCTTGGACGAAACCTGCCACGGCCTCTACAAATACCTTTCCATCCCTTACCCCGGCGGACGCAATCCGTATTACGAAAAAGTCGAGGAAAACATCAACATTGTGCGTCAGATGATGGCCAGTTAGGCGGGCCGCGCGCCGTTTTTATTCGTAGAAAAGCAGCAGGTGGATGCTGTCCGCGCGGGGAACGGCGCCGCCGGGAAAGTGACTGCGGACGGCGGCGGTGATATTATCGTGCAGTTCCGCCAAGTCCGAACCGTTTGTGCCGATTTCGGCATTCAGGCAGTTTGCCGTATAGCCCCCCTGCCTGTGGCATACGATTTCAAAAATCAATTGAGCGTTCGTTTTTGCCAACATAATGGTATCTTTGCTTTAGTGACCGCCGAAAACGCGGCGGGCGCCGCGGCGGTCACATTGCCCCGTTAAAACCCTGTCGTTAAGAGCTCCACTATAGCGGAAATTTTCCAAAAGAAAAGCTCAAAAAACGTTCCGCGCCGATTTTCTTGTTTCAGTGGCGGCGCCGGGGCGGCTGCGAATGCGGCCCGGCACGGAGCGGAGTGTGCCTTTTTCCCTGTCTCGGCTTAATGCCGGAAGTGGCGGACGCCGGTAAAGGCCATGGCGAGATTGCGCTCGTTGGCGGCGGCGATGACGTCCGCGTCCTTG
>CAZYUX010000274.1:0-2380 GCA_964650745.1 uncultured Puniceicoccaceae bacterium
TCGCCACCTTGACGCCTCTGCGGGCTTTCTCCACCGACTTCAGCGCGGAGTTCACAGAGCGGGGGAAAACCGTCAACGTGCCGGTCATCGGCGCGGCGGGCGTCAGCTACGACTTCGCGGGGAGCTACTCCCAGAACGCCGACAGCACGGTGGACGCTCTGCCGGTCGTCCTCGACAAGCACAAGGTGCAGTCGCTCCACCTCACCGACAAGGAGGTCAGCGAGTCGAGCTGGGTGACACTCGAACGGCTCGCCCGCAGCAAGGCCCGCCAGCTCGCGCAGGCCCGGCGTCGTTAATATGTTTTATTATCGGTCATTTGACAAATGATCCGTTGACCGGTTAATACACCATGATTTGTGGATAAAATATGAAGAAGCCCGTTTGCAAAAGAATCCCGAAGACCCGGATGCGGATTAATGGCTTTATGGGGAGCTATCTCGGCGGCGTCATTGAGCAATGGCTGCTCGCCGCGCCGAAAGCCAATCCCGGAATGCTGGAAATGTTCCGCGACCGGGACGTTTCACCGCTGCGCCGGATGGTTCCGTGGGCGGGCGAGTTCGCGGGCAAATATCTGACAGGCGCCGTGGAGGCGCTGCGGGTGACCGGCGATCCGCGGCTGAAGGCCTGGCTGAAGGAATTCGTCCGCCGTATGATTGCTTTCCAAGATAAGGACGGCTATCTCGGTCCCTGGCCCTCGGCGCATAAACTGGCCAATTCCGCGCCGAACTGCTCGATAGACGGCTCAATTGACAGCCCGGTTGGCAAGGAGCCCGTTTGGGACACGTGGGGGCATTATTATATCATGCTCGGGCTTTTACTGTGGCACGAAGAAACGGCGGACGCGGAAGCCCTGACCGGCGCGGTCCGCGTGGCGGACCTGCTCTGCCGGAAATACCTCGGCGATAAAAAACCGCGGCTGGTTGACACGGGGGCGACTGAGACGAACCTGGCGCCGGTCCACTCGCTTTGCATTCTATACAGGAAGACAAAGACCGAACGCTATTTGAAGCTGGCGCTTCAAATCGTGGAGGAGTTCGCGGCCCGGTCCGGCGGCAAGCCCCTGGCGGGCGATTACCTGAATCAGGCGTTGCGGGGCAATGAGTTTTACCAGTTCCCGAAGCCCCGGTGGGAGAGCCTGCATTCGGTTATGGCGCTGGCCGAACTTTACTGGATTACCGGAGAAAACCGTTACCGGCGGGCATTTGAGCATATCTGGTGGAGCATCGCGAAGCTCGACCGGCACAATAACGGCGGCTTCTCTTCCGGCGAACAGGCGACCGGAAATCCGTATCATCCGGCGGCGATAGAAACCTGTTGCACCATTGCCTGGATCGCGTTGAGCGTCGAGATGCTCAAACTCACCGGAAATTCGATCATTGCCGACGAACTCGAGCTGTCCACCATCAATTCCGTCGTTGGGATGCATTCGGCCACCGGACGCTGGGCCACTTATAACACGCCTATGAATGGAACCCGGCACGCCAGCGCCGACACCATCGTCTTCCAGGCGCGGGAGGGCGCGCCCGAATTGAATTGTTGCAGCGTCAACGCCGCCAGGGGGTTCGGATTATTGAGCGAGTGGGCGCTGATGAAGGATAAAGATGGCCTTGTGTTGAATTACTACGGCCCGTCCTTCATGCGGGCCAGGCTGAAGCCGGGTCTCGATGTGAGTTTGACGCAAAAGACAGAATATCCGCGCGGGGGGAGCGTTGTCATAACCGTGAAGCCCTCCAGGGTCGCCGATTTCGTTCTAAAGCTGCGCGTTCCTTACTGGTCCGCCAAAACCAAAGTCAAAGTCAACAGCGAAACCATACGTGGCGTGAAAGCGGGAACTTATCTGGCGATTGACCGGAAGTGGAAAGCGGGGGACAGGATCCAACTCACTCTGGATATGTCGTTGCGTTTTTGGCGCGGGGAGCGGGAATGTAAAGGGCTTGCGTCGGTTTATCGCGGCCCTGTCCTGCTGACTTACGACAACCGCTACAATTTTCACAACGCCAGGAAGGGGCGGGCGGAGGCGCGTCTCACCGATAAATGGAACCAGTCGAAATGCGTCCTTGAAATTCCGCCTTTGAATGCCCGGAACATGAAGCCGAAGGTTGTTGAATGGAAGGACTGGCTCCCGCCCGTGATACTTCTTGAATGCAAGGCCGCCAACGGCAAAACCGTCCGTCTGTGCGATTTTGGCAGCGCGGGGGAGGTTGGCACCCCCTATTGCTCATGGCTTCCCGTCAGGAACGTCCCCAAAGCGCCGGAGTTTTCAATGGAGAATCCATTGCGGACAACAATGCCGCGCTGAATGGTTTTTAAGCTTGGTTGCCGTTTGGAAACCCATTTGATGGGTCTTCATTCGCCGCTATATGGATAAAAAATACATTTT
>CAZYUX010000275.1:0-2358 GCA_964650745.1 uncultured Puniceicoccaceae bacterium
GACTGGTTCATGTCGCCGAGCATCGACGTGGAGGACATCAACGACGCGGCGGCGGACTTGGCCAAGCATCTGGAAAAACAGGGCCGCCAACTGACTGTCATCGGCCTGCCCAAAACGGTGGACAACGACGTCTATCCCATGGCCCAGACCTTGGGCGCCGCGACGGCGGCGGAGAAAGGAGCGGATTTCTTCGCCAACGTGGTGGCGGAGCACAGCGCCAATCCCCGCATGCTGCTTGTCCACGAAGTGATGGGGCGGCATTGCGGCTGGCTCACCGCCGCCACCGCTCGGGATTACCGCAAACAGCTGGGCCATAAAACTTTTCTTCCCGAAATCGGTCTGAGCCGCGATAAATATGATATTCACGGTGTTTACATCCCTGAAATGACTTTCGATATCGCCAAGGAAGCCGAGCGGTTGAGCCGGGTGATGGATGAACTCGACGGCGTTAACATCTTCATCAGCGAGGGCGCGGGAGCCGAGAGCATTGTGAATGAGATGGAAAACCGGGGCGTGGAAGTGTTGCGGGACGCTTTCGGACACATCAAGCTGGACGCCGTCAACCCCGGCCAGTGGTTCGGCAAACAGTTCGCCAAAATGCTGAACGCGGAAAAAGTTCTCGTTCAAAAAAGCGGCTATTTTTGCCGCTCGGCGCCGCCCAATCCGGATGATTTGCGGCTGATCACCAGTTGCGTGGATTTCGCCGTGGAGTGCGCCCTGCGGAGAGAAGCGGGGGTCGTGGGCCACGACGAGGAACAGGACGGGCGCCTGCGGGCTGTTGAGTTCGACCGCGTCCGCGGCGGCAAACCCTTCGACATTGACACCACCTGGTTCGAAAAACTCCTTGCGGATATTGGGCAGCACAAAGGCGCCAAGCTTCCACAGGCAGGCGGATAACCCGTTCTTATTCCACGTTGACGGGGATTTCCGTTTTTCCGCAGCCCGGGGCTTTGACGATGAGTTTTCCTTTTCCGGGCGGGCCGCCTTCCACGGTGACGGTGACGGATGTTTCCCCTTCGGGAATCACGACCTTGGGCATTATCACAGACTGGGGAACGTCCGTCTTCACATCAATGTATAATCCGCCGGCGGGCGCGGGGGCGGAGGCCTGAAATTCCACGGCGATGCTGCCTTGCGGGGGAATTGAAAGGGAGGAAGGCTCAACGGTAATGGCGCCGGGATCAATCCGGAAGGATCCGACGGCGATTTCCCCCATGCTGGTCAGGAGGGTGACTGGATAGGTTTTTCCGGCTTCGAGCCGGGGGATGATGAAGCTCATGGAGTTCGGCGAGGCGCAGGCGGTCTCCGTTTCCCTGCCGCCAAAAAGGATTTTATCCGAAGGGGAAAACCCCCGGCCGACCACGGCGATGCGGGCGCCGGCGGGGCCTCGGTCACTCTCGGGCTGGATGACGTACCGGTTGATCAGCTCCATTTTGTAGAGATCGCTTTCTCGGCGTATGGTGCGGGTTTGCAGATGCCGGCGCCGTTTATGAGAGAGGCGCTCGACTTCGGCCTGGTATTCGAGGATGTAGTAATACTTGGCGGCGTTCTGGCCCTCGGGCAGGTGATATTCGTGCTCAAAGATGTTTTTTCCAACCGGGCTGGGCTTCATCGAAATGGTTTTTTCATCAATGACGATGAAGGCTTTGACGGAATCCTCGGCAATTTTACCTTGCGCGGGATGAGCGGAAAAACTGAACGTGTAAATCCCCGATGGATTTTCCGGGACTTTCAGCGGTGTCAGGTTGGTGAACGTTCCGCCTGAAGCGGCGAAGGCGAGCCCGAGAGCGGCGAAGGTGAGCAAGCATGTTCTTTTTGTTTTCATAGCGCGTCGTTTTCATGCAGGATAGAGAAAACTTGGATGACTCCGCAAGCAAAAGCTGATTTTTCTCCGCCTCTTGGTCTCTATTTTCATGTCCCTTTTTGCCCGCGGTCCTGCGATTTCTGCGCGTTTTATCAGATCCCGCCGCGCAGGCCGGATTTGGAGCGGTTCATTGCGGGGATCGAGGCCGAACTGGCCCTGGCGGAATGGAACCGCCATCCAGGCACCATCTATTGGGGCGGCGGGACTCCCGGCACGCTTCCGGCCCGCGATTGGGAGCGGCTGGGACGGGCCTTGCTGGCGAAACTCCCCGTTCCGCCGGCGGAATGGTCCGTCGAGTTCAGCCCCGCCTCCGTCAAACCGGACAAATTGCGCGTGTTGCGGAGTCTGGGAGTCAACCGGCTCACTTTGGGCGTTCAAAGTTTCCATAAAGAAACGCTGGCCGCCCTGGGCCGCGAATACGCGCCGGACCGGGTGAAGCGAGCCGCGGCAGCCGCTCGGGACGCCGGCTTTGACAATGCCGGCCTCGATTTGAT
>CAZYUX010000276.1:0-2358 GCA_964650745.1 uncultured Puniceicoccaceae bacterium
AAACAATCCTGCCCGCCACCGCCATCTTTTTCGCGGCAGCCATGCCCGCGCTTGCCCCGGCGGAAGACCAGCCAATCGACGCGGGGGACGCCGGCATCCTCGTGCGCCAAGGCCAGGAGGGAACGCTCGCCGCGGCAGTCTCATCTCCCGAAAGCCGCATCCTGACCCTTGCCCGCCTGGCTTTCCGGGCGCATGGCGCCTATGAGCTGCGGGATGATCCTGAAGGTTGCGACTTCCTCTTCCTGTTCGAGCCGGTAAACGCGGTTAAAGTGAAATTGACAATTAAAAGCGGCGCGCCGCCCAAAACACTCTTCTCCAAGGAAGTGAACGGGAGCGACTGGGGCGCCGCCGCCCTGCGCGCCGCCGATCTCGCCATAGCCAAAACCCTCGGCCTGCCTGGTTTCTTCGCCGGGAAACTGGCCTTTGTGTGCGACAACACAGGCGCCACGGAAATCTGCGTGTCGGACTTGTTTTTCGAAAACGTGACCCGGATCACGAAAGACCGCGCCAAATGCATGCACCCGGAGCTTTCTCCCTGCGGGCGCAAGCTCTTATACACAAGTTATTACCGCAACGGTTTTCCGGACATCTACCAAGTCGATCTCGAATCGGGCCGGCGCGCTCCTTTCGCGGAATTCAAAGGCACGAACACCGGCGCAGCCTTCAATCCGGCTGGAGACGCCGTGGCCCTGATCCTCTCCGGAGCGGGGAACGCCGAGCTTTACGTGTGCGGCGCCTCCGGAGGCAACATGCGGCGGCTGGCCCGCACGGACGGGCTGGAAGCGGACCCGGCCTGGTCGCCCGGCGGGGATCAAATCATCTTCGCGTCGGACGAGCCGGGAAAGCCGCAGCTGCACATCATTTCCGCCGCCGGGGGCAAAATGAGCCGGATTCCGGCCAATATCAGCGGTTACTGTGCCGAACCGGCGTGGAACCCCCGCAAGGAGAATGAAATCGCCTTCACCTGCGCCTCCGGCAAGGAATTTGAAATCGCTCTCTACGACATGGAGAAAAAAGAGAGCCGCATCCTGACCAAAGGCCAGGGCGACGCCGTGGAGCCTTGCTGGACCAACGACGGGCGCCATCTCATTTACACCGAACGCGCGCCCGGTCACCGCCGCCTTGTGCTGTTCGACACCGTAACCGGCAAAAAAACCCCTCTCCACAAGCCGGATTTCGGCAATACCTCGCAGGCCAGTTTCGTTTATCCGTAAGGGCGGCCAGCCGCATTCCGGCCTGCAAGCAACTTTCCCTACTCAAGGGATACGGCGGGGTCAACGCCGGCCTCGTAATCCACGCCGGGCATGGCAAAACCAAAGAGCTGAAGGAAGGCGCGCCGGTATCCCTGGAAGTCCGCCAGCTCGCCCAGATTATCCGTGTTGACCAAGTCCCAGCGGCGGCGGACCTCCATTTGCACGTCTTCACGCAGTTCCTTGTCATCGTGCCGCGCGCGGCCGGAACCGTCGCGCGGGCGCGCGGCATCGCCGGCCAGCTGCCCGCTGAACAACCGCCGCATTTGCGCGGTTTCATCCTCCGCGGCATCTTTTCCATGGAGGATTTTAAAGAGAATGGAAACGTAAAGAGGCATGAACGGGATGGCGGCGCTGGCCTGGGTGACAATGGCCTGATGAACGGAGACGAAAGCGCCGCCGTTCCGGGCGCGGAGGCGCTCGTCAATCCCGGCCGCGGCGGCGCGCAGGTGCTGTTTGGCCCGGCCGATCGTGCCCTCCTTGTAGATGGGCCGAGTGACTTCCGGACCTTCATAATCGAGGGCGGCGACCGTTGCGCCGTCAGCTAACGCGTCCGCTTCCGTCAAGGCCCGCGCCCACATTTCCAAGTCTTCCCCGCCCATCACGGCCACGGTGGCGGCGGTCTCCTCTTCCGTGGCGGGCGGCAGCGTGGTTTCCATGACTTGCCCCAGGTCGGTGTCGAGGTTTTTCAACATGAGGGAACGGCCAATGGGTTTAAGGACGGACCTGAAGGTTTCTCCCGTGCGCGGATGGCGGCGGCGCGCCGCGGCCATGCTGTAAATAACCAAGTCCACCTGGCCCAGTTCTTGCCGGACAGCCTCGATGGCTCGCGCTTTTGTGTCGTCCGCAAAAGCGTCGCCGTTGATGCTTTTGGCCCACAATCCCGCGGAACGGGCGGCGGCGTGGAAGGCGGCGGTGTTATACCAGCCGGCGGTAGCGGGGCCGTCTTCTCCGGGCGGGCGCTCGAAAAAGACACCGAGAGTGGCCGCGCCACACGCGAACGCGCCCGTGATCCGGGCGGCCAGCCCATAGCCGGCGGATGCGCCGATGATTAAAATCCTCCGGGGGGCGCCGGAGATTTCGCCCCCTTGCCGGACCCGGCGGATAT
>CAZYUX010000277.1:0-2325 GCA_964650745.1 uncultured Puniceicoccaceae bacterium
GCGGCCGACTCGGTCTCCTACCAGGACACCGGCCTGACCTGCGGCACCACCTACTCCTACCAAGTGAAGGCCACTAACGCCGCGGGCGACAGCGGCTACGCGGGCCCCGCCAGCGACACGACGGACGCCTGCCCGAGCTACGTCATCACGGTAACGCCGACGACGGCGGACCTCGTGCTGAGCTTCCCGACGGTTGACGGCAAACTCTACCGGCTGATGATGAACACCTCCACGCCGAACCTCGCCGGCAGCGGCTGGACGGCCACCGGGGACGAGCTGACAGGCGACGGCGCGGAGAAGTCCTTCACCATCTCCAAACCCGCCACCGGCCAAGTCTTCTACACCGTGGAATACGAGGAGTAAAAGAGAAGAACCTCTCCAAAACGAACCTTTAACCCGAAAGCCCCTTCTCCCAAAAAGGAGAAGGGGCTTTCCCTTTGCCGCGCGCGCCTTCCGGGAGCATTCCTGTTTCTTTCTTTAATTGCTGGCGGACTTCCGGTTCAGCGGAATGACGTTTCGGGGAAAATAACATTGTATCAGGAGACAAGAAGGCCTAATTGCGGTTTGCATGTGGAAAGCCCCGGCAGGAAAAAAACAACTGGCTGCCGCCGCCGTCCTTTTGCTTGGAATACTGGCGGCGGGATGCGCGGCGGCGTGGCTGTTCCGGACGGAAATGATTTTGCTTGTGAAGTTTTTTCGGGAAACCCTGCTGGCGTTTCTGCAAAAAGCATCGGCTCCGGTTTTTTTCGGATTGATGTCGGTCCTGCCGGCGTGCGGGGCGCCGGTCTCGGTTTTTTACGTGCTGGCAGGCGCTTACGGGCGGGTGTGGGCGGTGTTGGGCGTGGGAACAGCCTCGGCCGTCAACCTGACCTTGGCATACTGGCTGGCGCGGGGGATTCTGCGCCCGCCCATTGAGCGTTTCGTGCGCGGACGGGGCTGGCATGTGCCTGATCCAAAGCCCTGCGAGCACGCCAAAATCACTTGGATTATCCGGCTGACGCCCGGAATGCCCTATCCCGTCCAGTCGTATCTTTTGGGACTTGCCCGCGTTCATTTCCGGATTTACTTCCTCATCTCCTGGCCGTTGCAGTTCTTTTTCGCGGCCGCGTTCATGCTGATGGGAGAATCTTTTTTTACGGGACGCGCCGGTTTGGGCGCGGCAGCGGCGTGCCTTTTCATCATCCTGTTTTTGCTCACCCGAATGATTCGCGAGCGTTATGGCCAGCCCAATCGAAAAAAGCCTGCTGCCGGCGGACAACCAGGTCCTGACGGTTACGGACCTGACCCGGCGGATTAAAAAACTGCTGGAAACTTACACTCCGGAAGTGTGGGTGCGGGGAGAAATATCAAACTTCCGCCGGCACACTTCCGGGCATTGTTATTTCACGCTCAAGGACGAGGCCAGCCAGGTGGACGCCGTCGTTTTCAGGGAGGACGCCAACCGGCTGCGCCTGGATTTGCGGGACGGATTGCAGGTTACCGCCTTTGGGCGGGTGACCGTCTACGAACGGCGGGGGAACTACCAGTTAATCATCCGGTTCGCCGCCGAAACCGGCCGGGGAAAGCTGCGGGAGGAATTCGAGCGTTTGAAACAAAAACTCGCGGCGGAAGGCCTGTTCGCTCCTGACCGGAAAAAAGCGCTGCCGAAATTCCCCCGCGCGGCGGGCTTCGTCACCTCCCCGACGGGGGCGGCGGTGCGCGACTTTATCGGCATCTTGCGGCGCCGCCGCTGGAAGGGCCGGTTGGTGGTGATCCCGGCCCGCGTTCAAGGGGAGGAAGCCGCCGGGGAAATCGCGGCGATGATTAATGCCGCGGAAAAATTGGGTTTTCTCGATGTGCTGGCGGTGGGCCGCGGCGGGGGCAGCCTCGAAGATTTGCAGCCTTTCAATGAAGAGAAAGTGGTCCGGGCCGTGGCGGCGTGCTCCTTGCCGGTTATCTCCGCCGTGGGGCACGAGATAGATTTCACGTTGTGCGACTTCGCCGCCGACGCGCGGGCGGAAACACCATCGGCCGCCGCCGAGCTGATCGCCGAAACTTACCGGAATGTTTTGGAAAACCTTCAGAACGCCGCCACATCCATCCTCTATCTGGGCGGAGAAAAGCTGCATAACAAGCGGAGCCGCCTGGAGTCAATCCGGAGCCGCCACCGGCAGCAAACGCCAGTCCACCAAATAGAGCAAAGTTCTTTGCGGCTGGACGACTTGAGCAACCGGCTGCGCGCCGCGCTTGTTCAAGGCGTCCATTGCAGCCAGCGGCGGTTCAATGAGGCGGCGGCGGCTTTGCGGGCCATCTCGCCGGAAGCCCGCCTGCGTTTCACTTCCCGGC
>CAZYUX010000278.1:0-2294 GCA_964650745.1 uncultured Puniceicoccaceae bacterium
GGACCGCCTCCATGCCGAACAGGAGGCCCGCCGGTCGTTCCTGCTGCGCCTGGCCGAATGGCGCGCGCAAAACCACGCCGTTTATCTGGCCGTCCGCAACGAGGGCGAAGAAGAACGCCTGCGCGAAATTCTCGCGGAAGAAAAAGTTGAAAACCTGGATCCGGTTTACCTGCGCGGCAACCTCCAAGCCGGCTTCCGCGTGCTTTTTGCGAAAAACTCCCGCTGGCTGAAATGGCCCGGAACCGAAAAGTGCCGGGGCGCCGCCGTGGCCGCGACAGCAGACATCTTCGGCCGGCGCCGGACGCGGCTGGCGGGATGGCGCGGGCGGCGTCTGCCCATACGTTCACAAGTGGACCAGATGCTCGATTTTTCCGAGCTGGCCGAAGGCGATTATCTTGTTCACATGGCCCATGGCGTCTGCCTTTACAAAGGGATGAGAAAGATGGACTGGCACGGGCGGGATGAGGAGACGATTTCACTGGAATTCGACGAAGGCATGATGCTGCACCTGCCTCTGACCGAATCCCACCTGCTGACCCGTTATGTCGGTTTGAGCAAAATCACACCGAAATTGGGACGGCCGGGAGGCGGCCAGTGGGAAAAAACCCGGCAGGCCGCCGAGAAGTCGGCTCAGGATTTCGCGGCCCGGCTCCTCCGCCTCCAGGCTGTCCGCCAAACCGCCCGGGGCCACGCATTCGGGCCGGACAGCGCGTGGCAGAAGGAGTTTGAGAAGTCCTTTATATTCGAGGAAACACCAGATCAGCTCCAAGCCATCCGGGAAACCAAAACCGACATGGAAAGGCCTCATCCAATGGACCGCCTGGTGTGCGGGGACGTTGGCTTCGGCAAAACCGAAGTCGCCTTGCGGGCGGCTTTTAAGGCTTCCATGGAAGGCAAACAGACGGCTGTGCTCGTCCCCACCACAGTCCTGGCCCAGCAGCATTTCAACACCTTCCGCGAGCGTTTCGCTGATTATCCGCTGTCAGTCGAGATGATCAGCCGTTTCCGCGCCCCCTCCCGGCAGCAAACCATCTTGCGCCAACTCAAGACGGGGCGGGTGGATGTGCTGGTGGGCACCCACCGGCTGTTGAGCCGGGATATCGCCTTCAAAAACCTGGGGTTGCTGGTCATTGACGAGGAGCACCGTTTCGGCGTTCGGCACAAAGAAAAGCTCAAGTTGATGCGCGAAACAGTGGAGGTGCTGGCCATGAGCGCCACTCCCATCCCCCGCACCCTTTACCTCGCTTTGGCGGGAGCGCGGGATCTTAGTGTCATCGGGAATCCTCCTCCGGGCCGCCTTCCCGTCCAGACCTTCGTCAAAAACCATGACCCCGAACTCGTCAAGCGGGCCGTTCAGCATGAGATCGGGCGCGGCGGCCAGGTCTTTTACCTGCACAACCGCGTGCAAAGCATCGAATCCGTGGCAGGCCGTCTGCGTGAAATGCTGCCTGGCGCGCGCATCGCCGTTGGACACGGTCAAATGCCGGAAAACCGGCTCGAGCGCATCATGACGGATTTCGTCGCGGGCAAATACGACATGCTTGTGTGCACAACCATCATCGAGTCCGGCCTCGACATTCCCAACTGCAACACCCTCATCATCGAAGGAGCGGACCGTTTCGGATTGTCTCAGCTCTACCAGTTGCGGGGGCGGGTGGGACGATTCAAGCGCCAGGCATACGCTTACCTGCTGCTCCACCGGCACGCCCGGCTGCTTGGACAGGCGCGCAAACGTCTGGGCGCCATGCGCCAATACACCCAGTTAGGCGCCGGATTCCGCATCGCCATGCGCGACCTCGAGCTGCGGGGCGCGGGCAATTTGCTCGGCGCCCGGCAAAGCGGTCATATCGCCGGAGTCGGTTTCGACCTTTACTGCCAAATGCTCCGCCAGAGCGTGGCCCGCATGAAAGGGGAAAAAACGGCTCCCTCCATCCGCGCCCAGGTGCGCATTGATTTCATCGCCGCCGGAGCGGGCGGCGAAAAGGCGCGGACCGGAGGCCTGGCGCCGGGCTACAGAGTGCTCAAGGAAGATGAGCTGCGGCATTCCCGCGTCTCTCCCATTGACGCCCGTCTGCCTGCCGGCTATATATCCGAGACCGAATTGAGATTCGATTTTTACCGCCGTCTGGCCATGGCCGCATCCCCCGCCGAAGTCTCCGGCATCGAAGCCGCCATGCGGGACCGTTTCGGCCCCTGTCCGCCCGCCGCAGAAGCCTTGCTGCTGGTGACGGAAATCCGCTGCCTGGCCGAATCCCGCGGCAAGCCGGTCCGTCGCTTCCATGTCGGCGACATGA
>CAZYUX010000279.1:0-2255 GCA_964650745.1 uncultured Puniceicoccaceae bacterium
ACCACCGAGATCTACACTCTTTCCCTACACGACGCTCTTCCGATCTCGAGATGTTCAAGTTCGCCATCGAGTGGTCCCGCGCCCACAAGTGGCGCAAGACCGGCGTGCTCTGGTGGTCGCTTATGGATATGTGGCCGATGACTTTCAACTACTCGGTGGTGGATTCAAACCATCGTCCCAAGCAGCCCTGTTACGACTGGATCAAACGTTCCCAGCAACCCCTCTGCCTCATGATCGAGGATACCGGCGCCGGCGGCCTGCATCTGGTCGCCGCCAACGATACCAGGGAGAGAAGAGAGGGAAACTGGAACGTCGTAAGCGCCGACGCGGAAGGCCATGAAACGGACGTTGCCGCCGGCGAATTCGCGGCCGATGCCAACGCGTCCCAACGCCTGCGGTCGCTTCCGCGTCCCGGCGGGCGTGCCTTGTGGATCATCGAATGGACGACGCCGAAGTCTGAAGGCGCCAACCATTTCGTCACGGGCCAACCGCCATACGATTTCGAAGTGTACCGCCATTGGGTCGCCCGCGCCAAAAGGAAGGGGGAAAATCCCGCCGTCCTCCCGCAGGCAAGCCTGATGGATGAAGATGACTGTGGAATTGAAACCGAGGCGGGCAACAGGCCGCCTTTGCGCGCGCCCATCCCCCTTGCAACCGAAGGAGAAGAATCATGACTGACATCTCAAGAATCAGAGGATTCAACTATCAGCCGAGTTACGCCTACACGGGGGCCGACATCTGGCGGCGGTTCGACGCCGAGGCGTTCGACCGCGAGTTGGGCGACGGCAAGCGCCATTTTCCCAGGATGAACGCCATCCGGCTCTGGCTGGCGTGGGAGGTATTCGGCGGCGGTTCGGAAATCCAGCGGGCGGTGTTTCTCGACCGGGTGGAAACCGCGTTCGGGATCGCGGCGAAGCATGGGTTGCTGGTCATGCCCGTCCTTTTTAACCGGTGGCATGCCGGCTCGCCGGATTGGGGCGGCGTCTATTTGAACCATTTCGTGCCGGGGTGCTGCTGGGCCAATCATTACTTTGATCGCCAGTGGCGGGACTATGTCGCCGCAGTGGCTGGGAGGTTTGGGCGCGACCCCCGCGTATTTGGCTGGGACCTCTGCAATGAGCCTTTCTCCTATTTTACGAACAAACCTTGGGAATCCTACACCGGCGTCGCCCCCCACGAGCGGCGCTGGCTGGAAGAAGTCTACGCCGCGGTAAAGGACGCGGGGGCCGCCGCACCCGTTTCCGTCGGGTTTTGGGGAGGTATCCGCTTCCTCGAAAAGCTCCAGCACATCTCGGACATCCTGAATTTCCATCAATACTACAGGGGGGAGCCGGCGGACCGGGACGAGTTCCGGCACGACCTTGACAAGCTTGTGGATTTGCGGGAGCGCACGGGCAAACCCCTCCTCAGCGGCGAGGCGTGCTGGGGATCGCTCGATGACGCCAAACGCGCCGAGATTATCGAGTTTCACCTCGGCGAGTTGAACCGGCGGAACATCGGCTGGCTGATCTACGCACTCCAACACAGTTACATTGCCGACCTGCACTGGCCCGAACATGGACTCGTCACGGAACCCGGCACTCTGCACTGCATCGAGCCGGACGGCTCGTTGCGCCCGGAACACGGCATCATCAACAAATTCTTCTGAAATTCCGGAAACCACTCGAACCATGCCACGCCCATCCGCGCGGACGCCCCGCCAAACCATTCTTTTCCTGGCCGACACGCAGGGAGCCAACATCGTCGGCTGCCACCGCCCAGAACTCGCGCTCGGCAACCCGCATATCAGCCGCCTCGCGGCGGAAAGGTTCGGGGGCGGGGAAGTGACTTTTGTGGGGGATCGGGGCATGATCAAAGGCGGGCAAATCGAAGAGCTGAGCCGGCACGGGATGCGCTACCTGACGGCCATCACCAAGCCGCGGGCAGTTTTTGGCACTGGGAGATTCCCCAAAAAAGTTTCCATTTTATCTCGCAAGCGAAAGGCGATTTGTGACATATTCATAAGGCAAGCATACTGGTGGTGCGGGTTTGATGATGATTTGTTCCCTCCAATCCTGCCCACCTGTGCTTGCCTTAGCACGCCAAAAGTTTCCCCATTTTTTAGTTCATTTCCACTTCTCAATGGCGGTCAAGCCTGTCGGTATGGGCTTTCAGAGAAAAGCCCCATTAATTATTGGGGAATGTCCTGCACCGAAACCCCTTGACACCCCCGCGAAACCCCAGAGAATCACCTCCCAGATGAACGAGGCCCGGAT
>CAZYUX010000280.1:0-2229 GCA_964650745.1 uncultured Puniceicoccaceae bacterium
CCGGCAAAAAGATCCGGGAAAACTATCTCTGGTCTTCCAGCGAAAAGACGAACGCCGCGGAGCGATGAAAATTCTGCTCAACTGGCGCAAGCCCGCCCCCGGAGAAGCCCACACGGAACATCTCTTCGGAATGGTCAATTATTTTTTGGACTACAGGAACAAATCCGGCGTTTACATCATCAACATACGCCGGTGCTTTCTGGTCCTGCTTCTGGCCCTGTCCCCTCTTTATTTTGGAGGCGCCGGCTGGTTATACTGGAAGGAACAACGCAAGCCTTTCAGCACGGTCACCCCCGCCGATTACCTTCTGCCTCACCGCTGGGCCGGCCTGGACCGCAAAACCGGCCGGCGCCTGCTCAAGGAAGGCCGCGCCCTGTTCAAGCGGGGCAATGACAAACAGGCCCAGTTCAAACTCGCCGCCGGACTGGGGAAATGCCCCGGCGACATGGAAGCGCGCCTTATTTTGGCGCGTTTGCTGCACAAACACGCGTATCACTTCTACGCCGAACAGGTAATCGAAGAAGGACTGGATTACGGATTCCCGCCAAAGAAACATTTGGAGTTTCTTTTCGATGTGGCTTTTTCCGGACAAAACCATGAACTCGTTCTCCGCGTCACCGGACGCCTCCTCGGCTCGCCCGAAACACGAGGGAATCCCCCGGTCACCGCTTTTCTGATTAAAAACCGGGTGCAGGCCCTTGTCAACACCGGCCGTTACCAGGACGCCATACGCCTTGCCCGGGAATTTAAATTCGGGCCGGAATCTTCCCTGGACGAAGTGCGGCTGGAGGCGCAGTCGCTGATTAACTTCGGCCGCTATGCCGAAGCCATCGCTCTGCTGCGCCGGGACAAGGAAAGCGGCGGGACGGACCCCGCATCCCTAAAACTCCTGGCGGAAGCCTACCGCCAGGCCGGCAATTACGAAGCCCTTGAAAACATTCTGGAAATGCTCCGCCAAAGCAGTCCCGAAACAGTGGAGCACCGGATTTTCGCCCTCCGGCAATGGCATTTGTCGGAGCGCCCCTCCCGCTTCCAGGAGGTCTTCGAAGACATCATAGGCGATTTCAAAAAAAACAATGCCGCTCTGCTGAAACTGGTCCGGGAACTGCTGAACTTTGCCGACAGCAGCCTGGTCTTCCAATGCTTGCAAGCCGCCCGGGAGCAAAACTTCGACACCAAACCCTTCATCCTGGCCTGGACGGACTCCTTGCTCGAGGAAGGCCGCTGGCGCGAAGCCGCCGAGGCTTTTTCACAGCGCAACGCCGCTTCCCACTCCCTCCCGCTGGCCGAAACAAGCTACGTTGAGCAAGTTCTCGGGTACCTGCTCTGCGCCGTTATCACTTCCGGCGAAAATTCCGCGGCCCAACTGCTGGACTATCTGCAACGGGAAAAGATTCCCCTGCGGGTTTTTATCAAAACCAGCCGCATCCTCCAGAATGCCCAAAAAATCAACGCCGCACTCGATACCCTGAAAATTGGAACCGAAAAATTCCCCAAAAGCATCTCCCTCGCCGAAGCCCTCGCCGAAACCCGGAAACTGCTTCTGACAAAACTGAAAAAAGAAAAACAGGAAAAAGAGAAAAGCATTGACCCCATCCTGCAATCCGCCCCCGCTGCCCTGGCAAAAATTGACCAATGCCTGGAAACCGGCGGCACGCTCGAGGGGCTGCGCGTCATCCGCGGCATCCACGCTCAAAAACCCCCCTGGCTCGCCGCCGAGGAGGAAACCCTGGCGTGGAAACAGCTCCTCCTGCTTCTGGCCGGCGGAGACCGGATTTTCGGGAAAAGCGCCATCACCAGTTACCTTGGCGGCAATGAGGAGCGGGGGCGGCGGCTCCTCGGTCTCGCCCGCGCCTTCCGCAAAGAAGGCAAACTCCAACAAGCCCGGATGATCGCTGACGCCATCCTTGCCCAAACTCCGCAAATCACCGAAGCCTCCGCTTTCATCAGCTCCCTGATTTTGGATTCGCCGGTTTTCATCAGCGCGAACGGGGAAACTTCCGCCCTGTTGCGAATCCAGCAAAACCAGCTCCTGCGCAAATACGAAGCCCGGCCCGAACAAGTTATCGAAGACCTTGACCGTTTCCTTGACGAAGGCGAATACCGCCAAGCCAAAAATCTCATCCGCAACCTCAACGTTTTGAATCCCGTATGGATCGCCCGAATCCAGGACGAATTACAATGGCGCGAAGTCCTTCTGGCCATTCACGAGGGCGACTCCGCCGAAGC
>CAZYUX010000281.1:0-2193 GCA_964650745.1 uncultured Puniceicoccaceae bacterium
TCCGCAAGGAAGTGGAGAAGACCGCGGGACGAGTATTCGCCCCGCCCCGCGGAATCATCCCCCGCCCAGCCCCTCCGGACTTGGGCTGGCATGAATCGCATCCGCCGGGCCTGTCCTGGCTGGGTGTTTATGTGGAAAACGGCCGCGTCGAGGGCGCCATCAAGGAGAAATTGCGGACCTTCATCGAAACCTTTCAGCCCGCCGTGTGGCTGACGCCCGCCCAACATCTGATTTTCTCCGGTATCGCATCCGGCGCTTGGGCCCAAGCCCGGACCTGGGCGGACAGAAACGCTTTAGCCGCCGCCGGGAAACCTTCGCCCCTTCGCCGCCGGGCCATGGCCTGTCCCGCTCTGCCATATTGCGGCCGGGCCGTTGCGGAGGCCGAACGCGTTTTTCCGGCTGTTATGGATGACCTTGACAAAACGGATGCCGCCGGCGCCGAAGTCATTTTCCGCATGAGCGGCTGCGCCAACGGTTGCGCGCGGCCCATGACGGCCGAGATCGGGCTTGTCGGCCGCGCGCCGGGCCGCTACGCGCTCTTCGCGGGCGGCAATCCAGGCGGGACGCGGCTGGCCCGGCAACTGGCGCTTTCCCTGCCGCAAGACCGCGTCGCGCCCGCCATCGCCGCTTTGCTGCGGGGCTGGGGGGCGGAACGCCGGCCCGGCGAAGCCTTCGGCGACTGGGCGCACCGGCTGGGACCTGAATCCGTCCGCCCTTTGATCGCAACTTTTCTCGAACCTTCGGAACCATAACTTATTCCGCGATGAATGCCGCCCTTGCCGAAAGCCTGAAAGTCCCGCCCGCGCCGGCGGATTTAAACCTTCTCAACAGCATGGCGCCGGATGAGCTGCTGCGCTGGGCCTGGAAAAGTTGCCGGAACCGGGCCGGGCTGGTCACCAGTTTCCAGATCTCCGGCAGCATCATGATTGACATGGCCCGCCGCGCCGCGCCGGGCTTGCGGGTTCTCACCATAGACCCCCTCCGCCTTCATCCTGAAACCTATCAGCACATGGACGAAATCGAGGCGCATTACGGCATCCGTATCGAGCGCTTCCAGCCCTGCCGCCAAAAAGTAACGGAAATGACGGCCCGGCACGGCGAGTTCCTCTTCTTCGACTCGAAAGCGAAACAGGAATACTGCTGCTTCGTGCGCAAAGTGGAGCCCCAGCGGCGGCTTCTGGCCTCCCTCGACGTGTGGATTTCCGGCCTGCGCCAAGACCAGTCCCCCGGCCGCAAAGACATCCCGAAAGCGGCGGTGATCGAGTTTGACGGGCGTCAGCTCCTCAAGCTTTGCCCTCTGGCGGAGTGGACGGAAGCGCAAGCGCGCGATTACGTGGAGCGGCATCAAGTTCCCGTCAATCCTTTGTATCAACAAGGCTACGCCAGTATCGGCTGCGTCATTTGTTCGACACCGGTGCTGCCCCGCGAAAAAAAACGAGCGGGCCGCTGGCGCTGGTTCAACCAGTGCTACGGCGAAGACCAAAAAGAATGCGGGCTGCACACCTTCGGCAGCGGGATTTAAACCCCATGCAATGGTTCCCCATCCATTTGAAGGTTCATGACCGCCGGTGTCTTGTCGCCGGCGGCGGTCCAGTGGCGGCGCGCCGGGCGGCGGCTTTGGCGGCTCGCGGCGCGAGGGTCATCGTTGTCAGCCCGCAAGTGGAAGAGCGGCTGGAGAGCCTTGCCAGCCGCGGAAAAATCGAAATACGCCTCCGCCGGTTTAAACCGCAAGACCTTGTTGGAGCTTATATGGTTTTGGCCTGCGCGGACCCGCGAACCAACGCCCGCATCGTTCAGGCCGCCCAAAAGCTCAATCTCCTGACCTATGCGGCAGACGATACGGAAAACAGTGACTTCCACGTGCCCGCCTCCTTTTCCCGGGGGCGGCTGCAAATCACCGCCGGCACAGGCGGCGCATGTCCGGCCCTTGCCCAAAGCATCCGCGATGAACTCCGGGGACGCTTCGGGCCTGAATATGCCAATTACATCGAGCTGCTGCGGAAATGCCGCGCCCAAATAAAGACTTTATACAAGACCCGCCTCCACCGGGCGCGGGCCATGCGCGACTTGCTGGCCACGAATGCGCTCGATCTGGTGGCGGCGGGCAAACCCGGGGAGGCCCGGGCCGTCCTGAACCGGCGGCTGGCCGCCTTTCGAGCTCCCGCGGCCGCCGCGCCTTCGCCCGCCAAAAGG
>CAZYUX010000282.1:0-2184 GCA_964650745.1 uncultured Puniceicoccaceae bacterium
GGCGCGATGAATCAGTTGGCTCATTTCACCAATGTCTATGTTTCCATGGACATGACCAAGCCCGAATACCAGGTCCAGGTGGACCGGGCGCGCGCGGCGGAAATGGGCGTCTCCATCGGCGACATCGCCGATACCATGCGCTCATTGATCACTGGGGCGGTCGCCACGCGTTTCCGTGACGGGGACGAGTATTATAACATCCGTGTGATGATTCCCGAGAGCAAAATGATCGCCCGCTCGGACGTGGAAAACCTGCCCCTGAAATGCGATCAGGGCGGGTATCTGCGCATGAAGGATGTGGCGGAGGTGCGGCAGGCCGCCGGCCCCGTCGAGATCGTCCGTGAAGACCAAGTCAAGCAGGTTATCGTGCGCGGTGACGCGGCGGGTGTCACCGTCGGCCAGGCGCTGGAAGAGTTGAAAACGGCCATTGGGAGCATGGCCCGGCCCATTGGATACGATTTTACCTATGGCGGCCAGGCGCAAATGATGGCCGAAATGAAGCGGACCGTCCTGGCGATTCTCCTTTTCGCCTTCTTCTTCTCGTTCATCGTGCTGGCCGTCCAGTTCAACAGCCTCCGGCTGCCATCGCTCATTCTTGGAAGCGTTCCCTTTTGTCTTGCCGGTCTGGTGTTCATCATGCTGGCCACGGGGCTGCCGCTGGGGGCCACCGTCATCATTGGCGTTCTGGTGGTTGTCGCAGCCACGGTCAACGACGGCGTGCTGCTTCTAACCTTTGCAAATGAGCTGCGCGAGCGCGAAGGAGTGTCCGCAACCGATGCTGTTCTCCAGGCGGCCAAGATCCGCCTGCGCCCCCGCGTCATGACAACCATCGCAATCCTGGTGGGCTTCATCCCGCTTGCGCTGGCCGTCGAGGAAGGGGGGGACATGCTCCAGCCGATGGCCGCCGCCGCGATTGGCGGCCTGCTGATGGAAATGCTGGTCGCTTTGTATTTGATGCCATGTTTCTACGTCATGGCATCCAGAAAAACCAAAAGAATAAAGGAGGCATAAAAATGAAGATACAGATACTGGGGACGGGCTGCCCCAAGTGCAAACAGCTCACCACCAACGCCGAAGCGGCGGCCAAAGAACTCGGCCTCGAATGCGAAATCGAGAAGATCACCGACATCAACAAGATCATGGACTTCGGTGTCATGACCACTCCCGCCCTGGCCGTTGACGGCGAGGTCAAGGCCTCCGGCAAGGTCCTGAAGCCCGAACAGATAAAGCCGCTCCTGGCCTGAACTCCAATCCAAAAGAACTGGTATGAATCAAGACAGTTGTTCTTGCCGCGGGGGGATAAAGCTTATTTTCCCCTGTTCGGGGGCGTCGGATGCGGGAGAGTTGAGCGACCGCGCCGCCCGCAGGCTCGCCAGACAGGGGCAAGGGAAGATGTATTGCCTGGCGGGCGTCGGCGGGCGCGTCCCTGATATCCTGGAAAACACCCGCCAGGCTGAAACAATTCTGGCTATTGACGGTTGTTCCCAGGAGTGCGCCGCCAACACGCTGCGCCAAGCCGGAATCAATAAGTTCACTCATTTGCGGCTGGCCGGCCTGGGCATGGAAAAAGGTTCGGCGCCCGCCAGCGGCGCCAACATCGCCCGGGTCGTCAACAAAGCCGCCGAAATGCTTTCACAACAACATAAAACCCAGATACCGAAATGAAAAATATAGTTGCCAAAACATTGCTGATATTCGTTGCCGCCAGTTGCGCGGCCCTGCCCAATGCCGCCGGCGGCCCGGAGGCTTCAGCCTCCGCCGCGCCGCCAAAACCAGAACCCGCGCGTAAAATAGCCGCTTATTACTTCCACGGCAATTTCCGCTGCGGGATCTGCCGCAAGATCGAGGCCCTCACGAAAAAGGCCATCGAAGAGGCCTATTCCGGCGATTTGAAAAAGGGGCGTCTGGAGTGGCGCGCCATTAATATAGACAAGCCGGAAAATGAGCACTACGTGAAGGATTTTCAGTTGGCCACGCGCTCCGTGGTTCTCGAAGAGCGGATTGACGGCAAGCAAAAGCGCTGGAAAAACCTCGCGCGCGTGTGGCAGCTGGTTCACAAAGAGGACGAGTTCAAGAGCTACATCCAGGACGAAGTCCGGAACTATCTGGAGGGGCCGTGATGCCGGAATGGGTCATCCATGCGGCGGCGGCCAAACTGGGCTACGACGCCGAAGACATTATGGA
>CAZYUX010000283.1:0-2129 GCA_964650745.1 uncultured Puniceicoccaceae bacterium
CATTCACCGTTTCACCGCTGAACTCCACACGCTTGAACGCGCTTCCAATCGAGCGCACATCGTCCGTCTCGCTCAGAAACTGCTCCCGGTTCACCGCCTTCTTGAACTCAAAACGCCTCCCGACCGGCACCGGCGGCGCCAGAAAATCCAGCAACCCCGCCAGATCCGACGGATCCTTCCAGCCCACCGCGAACGCCGTCAGCGGCTCGCTGAAATGCGCTGAAACAAAACGGCTCTCATTCGCCGCGCAAACCACCCCGGCCTCTTGCCGCCCGTCGTCCGCCGGCAACATCTCCTTTTCAGTAATCATATCTTCAATGCCTTTCCAAATTGACAGTTATACTTATATCACATAAACCGACGGCGGCTGGCCCAGCACCGTAATCACGTCGCCGTCCGCCGAAGCCGCCTCCAGCGCCGTTCCCACGCAGTAATACGTCCCGGCGCCCGACGGCTTGTTTTGCACCTTCCCGCTTGCCGCCGTGTAACAACCCTCGCCGATGGCCACCGCTTCCCCGGCCACCATCGAAACCGGCTGCCCGTTCAAAACCTGCACGTCCACCGCCTCGTCCTGCGCCGCCGTTCCAGCCACGACGCCCAAAGGCCGGTCCGCGGCCCCGCACACATTCGCCTCGCCGGCCGCCGCGCCCTGCTTCACCACCGTGTGCGCCAGCGTCAGCGCGGCCTCCGCCGTCCGCTCCAAAATCGAGGCCGGCGCCGGATACGCCTGCGGCGCCATAGGATCCGCCTCGATTAAATCACCATCCGCCGAAGCCGCCGTCAAAGCGCGCCCAACGCAATAGCAAGTCCCCGTCGCAGAAGGCCTTCCCCGCACCTTGCCGTCCGCCGCGGTATAAACCAGACTTCCAGCCGCCAGCGCCTCCGACGCCACCATCCGTTTCGTCTCGCCTGCAGCGCCGAAAGTCTCGACATTGACCAAGTCCTCCGCCGCTTCCGCCTCGTCGGTTATGACGCCCAGCGGCCGGTCGCCGGCCCCGCATACCGCCACATGCTCCGCGTCCGTCCCCGTCTTGCCCAACAAGTAACGGACCGCTATCGCGCCATCCGCTTTTTTCGTCAAGCGCCCGCCTTCGTGAATGCCCCCAGCCGCATTGGCCAGGACGGCATCCCTCCGGCAGCCGCGATTCCGCCAGCGCCCCGCGGCCCGGCGGGCCGCTTCCGTCAAGACGCTCCATTTCAACATACTCATCATCATTGTCTCCTTCCTCTTTTTCTTTTTGATTTTTCCTCCCGCCCCTCAATCAGACCGGGAAAATAAAAACTCCATGAAATTCATCTCCAGCAATCCGCGCCGGCTCACCGCCTCCATGCCTCATTTGCCTGACATCTCCTCATATAAATCCCCTCTCGCCTCCTTCACCGCTCTCCACGCAGCGGCAAAATCCTCACCCGTCTCATCCATGCGCCTGTGCACCGCGCCGAGAAACCGCCGCTGCCGCCGCGCCGCCGGCTTGCGCGAACCCAAACCCGACGTCTTCGCCCGCGTCCTCAGCAACGGCCTCGCGCCGCCCAGCTCCCGGAACGCCTCCTCATAATTCTCATTCAGCCGCCGCGCCCATTCCCCGCGCTCGCCGGGCCGGATCAGCGCCTCGCGCTCCGCGCCGTCCAGCAGCAGCCCAATGCGCTCCCGCCGCTCCTTCGACAACGCGCTCCCCAAATCCGTTTTCTCCTTCTCCAGCTTCCGGCTCCGCTCCTCAAGCTCACGCGCCCTGGCCCTCATCCGCCCCAAAGTCTCCTCGAACTCCCGCTTCACCCTCTCCGGCGGATCCTCACCTTCAGCCTCTCTCAAAACCTCATCACGCAACGGCTCTCCCGGAATATTCGGCCTCGTCGTCAGCCCCGCCGACAGCAGCCGGAACGGCTCGTAAACCCCGTCCGCCGCGCGCCTCATCGCCCACCGCGGCGACAAGTAATACTCCGGTTTCCGCCCGAAAAGCTCACGCGCCCCAGCCCGCCAGCGCGCCAAAATCCACAACCCGTCCCCGCGAGCCTCGGCGCCGCGAATCCACCCGTAAACCCGCGTGTCACGGTGCCCCGCGCGCCCCGCGAACGCCGCGTCATCGGGATGCCCCATATAAACCGGCGCCCCGCCCAGCGCGCGCGCCAGC
>CAZYUX010000284.1:0-2107 GCA_964650745.1 uncultured Puniceicoccaceae bacterium
CTTTTTCGATGTCGGGCAAGCGCAGATTGTTCTTATCGAGGATCTCAAGCCGGTAGCGCATGAGTTTGTCGTAGTCCGGCTCGTCGCGGGTGGTGCGGCGCAGCCCGGGCAAGTTCGAGGCCTCCGCCACGGCGACCCACACTTCGGGCAACAGAACCCCTTCCAAATCAAGGCAGGCTAAATGCATGGGCTGTAATTTTTTCCAGGGGCTGACAAAGTCAAGATGGAAACGGCCCAGTCAGGACCGGGGCCGTCCGATCCAGTAAATGGGGCGCAGAAACATCCATTCGAGCTGCGGCATTGGAGGTGTTTCCGGCTGAGTGGACATGACGATCAGACGGTCTCCGGGCCGCATTTTCTCAGCCCATGGCGCCAGGTCATTCCAGGATCTTCTCAACTTGTAGCGGCGGTAAACGCGCAAGTCTTCCGGCGGCATCAGCCCCGGCTCGAAGCCCAAAATATAGCGCCAGGGGCGGCGGGGGAAGGTGTAAAAAAAGTTGTAGAAAACCGCCATGTCCGGCGAATAGATGATCCCGTCTTCCGCGGGCAGCCAGGGCGCCAGATCTTCTTCCGCGGCCTTTAAGGCCGTCAGACTGCGGCCGGGATTGACGCCCCAGCGGTTATTGATGTTGCTTGTAATGGCGCAGAAGAAAGCCGCGCTGGCTGCCAGGGCGAGCAGAACCCCCGCCGGAGCATCCGGCCGCGTTTTTTTTGCGGTGAAGCTTTGGCCTTCCAGGCACAACCAAACAATCAGGGCGGGAGCTCCCCAGTCGTACCAGAACCGCGCCACGAAAAACCCCAGTATCCAGCCCGTCACGGCGAGAATGAATGCCGGATGCCGCAACGGCGCGCCAGGCCCCGCCACTCCGGCCGCCCTCATCATCAGCCATCCTCCCGCGGCGATAAATAACAGGGGACTGCCATTGGCCGGTTGAAACTCCTGGACCAGCTCACGCACGTCGGGATTGTTTCCGAAGGCCCAAAGAGCATGACGGAACTGATAAACCAGATGCGTGAAGGGATGACCGGTCAGCAGCGCTCCCAGCATGATGCCCGCGCCCGCGGCCAATGCAAGTTGAACGGCGGGCCGCCACCGCAGCGTTAAAAAAAACGCCGCCACAGGCAGGGCGTAAAGATACCACGCGCTCTGCATCCATGCGGCCAGAGCCACCAGCAGCCCTGCCGCCGCCAGCGCGCTTTTCGGACGACGGTTGTTTTCCAGCTTGTCCCACAAAAAGAGCAGAGCCATTAAAACGCCCGTTGAAAGGATGTAAGGCCGCCCCGACAAAAGCCGGACCAAAGCCGTTCCATCGAGCAGAAAGAAAATCAGCAGAACCACGGCCAGAATCTCCCGCCGCCGCACAAAAATTAAAAGCGGCAGAAGCGCGCCCGCCCAAAGGACAAGGATGGAGAAGATCACCAAACCGTCCGGACCGGGCTGAAAAACTCCATGGATCAGTCCAAGAAATCCGTGCCAGCCGGGATGTGTGTCCATGCCTTCCGGCACGCCCCGGCGAAAGACCAGCACCTCGGACCATTCCCTGCCCGAAATGACCTTGGCCGCATGGCGCAGGACATCGTCCGCGGGCGTGCCTCCATAACCGGCGATCCGCAATGGCGCGAGCAGCACAGCAACAAGAACGATTATTAAAATCAAAAACGCGGCATGTTCCTTGAAGCTGCGCTCCAGCGCCGCGGATATCTCCGCCCAAGCCTTCATAACCAATAAGAATGCTCCCGCCTTCTCCCCTGTCCACCGAAAAACATTTCCCTCCGCGCCCCTTGATTCAGGCTTGCGGCGCGGAGGAAAAGAGATAACTTCCCATAAAAACGGAAGCCGCCTTCTATCCATTCCAGGACGGGAAACGCTTCCGCGGCGCCGGTCCGGCAAAGCCGGGCTGCCCCGCGCGGGCCCATAGCTCAACGGTTAGAGCAGCGGACTCATAATCCGTTGGTTGCAGGTTCGAATCCTGCTGGGCCCACCAACAGACAGGCTCTTCGCTACTTTCAGTGGGAAGGTTGAGCGGGGAGGTTGAGTTTGCCGGCCACAAAGGGTCACGTCAAGTATTTCCTGTAAAATAGTTCGGGCATAATCTTCTTTTTAATG
>CAZYUX010000285.1:0-2089 GCA_964650745.1 uncultured Puniceicoccaceae bacterium
GGTGTAATCCAACTTGAGCCAGGGTTCCAGCTCCTCCGCTTCGAGATCGCCGGAATTCTTGTATTCCCCCGTAAATCCGTCATCGGTGTGGGAATAGCTGCGGTCCCAGGTGATGCTGGCCGTATATCCCAAAACCGAACCGGAAGACCCGTCGAGCCGGTCGCCAAGAGCGATTGAAAACCCTTTGTCCAGCGGCGGCGAGCTGCCCTTCCGCGGCGTCATGTAAGGGCTGAATTTTCGCGCCAGTCCGTCCATTTTCAGAGCCAGTTCACTGCCTTGGTCATATAATGCGTTTCCGGGGCTGCCCATCAGTTCAATGGCATCGGGCCTCTTAAGAGCTTCCGGCAAAGTCCGCGTGCCGTCGTCCATCGCCAGCCAGTCGCGGTTGCCGCCGGGATAGCTTAAGAACTCCTCGTTTCCTGTGGTGTTGGTGTTGTAGGCCGCCGAGGAGGAAATCTTCAGAAAGAAATTATCGGGAAAGGATTTGAGCTTGGGCTCGATGCAGCCGCCCGAGAAATTGCCGGGCTTGTCCGGCGTGAAAGTCTTCAGGCTGGAAACGCTTTCCAGCAACTCGCCGGGAAACTGGTCCATTTGCACCGCCCGGCGTGACGGATCGGCGCTGGGAACGACAAAACCGTCCAGCAGTGTGATGGTATAACGGTCGCCCAGGCCGCGGATAAAAACGTATTTGCCGTCCATGACGGTCGTGCCGGTCATTTTTTGCAGCGCCTGTGCGGCGTCCCCCGCTCCCAGGCGCGACATCATGTCGGATCCGATGGCGTCCACCGTGGCGACGGATTTTTGCCGTTCGGTCAGCAAACCGATCGTCGAGGACTGCAGCACTTCCGCCTCGACGACAAATTCCTCCATCTCGAAAACATCCATGGCGGGCGGCCTTTGCAGCGGCACCTCCAGCTTGAAGACTTCGCCCGCGGCGGCGGCGGCCTCCTTGACAACCGCTTTCTGAAAGCCGGGCTTGGAGACAACCAATATGTAACTGCCGACGGGAACCTTGCTCAAAAAGAAACGCCCCTCTAAATCCGAGATGGTTTGAAAATCGGTGTTATGAAGAGTGACGATGGCCCCGCGAACGGGGCCGCCAAGGTCACCGTCAATCACCTTTCCGGATATGGCGCCCCGTCCCTCCGGCGGCTCCTGGGCGAGTGTTGAAGTTAGGACTGCGCCGCTCATGATCAGAGCGGCCAGCCGCGGACGTAAGTTTTTTAGCAAACAGGTCATGCGATTATGGGGCGAGAAAAAAGCCTTCTCATCGGGCCCTTTCAAGGACGATCATGGCCTGTCACAAACAATTAACCCGTGTCACCTGTTCCGTATGTTTGTAACGTGGATAACACTTAACAAATAGCTTATTTGATAATCGTTATTACAGGCGCGCGTAACCCCAATAGTAACGGTGACATAAAAAGGCTAAATAACAATGGCTCCGGCCACCGGCGCGGCAAGCCGGACAGGCCAGCTATATCATGACCGTAATTGCCAAAGCTTGTTATGTTGCGGCAGCTTGCCAGCGGGGAAATGGCTTGAGCGCTTTTAAAAGCGCGAAACGAGCCCGAAATATTTCGTCACGTTAACTTTGCTTGAATGTTCCATGTCCTTAAAATGCCGCACTTTCGCGCAAGTTCATGCGCCGCATGTTGTATTTAAAAAATTGATACTATCGGGCGGAACGCTGCGCATCTACTCGACGCCCAACGGCCTTCGCAACACGACCTATTACCGCCTGACGCTGTCGGACCAATTCAAGGTGTTCCGCTGGCTGTCGTGGCTCAATCCCGGCTGGAACGAGGAGCGCGAGGCCGAACTGTTGGAGTTCTATGGCGGGCGTGACACGTCGGGATGGCAGCACGAGGTCGCGGGGGAACACGGCAAGCCCAGCTACGGCGCGTTCAATGTGGAACAGTTCAATCTGTGCCGTCAGGACGTGCTGGACTACCAGAAGGTCATCATCACCGGCGCGGAACTGCGCGACTGTGAGAACGAGGAGGCCGCGCACGACCGGCTGGAACTGCTGCTGAACCTTATGCCGCAGATCGGCGTATTCTGGATCGGCGGCGACCTGGGCTACACG
>CAZYUX010000286.1:0-1982 GCA_964650745.1 uncultured Puniceicoccaceae bacterium
CTTCGACGCCGAACCTCAGCGGCGGCGGCTGGACGGCCACCGGAGACGAGCTGACGGGCGACGGCAACCCGCCGCAGTCCTTTACCGTCCAGAAACCGGCCGACGGACAAGTCTTTTACACAATCGAATACGAGGAATAACCGCCGGACGAAGTTCTGGATTCATCAATCCGGGATGGCGGCGGTGTTTATCGCGCGGGCTTGAGGCAGACCGGACGGGCCGCGCAGCTGTGGAAAAAGGGCAGCCCGCATATCGCCGGAAGCAGGTAACGGACGGTGCACAGCATCCCTAACGCGGCCAGCACGGCGTAATCCGCATGGTTTTGATAGAAGAAGAAGAGGGCGGCGTCGCGTGTTCCTATTCCGGCGAAGGTGAAAGGGATCAAACCGGCGAGGATGGCCAGGGGAGTCAAGGCCAGGTGGTCCAGGAGGGGAATCTCCGCGCGCAGGGCGAGAATGAAGAGCCATATTTGCAGGAGGTGGAGCAGCCAAATGCCGGCGGAGAGAACTGCCACGCCGGCCAGCCGCCGCCGTCCGCCGGTCAGGCGGCCGGTCATTTCCAGCCACGCGCCGCCAAAACGCCGGATGGCCTTCTTGAACGGCCCAAAAGGCAGTCGTTCCGCGGTTTGAAAGAGCCAGCGCGAAAAGAAGGGGAAAAAGAGCAGCATGCATCCCCCGGCGAACCCTCCCGCCACCACGGCGTTGAAAATCCAGAATAACAGGCCCCCGGCGGAAAAAAACGCCAGCCCAAGGCCGCACCAGAGCAGCAGCGCCAGCACGTCGCAGGCTTTTTCGTAAATTACCAGGGCGAGGGCATGCGGGCCGCTCATGCCTTGCTTGCCGGCGATGAACCATGCCTTGGCGATGTCTCCCATTTTGGCCGGCAGGACGAGGTTCATGACGCTGCCGGAGAGGATCAGGCGGAGAGATTCGAAATAGCCGAGAGCGCCGTTATGGCTCCGGCCCAATATATGCAGGCGCCAGGCGATGGCCAGTGTGACGGGAACGAACATTGCCAGCCCGGCCGACAGCCATCCCCAGGAACAACGGGAAACCGCTTCAGCGAAACGCCCCCAATCCATCTTCCAGTAGAGCCACGCCAGGAGGGAAAAGCTGACCAGCAGTGAAACCAGTTTTTTCATTCGAGGATTCGCTCTTCCGTCAGGGCGGCTCCGGGAGACAGGGATTTTAAACGCGGGGTCAAATCCCGGCACGGGGTGAGCTGTCCGGCATGGAAGACGCGGCTCATGGCGGTGTAGGTCGAGGTTTGCCCTTCGCCGATAATGACGCTTGCCACGGCGGACCAGTTCCGCGCCGTGAGGCGGTCCGTCACGGCCCATTTGCCTCCCGTCCAGCGCAGGCGCCTCTCAAAAGTGAAAGGCGCCGCTGTCTTGCCGGTGATGAGGAGCTTCTGGAGGATGCGCCGGACAAGGTCCGGGTGGAAACGGCCGGCGGTCAGCATCAGCATTCGCAAAGCCATCAGGGAGAAAGCGTTCATGCGGGTTTGTTTGGCCCAGCCGAGGTTGCCGCGCACGCGGATTTCATCATTGGACACGGCTGTTTCATAATCGTCCTTCAAATGGGCCACGGCATTGCGGATTTTTCCCCGGGACCGCGCGAGGACGGAGAAGCCGGTGTCGGAGTAAAGCCTCCGCCCGTGATTGTAAGCGGTGAAAACGCCGCCCTTGGAGAGGGAGACGCGAAGCTCGGAGCCTTCGCGGCGGTCAATAAGAATGCCGGCGGCTGGGAGCCAGACGCGGCCTTTTTCCCGGGGCGCGGGGGCGGGGCGGTTTTTCCGCCAGTCCCGCCAGGTCAGCAAATAGTTCCATGCGTGATGGCCGAGGATGCGGTCGTCAGAACAACACGGCGCCAGGCCCCGGGACAGAGCCTGGGCGAAGCGGTCGTTCACGGCCGGGGCTTCCGGTTTCCACCGCCCCGCCAGCTCGAAGCCGTGAGGGAAAAAGTTATGGGTGTCGCGGCTGC
>CAZYUX010000287.1:0-1961 GCA_964650745.1 uncultured Puniceicoccaceae bacterium
TCGCCACCTTGACGCCTCTGCGGGCTTTCTCCACCGACTTCAGCGCGGAGTTCACCGAACGCGGCAAGACCGTCAACGTGCCGGTCATCGGCGCGGCCGGTTCGAGTTACGACTTCGCGGGGAGTTATTCCCAGAACGCCGACAGCACGGTGGACTCCATCCCCGTCATCCTCGATCTGCACAAGGTGCAGTCGCTTCACTTGACCGACAAGGAGGTCAGCGAATCGAGCTGGGTGACGCTCGAGCGGCTGGCCCGGAGCAAGGCCCGGCAGCTGGCCCAGGACGTTCTCACCACTTTATGGAGCGGCATCACCCAGGCCAACTACGGCGATCCGGCCATTCCCGCCGTCGACGCCACCTCGTTCGACGCTTCCAGTGTTCTGCAAATCCGCGAAGCGTGTGCCGCCGTCAACATGCCGGCCAGCGAGCGGGCGCTGATCCTGGACGATGCCTACTACTCGAACCTGCTGGGCGATGACAAAATTTCCTACAGCTATCTCATGCAGATGAGCCAGCCATCCTTGATGGATGCCCGCATCCCCCGGCTCTACGGCTTCGATGTCTATGAGAGCACCATCATTCCTCCCAACGGGGAGAACCTGGTCGGTTTCGCGGCTCATCCGCGGGGGATGGTCGTGGCCATGCGTTACCTGCAGCCCATCAGCGGCGAATCCTATCTCGAAGCCGGTCCCGTGACCGATCCGGGGACGGGCATCACCCTGGGCTACCGGCGCTACTACGACACCGACTCGGGCAAGATGATTGCCGCCTTCGAGTGCGTCTTCGGGTTCAAAACCGCCATCTCCGCCGGCATCCAGCGCATCGTCAGCCCGTAAATCCTTTAGAGTTATGGGTTCCAACACTTGCGGCCTCTCCGTTTTCAAAGCGGAGGGGCTTTACCATTTATCTGGTTTTTTCACCTTTTTACCGCTGGGCAAACGGACTTCTTTTGGAAATTGATATTTCGTGTAGGTTTCCTTGCCCAAGACAAATGAGCCGGGTGCCAGTTTGGCCAGTTCCTTGTTCTTCCGTTTATACGGAAAGGCAAAGAGAACTCTTTTTTGCGGAAAGAGATTCTGAAAATCACGCACTGCCGGAGCCAAATCCGTGTCGCCAGTGACTAACACCGCAATATCGAGATCCTCTTTGAAAGCCAATTTTAAGAGCAACGATGCGATGGCTACGTCGGTTTCCTTTTCCTCGTAAACTTTGATATACTCTTTGCAGGTGGGACAATAGGCCTGCTTCCTTTTAAACTTGCCCAGATGGGCTTTCACCTTGGATGCCGTTAAAGCCCGGACATAGGCTTTATGACGGGACACTTTTTCCGGATCATCTTTCAGCAGATGCCCGGCGAACGCCGTGAAATAATGAATTTCCTTAAAGACAGCCTTCTTTCCAATGTTGGGCAGCTGGGCCTTCAGTAATTTGGGCAAGTCCAGCCATTTGATAGTAGAGTCTGGAGCCTCCCGTGCCGCCTCTTCGATGGAATGATACAGGTTGAAGCCATCAACCAAGAAAACGGTTCTTTGATTTCTTGCCCCGGCCATGGTTCGAATAAAAACCCTCAGACCGTAATCTGAGGGGGGCCATGATGCCTGTTGCCAGGACAATCATGGGGAGGATATAAAGAATGTAGATTAAACAATCACGCGCTGTCAAGCGAAGACACCTTATTTTTTTATCTACGGTTGACATCGCCCCAATGTCAATGACCACCAAGCAGGCAGATTGCACCGAGGGATTCCTGGAATTACTCTCTATTGCCGGACGACCGCTTTTATGGGGTGAAGACCAATTCAATGCCCTGATTAAATCCGCCGATCCGGCCCAGGAGGAATACGACCTGACGCCGGGCGATGACAGCGAGGTGGTCGTGTCGGCGTTGCTTGCCAATTTCACTGATGGCCTGCCGCGTATCGGGGACGTTTTCTCCGACGAAGACAGTTACAACTACCGCA
>CAZYUX010000288.1:0-1949 GCA_964650745.1 uncultured Puniceicoccaceae bacterium
CGATGCCGCCGGTGGCATAGGCGAGCAGTTTTATCCAGATATCGGGAATGGTCATGGTAAAGCGACATTAAGCCAATCAACATAGACGAGGCGAGTCTCTCATGTATGGGAACTAATGCCCTGCGTGGTTGAACTTTTTCTCGAAGCCGCTGACGACCCGCATGAGTTCATCGAAGTCGGGCACCGGGCCAAAGAACATCTCTTGGCGCATCGCCTTGAAATCCTGCGCCCATGAGGTGAGTTGATCGTCAGGCGGCATGAGGCGGAGCCGGCCGGGGCGCAGTGTGGAATAATCCATCCAAGCATAGCCGAAGAATATCTCGCGGTGCCGGGCGGCGCGGTAAAACAATTCATGATCGGCGAGTGCCTGTTCCGCCACGCCTTTATTAATCAGGCACCACAGGTCATAGTAATGGCGGGCAAGGCGGGCTTTGCGCTTCTTATCAGGCGGGCGATATGTTTCCTCGTGCAGGAGCATGACCTTGTCCCAGAAAGTGCGGCGCGCCACGACCGTTCGCACTGAAATCGAACTGGGGCCGAGCAAGTCAGGAAAAGCATCAGCCAAATAAGGCTGGATGGCGGGTGATTCGGAAGGCTCGGCGTCGGAGCGCGCCCCCATCTCGATTCTCACCGCCGGCAAAACATAATCGGCGTTGCTGGCGAGTGCGCTGGGATAAAGAAAGAGCAGCGTTTGTTGGTCTGCATCCTCCTCGACGGAGGCCGGTTCGAGCGACCATTGCGCGCCGGATGGCAGCGTTTTTTGGAACCGGTTTCCCAACTCGGGCAGCATCTCTTTGCGGATGCACTCACTACACTTTTGAATGAGCTTCTTCCGCTGTTTGCCGCTGAGTGACTCGCCGCCGAATCCCAGAAAAGTTCTGTCCACTACAACATCAATGTCCTCGGAGAAGCGTTCGATTAATTTCCACGCCTTGGCCAGCGAGGTGCCTCCTTTGAAAGTCAGATGCTCCCCGAAGACAGGAAGGTTGAAAAGCTCCTGTAGAGTCCAACAAACCCAAAAGTCCTTTTCGATGCTGGCAGCCCGAAGGCCGAGTTTATCCTCCGCCTGCAGGCAGGCCGCGCGACGGTTTTCCGGGGTGAGTTTGATAAAAGCATCCATGGGCTACTTGCGGGCGCCGGCAAGTTGCCGAAAAATTGAGCCAATCCAGCCCGGGGCATGTTTTATGTCTTTTAAAAGACCGGCTTTGTCCTCTTTGCTCAACCGGCGGCGCAGGATGCGAATGACCTGCTCGTCAACATGCCGCTGGCCGAGGTGCCGGAGCGCTTGGATGACGAGTCCGCTCTTGCGCCCGGCAGTGGCCATGTTGCGCGGGGTCGTGTGTTTCAGGATGATTTCCCTCTTGCCAAGTTTGACCCGGCGGCTGGGCCCGTCCGTGAGAAAAAGGGCTTGCATCGGAACTTGCTCGGACAAGCCAAGCAAATTGGCGGCGTAACCGCCCGAAGGCTGCACGCGGATGTTGTCGCGATCTGCAAGGGCTTTGGCGACGGCCTCGGTTGAAGCGGAAAGCCGGCCGAACACGGGGTCGGTTTTAGGAAAATCATAAAGACCGCGGGCAAGTTTGCGGATCGCGCCATCGCGGGCATGCCGGGAAAGGGCTTGGTCAACCGCCTCGCGGCTCCCCAAGTCCAAAAAGTCCCGGGGAGTGAAAACCGGGCCATGTCCCTTGGATTGGATTCTCGCGAGGATCATGCCATCAATGGAATGCGCCTGTTTACCCATAAATTTATGTCAGAAAACAAGTGCATTATTTCTGACAACAATCAAGCCCATATTTTACTTTCTTGGATTGATTTCAAAGGCTGAAAGCGACTCCAATCATTCAACCAAGGGATGCTCAGAAATTCTCAGAATATCGGGGTCAAAATGCGGTTGCGGCGAAAATAGCATTCTTGAGCATGGTTCGAAATGGGAGCGGAATGCCCCACCA
>CAZYUX010000289.1:0-1918 GCA_964650745.1 uncultured Puniceicoccaceae bacterium
AAAGCCGGGCCGTGGAAGACTTCGGGGACCGCAACGGCAAACGAAGCCAGCTTGAAGCCGTCGGCGGCGCCGCCTCCATTGACCGGCTGACCAACCGCATCGAGACCACCGCCCACGCCAAGCACTGGCTGAAAATCGTCCAGGAAAAACACACCCTGCGCCGCCTCATCCAAACCAGCGCCAGCCTGATTCATGACTGTTACGAGACAGCGGACGATATAGACCATTTTCTGGGGCACGCCGAAGAGGAGATTTTCAAAATCAGCCAGGACAGAGTCACGGAATCCGCGCTGCCCGTGAACCAGCCGCTGGAAAACGCCGTCAACCTCGTCAACATCCTTTTGCAGAAGAAAGGAGAGCTGACTGGAGTTTCGACCGGCTTTATAGATTTAGACCGCCTGACTTTCGGTCTGCAAAAGAAAGAGATGATTGTGCTGGCCTCGCGCCCGTCCATGGGCAAAACCTCCCTGGCCCTCAACATCGCCGAAGCGGCCGGCGCGCCTGCCGGGGAAGGGAAAAAGAAGGCCCGCACACTGATATTCAGCCTCGAAATGAGCGCCGAGCAGCTGGCCCTGCGCCTGCTCTGCTCGCGGGCGCGGGTCGAAATGGGGCAGATCCGGGACGGTTTCGCGAAGAAAGAGGACTATATGGCCATCCTGAAAGCGGCCAAGGAATTGAAGGAAACCGGCTTGTTTATTGACGACTCATCCCACCTGAGCATCCTCGAAGTGCGGGCCAAAGCGCGCCGCCTGCACGCCCGCAAGCCGCTGGACCTTGTTATTGTTGACTACCTGCAGCTGATTTCCGGCACGGACAACCGAGCGCCCCGCGAGCAGCAGATTTCGGAAATCTCCCGGGGCGTCAAGGCCATGGCCAAAGAACTGGAAGCGCCCGTGCTCGTGCTCAGCCAGCTGAACCGCGACACCGAACGGGAGCGCCGCCTGCCCCGCCTCTCCGACCTGCGCGAAAGCGGCGCCATCGAGCAGGACGCCGACGTCGTCCTCCTGCTGGCATCGCGCGCCCGCAAGAGCGGGGCCGACGAAGAGGAAACCGAACCGCTGCCCCAGGCCGCCCGCGAGCGCGAATTGATCATCGCCAAAAACCGCAACGGCCCGATCGGCAATTTCCCCCTGACATTCATCCCCGAATACACACGCTTCGAGAATTACATGGACAGCTGACGAGCATCATGCGCCGCCTTTGCCATTTCATCCTTCCGCTTCTCCTGCTGGCCGCGGCCGCGGCCGCCCAGCCCGTTCCCGAAAACACGCCGGTCGGCCGCGTGCGCGTCGAGTTCCAGGGGATTCAAAACGTCAGCGAGGAAGCGGTTATGGCGCACATCCGGGTGGAAGAAGGCCAGCCTTACAGCGAAGCCCTCATGGACCGCTCCATCCGCTCCCTGCACAACACCGGACTCTTCGAATACATCGGGGCGGACACGGAACTTCTTGACGACGGCAACGCCGCCGTGACCTTCACCGTCCGGTCAAAATACCGCATCCAGCAAGTGCGCTTCGCCGGCAACCGCAAGTTCAGCGACAGGGAGCTGCGCAAAAAAATCACCTTGAAAAAAGGCCGCATGCTCGACGAGCGCGTCATCCGCAAAGACCGGGATGAAATATACGAGTATTATCTAAAGAAGGGATTCTCCCGCGCCTCCGTCGAATACGAAGTGGAAAAAGACCCCGCCGCCGGACTGAGCCGGGTGACCTTCCGCATTGAGGAAGGCCCGCGCTTGTATATTTCGAAAATCCGCTTCACCGGCAACCAGGCCTTCTCCTCCCGCAAACTGCGCGGCCGGATGGAGACGAAAAAATGGTGGTTCCTCTCATGGCTGACCGGCTCCGGCCGCTACAAAGAGGAAGTGCTGGAAGAAGACCTGCGCCGGCTGCGCGATTTCTATAAAAACGAAGGCTAT
>CAZYUX010000290.1:0-1908 GCA_964650745.1 uncultured Puniceicoccaceae bacterium
GATGAATCCGCCGCCGAGGGCGTGCTGCGGGCTTGTTCGGCGGCGCGGTTGAGGCTGAGGCATTCCGCGCTCAAGGAAGTTCCTGACAGCCGGCTGGAGTCGGGAGAAGTCGAAATCGAAAGCCTGCCGCCGCCGGGGCGGGCCGCTTTTCTTTCCTACCTGTTTCTCGCGGGTTTGCAAACCTTTATCATTCACGCGCTTGACCCCGCCAGCGAGGAGCCGCCGCCGGAGGATGACTCGGGCCGGGAGGAATAAGGCCGGGCGGACGGGTTAAGGGATGGGAGGAGACGGGGGCCTGCCGAAAGGGCGGTTGCGGGTTTCTGTTTCTTTGGAACAGGTCTCGAATTGTTCATCAGTCAATAAAGGCGCCGGCGCTTTCAGCCGCCGGATTTTCCAGTCCTCACTTCCGGGCGGCGGGAAAGCTCACTCCGGATTCTGTTGCGGGAAAGTGACAATTTTATTGCGTTCAAGTGGCGGAGCATTTTTTAAGGAACCGCATTTGGCAAGCCGGCGAGCGGCTTGGATTATATTCTCGAAATGGAAGTCTTTATTACAACCGCCGCGTTTTTTGCCTTGGCGATGCTCGTCTGGGATTGCGTCGAGGTGGGGCGCAATGACGCCGCCAACCTTGTGAACGCCGCTTTCGGCGCCCGGGTTTTCAGGCGCCGCACGGCGGTGTGGGTGGCAGGGGCGGCCGTCATCGCCGGAGCGACTTTTTCCACACCGGTAATGGAGACGGTGCGCAAAGGAATCTTCGATCCGTCCATGCTGACTTTGGAGTCCGCCCTGACAGTGTATATCAGCGTTTATATCGTGGACACGATTTTGCTTTACAGTTACAGCGCCTTCGGGATGCCGGTGAGCACGACCGCCTGCCTGGTTTTCGAGCTGGTGGGTGCGGCGCTGGGCGTGCATTGCGGGCTGGGCGGCGGTTTTGAAGTGGTTCACTGGGACAAGGTGGGAACGGTGGTTCTGGCTATCATCATGTCCATTTTTTTGAGCGGCCTGGCTGGTTTTTTAATCCAGCGGGTGCTGCGCGGAGCCATTCGGGACAAAGCGGAAGACCGGGAGACGGTGCTGCTGCACGGGCCCTGGATTGCCGGGCTGCTGCTGACCATGCTGTTGTGGTTCATGATGATGAAGGGATTGAAGGGAGTGGAATGCGTGAAGCTGCTGCGCAGAGAGGTTTTTGACGCTTTTGGAGCGCCGGTCGTGCTGCTTGTCTTGTGGGGGGGGTTGACACTTTTAGTGCATCTGGCTCTCGTGATCGCCGGGGAACGGGGCACCCGCTACCTGTTTCATGTCACGACGGTAATCGGGATGTTATGCATGTCCTTTTCCTTTGGGCAGAACGATTTGGCCAACTGCGCTTCCCCCGGCCTCTCCAGTCTGTGGTTGTGGAAGAACTCCGGCCAGACGGTGGCCATGGCGACCCAAGTGCCCATACCTGTCTGGGCCTTGTTTGGCTGCGGTGTGCTGATGGTGTTTGGGATGCGCACGCGCAACGCCCAGCGCGTGACGCGGGCGGAGGTCAACACCGGCAGCCAGTTTGACCACGTCGCCTTGTGGGCGCCGCGGTGGTGCCGTTCCCTGGCGCGTTTTTTCATCGGAAAACGGAAGGCCGTCATCGCGCCCGCGCCCGCCACTACGAAGGCGGGCAAGAAGATACATTACGACACTTTGCGGGCGTCCGTCATCATGGCGGTCAGCGCCAGTGTCATCGCTTTTTCATCGGGGCGGGGTCTGCCCGTGTCCACGACGTATGTGGCCTTTGCCACAGTCGTTGCCACGGGCTGGGCGGACCGGGTGTTTTTGCGCGGCGACGCGGATTTGAAGCTGGGCCGCGCCATCTGGGTTGTCTTCAGCTGGTTTCTTGCCGCTTTTATCGCCATGGCGGCCACGGCGGTT
>CAZYUX010000291.1:0-1883 GCA_964650745.1 uncultured Puniceicoccaceae bacterium
GGCGCTCGCCATCGTCCCGCGCTACCCAAAAGCCCTTAACAATCTTGGCAACGCCTACGCCGACAAGGGGGAGCTGGGCAAAGCGGTGTCCGCTTACAAACGCGCTCTGGAGATCCAGCCCGGCCACCCGCAAATCCATAACAATTTAGCGGCCGCTTATTACTCCCTGGGAAAATACGAGCTGGCCGTCCGGCATTGCGACAAAGCCCTGGCGCTCGGCTGCCGGGTCAGCCCCAAACTGCTTTCCCTGCTCAAGCCTTACCGCTGAAAAGCAGGCGCGTTTTCTAACCCGCGACTAAATTGAGGATTTTGCCTGGGACATAGACGGTTTTGCGGATGGCTTTTCCTTTGAGATGGGCGGCCACGCGCTCGTGGGCTTTCGCCAGTTCCAGGGCTTCTTCCCGGGTGGCGGTTTTCGAGATTAAGACTTCGCCGCGCGGCTTGCCGTTGACCAGCAGGCCGATTTTCACCTGATCCGCCGCGACTTTGAGCGGATCGAATTCTGGCCAGGGCGCTTCCGCGACCGGGGGCTTTCCGCCCAGCCGTTCCCAAATCTCTTCCGCGATGTGCGGGGCGAAGGGCGCCAGCAGCCGCACAAAAATTTTCGCCGTCGAGAGCTTGTAATTTTCCTCCTTCTGCAAGTGATTGAGAAGAATCATCATCTGCGAGATGGCGGTGTTGAAGCGCAGTTTTTCGATGTCTTCGGTGACTTTTTTTATTGTGGCGTGCAGCAGGCGTTCCGTTTCCGCGGACTCATCGGCGTCCGGTTTGATTTTGCCGGCAACTTTGCCCTCGCGGCCAAGAATTTCCCGCCAGAACCGGCGCAGGAAGCGAAACACACCCTCGATGCCTTTTGTGCTCCAGGGTTTGGCATCCTCCAGCGGCCCCATGAACATCTCGTAGAGCCGCAGGGCGTCCGCCCCGTATGCTTCAATAACCGTGTCGGGATTGATAACGTTGCCCCGGCTCTTGGACATCTTCTCGCCGTCCTCGCCGAGGATGATCCCCTGGTGAAAAAGCCTGGGGAACGGCTCCGGCGTGGTGACGGCGCCGATATCATATAGAAACTGGTGCCAAAAGCGGGCATAGAGCAGGTGGAGGACGGCGTGCTCGGCCCCGCCGATGTAGAAGTCGGGCGCGCCCCAGTATTGCTCCAGCTTCGGGTCAATGAGCCGGCTGCCGTTGCTGGGATCGCAATAACGCAGGTAATACCAGCAGGAGCCGGCCCATTGAGGCATGGTATTGGTCTCGCGGCTGGCGCGGATCCAGCTCCCGCCCGGTTTGTCCTTCGCGGCGGAGACCGCTTCGCCGGTTTTTAAATCGAACCAGATTTCGGCCCACTCTTTCAGGTTGGCCAACGGGCTTTCGCCCGTGCCGGAGGGCTGATAGGATTCCGTTTCCGGCAGTTCGAGGGGCAGGCGCGAAGCCGGAACCGGCAGGGCGCAGTAAAGCTTGCCGTTTTGCGTGTAAGTCACCGGCTCTTTCGGCAGCCACTCCGCCACGGCGCTGCTTTTGTCATTCGCCGCTTTTTGGTAGTCCTCCTCGCCGGCCCAGACGATGGGGAACGGCTCGCCCCAGTAGCGCTGGCGCGAGAACAGCCAGTCCCGCAGCTTGTAGTTGACGGCGAATTTTCCCAGTCCCTTTTCTTCCAGGTCCCGCGTGATTTTCTTTCTGCCTTTCTCCGTCTCCATTTGAGAATACGGGCCGGAGTTAATCATGATTCCTTCGTCAATAAACGGCAGCTCCGTCTCTTCCTCTCCTTTCTTGGCAATGACCTGGATGATGGGCAGGCCAAACTCCTTGGCGAACTCGTGATCGCGCTCGTCGTGGGCGGGCACGGCCATGATCGCCCCGGTGCCATAGCTCATCAGCACGTAATCGGC
>CAZYUX010000292.1:0-1847 GCA_964650745.1 uncultured Puniceicoccaceae bacterium
ACCCGCGCGGCGGTCGAGGAAGGCATCGTGGCCGGCGGCGGCGTGGCCCTGCTTCGATGCGCTAAGGCGGTGGACTCCCTGGAACTTGAAGGTGATGAAGCCACTGGCGCTGAAATCGTCCGCAAGTGCTTGAATGAGCCGCTGCGCCAGCTTTGCGCCAACGCAGGGACGGAAGGCTCATTGGTGGTGCAAGAGGTTGCCGGCAGAAAAGGCAACGAAGGCTTCAACGTCGCCACCGGCAGATATGAAGACCTGGTCAAGGCCGGCGTGGTGGACCCGGCCAAGGTGACCCGTATGGCTTTGCAAAACGCGGCCTCCGTCGCCGGATTGCTTCTGACGACTGAAGCGCTGGTGACCGACAAGCCCGAAGAAGACAAAGATAAAAACGGCAAAGATATGGGCTGATTTCCATCACCGTTTTCAGTATTTGCGATACGCAAGGAGCGCCCCCGGTTTTCTGGCCGGGGGCGCTTTTGCCTTGTCGTTTTGGATGGCGGCTGGCCGCCGCCATGTTTTTTTTACCCAACCATCAACCATTGCCTTTGCCTATGACTCGGGGAAGGTTGCTCGCGGGATCCGCGGCGCGGGTGTGAACAACTCCGAAAACCACACCGATTAAATTGTCTGATGTGACAAGGGCGCTTGTTCTTCCGGCATTCCGCAATCCCCGGACGCGGACCCCTCCGGGGCCGGCTTCCTCGGCCCGGTGGCCCACGCGGTCGCCCTCGGCGTCGCGGTAGACCACAATCATGCCGGGCCGGACCTGTGAAATGTCCGCCCGGGCCACAAAGAGCAGTGAATGCTCGCCGTAAAAGGGAAGCATGGACTGGCCGGCTCCTTGCATCACTTCCCAGTCAGAGCGCGTCTGGACGATGGTTTCGGCCTCGCGCAAGGCTTGACGAAATGGGACGGCCGATTTGGGCGCGTCCGCCGCGGCTGGAAAGCCGCCGGCGATGACAGACAGCAGGACCAGGCCCGCGTGTGTTGCAAATGTTTTCTTTTTCATAGGCGCGGGAAAGATGCCACGGAAAGGAGCAAAAAACCATCGGGGGAACGGTGTATTTTTCAGGATAATGAACACGCAGCCGCGCCGGTTAAAAACATGCGGTCTCATACCGGTTTTCCCTTACTGAAGGGCGTCCAAAAACATGAGGGCGGCGGAGAAAAATCACGCGGGCGCTAAACCGCGGCGCGGACTGGCCGTCTTGCGCCAGCATGAAAAGGAGAATCTGGCTTGAAATTCTTTTTTCGGGAACCGCCGCGTTTTTCGGCTTTGGCTTGACGGGATGCTCGGCTTTCCGGGAGACGCATCCCGTTTCGACGGTTGACCGGTGGTCTGTTCAACAAACGGTCTGGCATTTGAAAAACCAGGCGCCGGGCCGGATGGCCGGAGCCGGGACAGGCCTGTCCATGTATCCCCTTTTCGGCCGCAACACGTTTATCCTGACCGCGCCTATCGCGTTCGATGATCTGGAAAAAGGCATGATTGTGGCTTACCGCAGCCGCCGCGGGTATAACGTGATGCACCGCCTTGAAATCAAAAGAAATGACTCGTGGGTAGCCGCGGGCATCAACAATCCCGGTTATGACCCGGAGCGGGTCACCCGCGGCAACCTTTTGGGCTCCGTCTACGGCTGCTTCAACTCCGCCCCTCTGGAATAGCCGGCGCCGGATTAAGAAACCGGAACGCGGCGGCCCGGGGATGATTCAAACGCTGTTTTCCGCCGCGCCGGCGGATTGTTTTTCCCGGCTGACGGTGTAAAAACGCAAACCCGCGAAGAGCGTCAGCAAAACACCCGCCGTCAGATAAATGGCAAAAGTCCATGCCCAAAGCCAGGGCCAGCAAA
>CAZYUX010000293.1:0-1826 GCA_964650745.1 uncultured Puniceicoccaceae bacterium
CCTGCCAGGACGAGTATAACGGCAATAATAAGCCCAACTGTTTTTACGTTCATTTTCATTTTATTTTCTCCATGAGTTCGGGTTTAGAATTCTTTTGGCTAACATTCGATTATTTAAGCGCCTTCTCTATCTGAATACCCATTATCTTAACGCCGTCAGCCGTTTTCATTGATAACGTGGCCGGTTCAGTGATCAGGCATTGACCTGTTTCAAGGTCAGCTGTTTCTTCATTTACTGACACTTCCACCGCGCCGCTGACAACATAGAAAATAACAAAAGATTCCATTTCACAGGTCGGCATCTCTCCCCCGGACGGAAGTTCGATAATTCTCGTTTTAAACTCTTTGGCTTTGTAAAAAACATTCCTGCCCCTTTCTTCGTATGGAAAGGATTGCATTGCTTTAATATCATATACTTCCATCGTTATTACCTCCTATAATATTTAGATTTTTCCAATATTATACATCGAATTTCATGTAATTTCGCACTTTTTTCCTTCACTTTCTGTGTCCTACTCCGCCCGTAATGCCTCTGTGGGTTCAAGACGCGCTGCGCGAAAAGCAGGGTAGAGTCCGAAGATGACGCCAAGCGTGGCGGAGAAGCCGAAGGCGGCAATGGTCACCGGCCACGAGATGACGGCGTTCCATTGGCCGAACGCTGAGGCTGCCCAGGCGCCGCCGGCCCCGATCAGAACACCGGCCAGTCCGCCGGTCCCTGCCAAAAGGCCGGACTCGAAGAGGAACTGGTTGCGGATGTCCCGTCGCATCGCACCAACGGCCCGCCGCAGGCCGATCTCACGCGTCCGCTCGCGGACCGAGATCAACATGACCGCCAGGATACCGACGCCTCCGACCAGTAAGGAGATGCCGCCCACACTGCCCACAAGCCGGGTCATGGCCCTTGATGTCTCTTGCTGGGTTTCCAGCAATTCAGACTGGTTTTGTACCGTAAAATCATCCGGCCGGCCATCTTTCAGGCGATGCTGTTCCCGTAAAACAGGACGGATCTGATTCTCTGCTTCCTTGATTTTCTCCTCGTTCACCGCCTGAATGTATATATTGCCCAGATGTGTCACATTGAGCACGCGTCTCATGGCCGTCTGCAGCGGTACTATTACAATATCGTCCTGATCCTGTCCATCGGCATCCATGCCCTTGGGAGCGGTGACCCCGATCACCTCAAAGGGAACACGTTCAATACGCAATCGGGCACCCAGTGGGTCATCCTCGCCAAAGACGTCTTCGACAACAGTAGGGCCGATCACCGCAACCCGCCGGCGCGCCCTGTCTTCGCTACTGTCGAACCCACGCCCGGAAGCCAACCTGTAATTTCGAATATCCAGCCCCTCCGATTCCATCCCGACCACCTCGGTTTTGCGCTCTTCTCCGCTCCACCGGACTTTCAAATTATCATTCACCGCAGCAGCGGTAAACTCAACCGCCGGACAACGCTCACGTAGAACAGAGGCGTCTTCCGGTTTCAGCGTCCTCACCTTATCCCTCTTGCGCCGTCTTCCCGCGACCACCTTTGACTGGCCCGCACTCACCACAATCAAATTGGTTCCCATGTTCTTTATCCGCGCGATAATCTCTTTCTCAGCGCCACGTCCCAGGGATACGATGAGGATAACTGCGGCTACGCCGATCACGATGCCAATTGTGCTGAGGAGTGTCCGCAGCTTATGGGCCGCCAGAATTTCGCAGGACAATATAATGTTTCGCGACAGTTTCATCGCAAAGCTTCCACCGGATTGAGATGGGCGGCGCGGCGGGCGGGTTGCACCCCGAAGACCACGCCGACCAGCAGGGCAAAGATAAGGCCGAGCA
>CAZYUX010000294.1:0-820 GCA_964650745.1 uncultured Puniceicoccaceae bacterium
GCTCTTCCGATCTGGCGACTCCGCCGAAGCCATCCATCTTTCGCGCCAATACCTGAACGAAGACCCGTTGCGGGGACAGAAACTCGCCTCCCTGGCCGAAAAACACATGAGCCTGGCCCGGTCCCTGGCATCAGAAGTGGCCGCGCAAACGCCACAAGTCAAGAAAGCCGCCAGCCTCCTGCAATCCTTCACCCTGTCCGGCGGCCCGCCTGCTCCTCCCGCGAAAGAGGAAGCCCCGGACGCTCTTGACTGCGGCAACCCCGATAAAACCCTGGCTCATCTCGACGGGCTTATTTCCACCCGGCAAAGGGGCACCGCCCAGCAATTCCTCGACCGCCTGCGCGGCATGGATCCGCCCTGGATGAAACAACACACACAAGCCCTGGACGAAGCCCAGCTGCGCATTATCATCGAAAACGGCAACCCCGCCGCTTCACAAGTGGCCCTGAACACCTACCTGGAAAAAAATTCCGGCGCCGCCCGGCGGCTCATGGCCCTGGCCCGGCAATACCGCGAAAAAGGCGAAGACGACTGGGCCAAGCTCATCGCGGACACCCTTGTGGAAAGAATGCTTGACGAAGATTCCGCCACCGCGCTTGATTTTGCGAAATGACGCCGGGACAGGCCCGAAAAACGGCTTGCGCCATTTCTTTCATCACAACGCAACACCAGCCTCCAAACCCATGATTCTCGATCAAATCATCTTCGCCGGCAACGAACTTTGGCGTTTCATTATCATCTTCGCCCTCATCCTCGGCGCTCTTGCCGGAGGAAAAATCCTCCGCTTCATCCTCGAAAAAACTCATGACCGCCTGCGGGC
>CAZYUX010000294.1:830-1821 GCA_964650745.1 uncultured Puniceicoccaceae bacterium
ACAACCTTGTCGCCGCCGTGGCCGCCCGCTCCGCCGCCGCCTGCATCACTTTCCTGCTGCTGGCCGCCGCTCTTTCTTTTGGTTTCGATTTTCTGGTCGTCAATGACGCCATCCGGGAATTCCTCGACACAACCGGCGCCATTCTCACGGTGCTCGCCATCGGCTACACGTTTTACCGGCTGGTGGACATCCCCTACGAGAAGTTCACCCAAATCGCCCGCCGGAGTGACAGCAAGCTCGACGACATGCTGGTGCCCATCATCAGCAAAAGCCTGCGCCTCACCATTATCGTGCTCGCCTTCGTCCAAGTGGCCCAGGTTTTGAGCGACAAACCCATCACCTCGATCATCGCGGGCCTCGGCATCGGCGGCTTGGCCATCGCCCTCGCCGGTCAGGAATCCATCCGGAACCTCTTCGGATCCGTCATGATCTTCCTGGACAAACCGTTCGAGATCGGTGACCGCATCGTGGTGGACGGCTTTGACGGCCCGGTTGAGGAAGTCGGCCTCCGCTCGACCAAAATCCGCACCCTCGTGGGGCACCTCGTCACCATTCCCAACGGCGAACTGGCGAACAAAACCATCCAGAACATCGGCAAGCGCCCCTTCATCCGCCAGCTCACTAACATCTCCATTACCTACGACACCCCGCCCGCCAAAATTGACCGCGCTCTCGAAATCGTCAACGAACTCCTCGACAACCATGAGGGCATGAACCCCGATTTCCCCCCCCGTGTCTATTTCACTGAAATGAAGGCCGACTGCCTCAATATCATGGCCCTTTACTGGTATCACCCCCCCGAATACTGGGACTATCTGGCCTTCAATGAGCGTTTCAACAAGGAAATCTTCCGGCGCTTCAACAAAGAAGGCATAGATTTCGCCTTCCCCACCCAGACCCTCCACCTCGCCGGCGACCCCAAACGCCCCTTGTCTCCGCTCAAATCCTGATCATGCCCTATTCATTCCGCGTGCCGGGCGCACGGCTTTAT
>CAZYUX010000295.1:0-1821 GCA_964650745.1 uncultured Puniceicoccaceae bacterium
CTTTTACGAGACGCGCGTCCGGCGCGAACCCATTGCTCTGGCCGGAGCGAAAATCCGGGCGCTGGCGGCGGCCCTGCTGTTTGTCCTGCTGCTGGCCAACCGCACTCCGGACCGGTGGGAGTGGCGTTTGGACGATTACTGGGAAAGGCTGTTTCAAATATGGCAAACCGCCGAAGCCGGGGATCCCTTCCCGGGCGCGTCCAGCCAGTCCGCCAGCGTGCGGGAGCGCGCGGCGCTCTGGCGCAATGCCATCCGCCTTTGGGCCGCGCGCCCATGGCGGGGCGCGGGCTTGAAGAATTACCCCGCGCATTATCCGGCCGTTAACGCCCGCACGGGCTATGATAAAAACATGTCGGCCACCCGCCGGGTCAGCCACGCGCACAACGATTATCTGCAGGCGCTGGCCGAACTGGGGGTGCCGGCGGCCATTTTTATAGCATGGTATCTTCTTCTCATTGTAAAAACGGGGCGGCGGCTGATTCAGCCGGAAGTGCCGCGGGAAGACCGGCGGCTGGGCGCGGCGGCGCTGACCGTTCTGGCGGCCATGGGACTCAATGCCTGTTTCAGCTTTCCTTTTTACAAGGAGATTCCTCCTTTTGTGCTGGCTCTTTTGACGGCGGCGGCGGGCCGGATGGCCGCGGACGCGGCGGGCGGAGCGCGCAAAGTTCGCTTGTCCCGCCGGACAGCTTTCGCGGGAGCCTTCGCGGCGCTCGCGTTCGGCTTGATGTGGTCGGCCTGGCTGTTCCGCCAATACCAGTCCGAGGTCTTTTACTCGAAAGCCCACTTCCAAGTCCGCAGCAACCGGAGCGAAAACGTTTTGCAGTGGATGAAAGAAGCGGGCCGCCTGAATCCCTGGCGTTCCGATTACCTCATCTTCATGGGCCAGGCCCAGATGGAAGAAGGATTGTATGAAAAAGCGCTGGAGACGCTTTCCCTTTACGGCGAAGTCTTTCCCGGCGATCCTCTTCATCTTTACCTGGCAGGCAAATGCCGGCAAAAGCTGGGCCGTTACGAGCAAGCGGAAAAACTCCTCGTCCGGGCCGCTGGTCTCTCCCCGCACGACGGCTTCATCCGGGAGCGGTTGGGCCAGGTTCACGCCGCCCTTGGCCAGCCGGAAAAGGCCCTGGACGCCTTCCGGGCCGCCGCCAGGCTGTCGCCCGGAGAAGAAGCTTTTCAGCGGCAGTTAGGCTACGCCGCCGCCGCCTCGGACCTGTTCGAGGAAGCTCTCGCCGCATTCGGGAAAGCTTTGGCAATAAACGGAAATTCGTACGACAGCCATATGCAGGCGGCCCGGATTCTCCTTAAACATCTGCGCCGCCGCGAGGAGGGCCTGCGCCACCTGCGCCGCGCCCTGGTTTTAAGCCCCGATGATCAAACCGCCGCCGCCGTGCGGCAGCTCCTCGCGCATTACGGCGGCGCGGCAAAATGAATGCCGCCTTTTCCGGCTCACTTTTTCGCGTCCTCGACGCACCGCATGACTTGAGCCAGGGTTTTCGTTTTGCATGTCACGCGTGTGCCGTCCGGAGAGAACACCCATATCATGGGCAGCCCCCGGAATTTGAATTGCTTGAAAACCCCTGTTTTCTTGCTCAAGACTTCCACCACATGCAGGTAAACCTGGCCGTCCTTCAGCACAAACCGTTGTAACTCACGGATAAACAAGACGGTGTTGCGGCTTTTCTTGTAGAGATGCTCGTTGTAGAACCAGAACACGTTGACATGGCCGGGAACCAGGACTTCGTTCAAGTCCATCTCCTGATGTCCGGGCTTGTGCTGCCGGATCCGGCTCATAGCCGCTTGCCGGGCTTTTTTCTGGCGCAA
>CAZYUX010000296.1:0-1795 GCA_964650745.1 uncultured Puniceicoccaceae bacterium
GGTGACCCGGTAGGTCAGCGTGTCGATGCCGCTGACGTTGGCCCAGTCGGGCGGGTCGTCGAGCCGCAGGAGGTGGAGGATGGCCGAGGCGACGTCGCCGGTGTGGAGGAACTCGCGTTTGGGTTTTCCAGTGCCCCAGATCGTGACGCTGGGGGCGTTGTTCTCCTTGGCCTCGATAAAGCGCCGGATCATGGCCGGAAAGACGTGGGAGTTTTCCGGGTGATAGTTGTCGCCGGGGCCGTAGAGGTTGGTGGGCATGGCGGAGTGGAAGAGGACGCCGTATTGGCGGCGGTAGAACTGGCAGAGTTTGAGTCCGGCGATCTTGGCCAGGGCGTAGGCTTCGTTGGTCTTCTCGAGCGGGCCGGTCAGCAGGCAATCTTCGCGCATGGGCTGGGGCGCTTCGCGCGGATAGATGCAGGAGCTGCCGAGGAAGAGCAGCCGCCGCGTCCCGTTTTTATAGGCCGAGTGGATGGTGTTCAGTTCGATGGCCAGGTTGTCGTAACAGAACTCGGCGGAGTAAGTGTCGTTGGCGTGGATGCCGCCGACCTTGGCTGCCGCGATGATGGCGGCGTCCGGCTTCTCGGCGGCGAAGAACGCTTCGGTATCAGCCTGGCGGCAAAGGTTCAACTCCGTCCAGTGTTTGAAGACGAGGTTGTCGTAACCCTCCGCCCTTAAGCGCCGGAGGATGGCCGAGCCGACCATCCCGTCGTGCCCCGCCACGTAGATTTTATCGGTTTTCTGAAGAGTCATTTTAATGAATCTTTTTCTTCACCGCGAAGATCACGATGAATACGAAGGACACTTTAGAACTTCGAGGTATCCCTGGATGGCTTCGCGGATATTGCTTTTAAGATCATCCATGGTTTCCGCTTGGGAATAGCATCCCGGCTCGCCGTGAATGACTACCTTATATTGCATGATAAGACATTGCTGATTATTGGCGTGAAGTCAATTTCCGCCCAATTCATCCAACATATCGCGCACAGTCTGTTTGAGCGCGGGAACATCTTCTCGCGCAATTTGCCAAATGCGTTCAATATCAATGCCAAGATAGCCGTGAACCAACACGTTGCGAAAAGCCGCGATGCTTCGCCAATCCGTCTGCGGGTGCTTATCTTTTAGCTGATGAGATAATTTTTGGGTGGATTCCGACAGAACCTGCAAGTTCCGCAGCACGGCATCTTGCAGGGCATGAGTATCCAGAAAAGCTTCGTATGCTCCTGTATTCTCCTCGATGCGGCGGATGCATTCGAGGATGTGTTGAAGATATACGCGGTCGTCTTTCACAAGGGAATGGCTTCTTTGAAAATGCGGTCGCGCAGGAGGGGATTGAGGCCTTTTTCAGTGACGATTTCCACCCGGCGGCCTAACAATTCTTCGAGATCGGCGATTAATCCGCCGGGGAACCAGGGACTGGTTTTTTCTCCAGTGGTCACCAATAAATCAATATCGCTGTCCGGCCTTTCCTCTCCCTGCGCCGCCGAACCAAAGATTCTGACTTGATAGGCTCCATGCCTGGCGGCGGTCTGCTCAATTTCCGCCTTTTTATCGCGCAATATTTCTATTTCCATCATTTGATTTCCCTCTCTTTCCAATTTGCCGTCTTTTATTGTCAAACCAAAATCCCTTGGGGTTGTGTCTGAACTCGTTATCCTGATTTTTATTTTATACGTTTCTTCCTTATTCAACAGACACCTTGCACGAGAATTTTTATTATACGCATTTTTATTCCCCCTATACCCTTCCTCTGAAGGTATTTCAATAATTTTTTCAGGCCTTTTCTCTTCTATTTTTT
>CAZYUX010000297.1:0-1777 GCA_964650745.1 uncultured Puniceicoccaceae bacterium
AACCAAATCCGCCAAGCCCGGCGCCGGAAGGATAAGGCCAGGCTGCTGTGCGACTACCTGGCGGGGATGACCGACGGCTTCGCCATCCGCTTTTGGAAACGCCTCTTTGATCCCAGTTTCGGCTCGATCGCCGACTTGGCCTAACCCCGCCGCCGCGCCGTGTCAAACACCGGACAAGAAACGCCGGAAACGGCGCAGGGTCCGTTCTTTGCCAAGAACGCGGACAAGGCCGTAGAAAGACGGGCCGGCGGGCATTCCGGTTAAAGCCAGCCGGGCAGCATGAATGTAGCCGCCGGTTTTGACGTTATTTTTCTCCGCTAATTTTACGACTGTTTTTTCCAGCTCCGCGTCGGAAAAGTCCGTCAAGGCCCCGAAAGCGGGGAGCAATTCTGTTATCCGGCGCCGGGGATCGTTTTTTCTAAAAAGTTTTTCTTTAGCCCGCTGATCCGTCGGGTAATCCTCCGTAAAAAAATAGCGGACATATTCGGGCAACCCATCCACGGAAGCCGCTTTTTCCTGGCATAACGCGAGAACCTCGCGCAGATATTTCCCGTCTGTTTCGGAACGGATTACGCCGCTTTCAAGCAGTGCCGGTTTGGCGAGCCGCATGAATTCCTCAAACGGCAGCCTCCGCAAATAACCGGCATTAAACGCGGCCAGTTTCTTCTCGTCGAAGCGGGCATTGCCCTTGTGGATGCCGTCAAAATCAAACAGCCGGATGATATCCGTCAGCGGCATGATTTCACGCCCGTCTTTCGGGTTCCAGCCCAGCAGGCAAAGGTAGTTGCGCAATGCTTCGGGCAGGAACCGGCGGCGCCGGTATTCCTCTATCAATGAGCCTTCATCGCGCTTGCTCATCTTGCCCTGGCCTTGCGGTTTGAGGATGAGGGGGATGTGGGCGTAAACCGGCGGCGGCGCTTCGAAAGCGCGGAACAGCTCCGTGTGCTTGCTGGTGTTCGAAAGGTGGTCTTCGCCCCGGATGACGTAAGTGACGCGCATGGCCAAGTCGTCCACCACATTGACGAAATGAAACACCGGCTGGCCGTCCGTTCGCACGATGACGAAATCCTTCTCCTCGGTGCGCTCGGTCCTGCCGCGGACGGCGTCTTCGATGACCTGCGGCTCGCCGGAGATTTTGAACCAGACCGCGCCGTCTTTGTCGTAGGCGCGGTCTGATGCCCGCAATTTTTCCAGGTATTTGTGATATACCGGGCCGCGCTGGCTTTGGAAATAAGGGCCGAAATCGCCGCCCGCGTCCGGGCCTTCATCCCAGTCCAGGCCGAGCCAGCGCAGCCCGTCGAGCAGCCGCCGCAGGGCTTCGGAGGTGTTGCGCGCCCGGTCCGTGTCCTCGATGCGCAGAATAAAAGTCCCGCCGGTATGGCGGGCGTAAAGCCAGTTGAACAACGCTGTGCGGGCGCCGCCGATGTGGAAGAATCCCGTCGGACTGGGAGCGAATCTGACACGAACCTGGCTCATAATCGAGCCTCAGCCTGGACGGGTTACCTTTAAAATGCAATCACGGAACCGGCTCTCTCCCGCCGGGGCCGGCAGTTAGTCTTCTTTAGCCGGAGAATGCCAAGTATAACGCGAAGTCTGCCGAAACCAAGTGAAATTCTCTCACTTTAGGGTTGCCATGGAAGGGGCTTGGCATTTAGAAGCGAAGCCGGAAAGGAGATGCTATGGACGTTTACGAAGCAATACGAACCCGCAAGAGTGTCCGGGCTTTTCTGGACAAGGAGGTGCCGGACGAAACCTTGAACCGCGTGCTGGAAGCCGC
>CAZYUX010000298.1:0-1757 GCA_964650745.1 uncultured Puniceicoccaceae bacterium
AAAGGAGGCGTGGTGCGGTTCCGCGACATGATACCCGGCGTGACGGTGAAACGCGAAATGGACCCGGCCACCGGGCGCATCGCCACGGTGGTGACGGAGCACAAGGAGGACCTCAACCCGCAGATCGCCATTTACGAGTCGCGCAACAGCGAAAAGCCGCTGGCCACTTACACCATTCCCACAGGGGCGCAAATCCAAGTCAGCGAAGGAGACGCCATTTCCGCCGGCTCCCTGCTGGCCAAAACGCCGCGTCAAGCTTCCAAAACCCAGGACATCACCGGAGGGCTGCCGCGCGTGGCCGAGCTTTTCGAAGCCCGCCGGCCCAAGGAGGCCGCCGAAATGGCGAAAATTGACGGCATTGTATCCTTTGGCGGCACCGTGCGCATCAAACGCAAACTGATTGTGACCGACGAGGAGTCAGGGCATGAGGAAGAGCACCTCATTCCCCACGGCAAACACATCATCGTGCAGCCGGGCGACTACGTGCAAAAAGGCCAGCACTTGACCGAAGGCGCGGCCGACCCCCATGAGATCCTTGAAATCCTCGGCCCCAGCGCCGTCCAGGAATACCTGCTGTCGGAAATCCAGAAAGTTTACCGCCTGCAAGGAGTAACCATCAACGACAAGCATATCGAGGTTATCCTCAGCCAGATGCTGCGCAAAGTGCGCATCACCGATCCGGGAGACTCGGACCTCTTCTGGGGCGAGCAAGTGGACCGCGACTTTTTCCTGAAAGAAAACGAGCGCCTGGCCGAAGTCGGCGGAAAGCCCGCCGAAGGCGAGCCCATCCTGCTTGGCATCACCAAAGCTTCCGTCGAAACCGAGAGCTTCATCTCCGCCGCGTCCTTCCAGGAAACCACGCGGGTTTTGACAGACGCCGCGACACTGGGCAAAGTGGACCGCCTGCAAGGATTCAAAGAAAACGTCATCATGGGCCATCTCATCCCCGCCGGCACGGGACTGCCTCTTTACCGCCGCCTGCGCGTGAAAACCGCCGAAAACGCTCTGCCAGAGGAAACCGCGGCAAGATCCGGCAAGGGCGCCGGATGAGGGAAAAGCCAAGCGGGCTTGCCCGGCCCGGGAATGAAACCCGGCTTGAAATTTGCCTCCCGCCGGATATGGCCTAACATATTATATCCACCCTTTACGGGCGGAGAGGCAAATGCCGACAAAAGCCGACATCATGGAAAACGCCGCGGCGGACTGGGCGGACCCCGGATACTTCGCGCGCCAATCACGGGCCCGCAACCTGGTCCGCATTCTTTTTCAGCTGGTTAAAAACCAAAAAGGCCACAAGACCCTCCCCACCCCCGCCGGCCTGGTCCTGATACTGCTTTCCCTGAGCATCGGCTCGGCCGCCTACAACACCGCCAACAACATCCTCTTCATCACCCTGGCCCTGCTGCTCAGCAGTTTGCTGGTCAGCGGCGTTCTTTCCTGGCTGAACTTCCTGGGAACGCGGTGGCGGCTGGACCTTGAGCCGGTTTTCCGGGCGGGAGAACCCAGCCGCGTCAGGGTGGAATTGACCAACGGGAAAAAACGCCTGCCCACTTACGGCTTGTGGTTCAACGTCACCGCCGAAAGAGCTGGAGAATCGAAGCGCTTGCCTTTGCTGGGCCGTCTCCCCCCCGGCGGTTCAGTCTCTCTGGACTGGGCCTTCACCCCCGCCAGCCGCGGCGCCGAAACGCTGGTCATCTCCGGACTGGAATCCAGTTTTCCTTTCGGGTTTCTTCGCAAAACCATTGGAGGGAGCTGCC
>CAZYUX010000299.1:0-1740 GCA_964650745.1 uncultured Puniceicoccaceae bacterium
CGAACACGCCGTCACCGAGGAGGTGACGGATATTGACTTGATCAAAGAGCAAATTCGCATCGCGGCGGGAGAACCATTAAACATCACCCAGAAGGATGTGAAAATAACCCGGCACGCCATTGAATGCCGCGTTTGCGCGGAGGATCCGGCCCGCGGGTTCGCCCCTTGTCCCGGCGAGATCACGCTTTACTACCCGCCGGGGGGGCACGGCGTGAGGGTGGACAGCCATGTCTACGGCGGTTATGTCATCCCCCCACATTACGACAGCATGATCAGCAAGCTCATCGCCTACGGGCGCACCCGCCAGATTGCCCTTGACCGGGCCCACCGGGCCTTGAGCGAGTATCTCATCCGCGGTGTCCGCACGAACATCGGCTTCCTGAGGGCCATTTTGCAGGACCCCTTGTTCCGCGCCCGGGGCGCCACCACCCGTTTTATTGACGATTTTCTCAACCGAACACCGAAGGACTTATTCATCAAACTCAACGAGGAAGAATTATGACACAAAAAAAATCCGAATCCAAAAAACCACCATCCGACGGGCAGGATCTCTCGATGATCAGCGACGAGTCCAGCGCCCTTGGAGAAATCCGCATCAACCATGCCGTGGTGGCCCAAATTGTCAGGGTGGCGGCGGCGGAAGTCTCCGGTTTCATCGCTGTGGCCGGGGGCGGCTTCGTGGATGAGATTGCCGGAATCTTCAGCCGCAAAGAGGCGGGCGCGGGCGTCCAAGTTGAAGAGGACGGCAACGGCAACTACCAGATCACCGTGCGCGTGATTCTGACATTCGGCATCGAGCTGGCCAAGACGGCGGCGGCCATCCAGGAAGCCGTGCGGGAAAAAGTGGCCCAGATGACGAACAAGAAAGTGGCCAAAGTGGACGTCGTCATTGACGGCATCCAAATGCCCGGAGAAGGCAAGGAAAAGGCGAAAGCCGCGGACTGGGAGGAGCCGGAAGGAGAACGCTGAAGGGCTTGCGCCCGCAATTGCGGTGGACCCCATCCTTGACAGTTTAAGCCGGCTCACCCTCGAGCAATCCTTGTATCTTGCCGGAGCGGTCCTGCTCTTCGTGCTGCTCTTCTACTTGCGGGCCTCCTACCGGGAGAAAGTCCGCAAGGTCATCGCCTTCGAAAGCCCCAAGGGCCAAGTGCAAATTTCGCAGAAAGCCGTCGTGGACCTGATCCGGAGGGTTTGCGCCCAGTTGCCCGAAGTGGAAAAGTGCCAGCCGCACTTGAAATTCAGGGGCAAGACACTGCACATCGAAGTGAACATCCACCTGCGGGCCGACCGCCGCCTGGGCGACATCAAGATGCTGCTCGACGAGCAAATCACGCAAGTGCTGCGGGACCGCATCGGGCTCGAGCATCTGGGCAAGATCAATGTGGTCATTACCCGCCTGATCGGTGAGCCGCCCCTGCACGCGGCTTCTTCGCCCCCCGCCGCGAAACCGCCCGCGGGATACGATGAAGAAGAAGACGAGGAAGAGGAGCTGCGGGAAGACCGGGCTGAAGGCGTTTAAAAATAAAACTTTCCGCGCCCGCCGCCGGGCGGATGCGGGACGCGCCGCTCCTTTGACGGCATGAGCCAGAGCCTGTGGCAAGCCCGTTTTTACGGGATTCTCGACACGGGCTGTGTTTCCCGCGCCCAATGGCGGGCCAAATGCGCCGCTCTGCTCGCTGGCGGAGCTGACCTCATCCAGCTCCGGGCGAAGCATGAAAGCCCGGCGCGGCGGCGCGAGCT
>CAZYUX010000300.1:0-1727 GCA_964650745.1 uncultured Puniceicoccaceae bacterium
CTCCGCCGCCTTTCCTCCGGCCGGCCCCGTGGCCGGGCTTTTTTGAATACGCGGGCAAAGATTGGGAAGCCGCCGGAAAATGCCTGCGCCAGGGGCGGGCCTGTGTCCAGGATCCCTCCACCCGCATTCCCGTCGAATTATTAAACCCGGGCGGCGGAGACGATATCCTCGACCTGTGCGCGGCGCCTGGGGGCAAGAGCCTTCTGCTGGCCGACAAGCGTGCCGGAACCGGCGGTGTCCTGGTTTGTCTGGACTTGCCGGGGCCGCGCTTCAAACGCTTGGAAGAAAATTTGGAACGATCCGGTCATAAAGACGTTTATCCGGCGGCCCTGGATCTGCTCGAAGCCAGCCCCGGCGGCCTCCGCAAGCTGGGCCTTCCGGGGGCTTACGGCGCGGTGCTGCTCGACGCCCCCTGCGCCAACACCGGCGTCTTGCGGAGGCGGCCGGATGCCCGCTGGCGGCTCCAGGTTCGGGACCTCGCGCAAATGCCCGAAATCCAGGCCCGGCTGCTTGCGCGCGCCGCCGCGTTCGTCCGCCCGGCGGGCCGTCTGGTCTACTCGACATGCAGTTTGGAGCCGGAAGAGAACGAAGGCGTGGCGGAATCCTTTACCAGAAAGTCCGGCGGCGCTTTCAGGTTTTTGCGCTCCGCCGTTTACAACCCGTGGGAAACAAACCACGACGGCGGCCGCGCCTTTCTCTGGCAAGCCCGGGGAGGGGCTTAATCCCGGTTGCGCCAAGCATTCCCCCTCAAAAAGCTTGCTTTCCGCCGAAAACACTTTCTCACTAGCGAAAATACGCCGCCAGGACGCTGGTCCGGGGCGGCCTCTTCCGGAAATGCCATGAAGATATTAGTAGCGGAAGACGACTGGGTGTGCCGGCGGCTGCTGGAAACGACAATGGCGAAGTTCGGCCACGAGGTCACGGCTTACGATAACGGCGAAACAGCTTGGAAACATTTTGCCAAGGAGCCGTTCCCCGTTGTTGTCAGCGACTGGATGATGCCGGAACTTGACGGCCTCGAACTGTGCCGGTTCATCCGCTCCCGCCCCCACACCGATTACACCTATTTCATCCTCATCACGGCTTACGCGGGAGGAGAAGACGCCTGCCGCAGGGCAATGGACGCGGGAGTGGACGATTTTCTGACCAAACCGCTGGACCATGAGCAAATCTGGATGCGCCTGCAAGTGGCCGAACGAATTCTCGGCTATACCACCCGCATCCAGCAGCTGGAATCCATCCTGCCCATCTGTTCCTACTGCAAGAAGGTGCGCGGCGGCAACAATTACTGGCAGCAAGTCGAAAACTACCTTTCACGGCGCACGGGCGCCGTGCTCTCGCACAGCGTCTGCCCGGAATGTTTCGAGAAAGTCGTCAAGCCGCAAATGCGCGAGCTTAAAAAAGAGCCACCCCAATGACGCTTTCGCAGACGAACCACCCCAGCCAGGCCAGCAGGAGCAGCCGCAAGAGAGCATACAGCCGGCGGCGGCGGCGCAGCGCGTTGTAATACCGCTCGAAACGGGCTTCCCAAAACCGGCTCCGGCGCAAGTAGCCGGAAAAAGCCGCCTCCGGGGGGCCGGCGCCCTCCCGGCGGTCGCGCACGTAACGGGCGAGCCGCTCGCGGCGGCGCATCCGCCAGATGAGGAAGCGTCTCAGCATGGTTTCTAAAAAGGGAATTCCTCCGCGGCAGAGGTTTTCTCCGCTGGATTGGATTCCGGCCTGTCGGC
>CAZYUX010000301.1:0-1716 GCA_964650745.1 uncultured Puniceicoccaceae bacterium
GCTTTTCGTGCCGGTGGTGCGGGTGGATTTGCCTGTTTTGAGCGGCGGGCGTTTCCCGGCCTACCTGCAGTTGTTCGAGGATTTGGTTTACTTGTGGGGGATGGGTTTTTTCATCTATGCTTTTGCGCTGACGCTCTATTCCGGATTGGCTTACGCCCCCAAATATTGGGCTGCGGCGCGCGGGAAGGCGGGGTCATGAAAGTCAACACGGCATGGAGCCGCGTCTTGCCCGCGCGGTGGGTTGCCGGGGCCGCCACGCTGGGGCCTCTCGGTTATCTGGGGCGGGCGCCCGGCACCAACGGCTCGCTCGCGGGCCTGGTTTGGTTCACACTTTTTTTCTGCCCCTTTGGAATCGCTGGCCAGATGGTTCTGCTGGGGTTGACGGTTTATCTCGCCATCGGCTTGTGCGGGGAGGCGGAGCGGCGGCTTTATAAAAACGACCCGCGGGAAGTCGTCCTCGACGAGTTTGTTGCCGTGCCGTTGTGCTTTTTCGGTATTCGGCCTTATCTGGCCGCCGGAGTTCCCTTATGGGTCTTCATTTTCGCCGGGTTCGCGCTCTTCCGGCTGTTCGACATCGCCAAGCCGTTCGGCATCAAAAAACTTCAGGAAAAACCCGGCGGGGCGGGCGTGGTGCTGGACGACCTGGCGGCGGCGGCGGCGGCCTGCTTGTGCTTGCACTTGTTTTACTGGCTGGTTCTGGTCCGGTTCTTTCCCTGGTAGCGGCGGCTCTTTCAGGGATTGCGCGCGGCGGTGAACTTGAGGAAGCCCTCCGCCTGCGCCCGGAGCGCGGCCAGGTCCGCCGGGTCCTTCAACCGGTCGTTTTCGTCCAGGCGCTCATCTATGTTGTGCAAGAAAACCGGGGCGGGATAGACGACGGCGCCGCGGTAGATGAAGAGCTGATACAGATGCTCGATGGGCCGCAGCGCTCCATAGCGCCCCGCCGCCACTCCGGTGAAGCACACCGGTTTGTTCGCGAAGCTCTCCGGAAACGGCAGCATGTCTATGAAGTATTTCAACACTCCGGGCATCCCGCCGTTGTATTCCGGCGTCAGCACCGCCAGCCCGTCGCAATGGATGATTTTATCCGCCAAGGGCTGCAATGCGGGCGGTTTGGCTTCATAAGAGGAGCGTTCAAACACCTCACGGGGCAGCTCCGCCAGGTCCGCTATTTGATAACGCGCCCGCAGTTCATCGTAGATGCCCGCGACGTAATCCGCAATGACGCCCGTGCGGCTGCCGGGCCGGTTGGTGCCTTTGAAAATCGTGATCATTGGATTTGGCGGACGGGTTTGGGCTTGAGAGGGTTCTTTTTCATCCAGTCAAACGGCCTGTATTTAATGCAATAGTATAGACCGGCCGCGAGCGCGGCGAAGATGATGAGGCAGAGAATCAGCGAGCCTGTGCCGCTCTTTTTTTTCACTTCCGCGCCGCAGGAGGGGCAGACCAGCGCGCCCCACTTCAATTCCTTTTGGCACTTTTTGCAGACCGCGGCTTTAGCCATGAGTATGAGTAAACGTATATCGCGGCAGAGAATCAAGCAAAAGCGCTAAATGATGTAAAAGGCGTAAAGACGGGTTTTTTCGCCGCCCCAGGTTTTGTCGAGGGTATAACGCAGGCCTTCGAGTTTTTGACGGATGGGCAGAGAGACGAGGCGCTGGTAATTGTTTTCTTTTTTATGAAGCGCCACCCACCGCCCGTCCTTCAGGCCTTCGAGGC
>CAZYUX010000302.1:0-1702 GCA_964650745.1 uncultured Puniceicoccaceae bacterium
AATAATATAAAGAAGAAAATGGAACCCGAATTAATAAAGAAAAAAAATCTGCCCGTGGCGGCCCCTGACTTGTCGGGGAATGAGGAACGGAATGTCGTCGAGGCGCTGCGCAGTTCATGGATTTCCTCGGCGGGACCCTTTGTCGAGCGGTTCGAAGAAAAGTTTGCCCGCCTGTGCGGGACCCAGGCCACTGTTGGGGTTTGCAATGGGACGGTGGCGCTGCACTTGGCGTTGCTGGCGCTTAATGTCCGCCCGGGCGATGAAGTAATTGTCCCTTCACTCACTTACATCGCCACCGCCAACGCGGTGCGCTACGTTGGCGCGGAGCCGGTGTTTGTGGACGCGGATCCTGACACGTGGTGCCTCAATCCGGCGAAGATAGAAGCGAGTATTACGCGCCGAACGCGCGGCATTATAGCGGTTCACCTATACGGGCATCCAGCCGATATGGACGCCATCAACCATCTCGCGGCGGTTCATGGGCTGTGGGTTGTGGAGGACGCCGCGGAGGCGCACTTCGCCGAATATAAAGGCAAACCTGCCGGCGGACTGGCGAGGATCGGCACATTCAGTTTTTACGGCAACAAATTGATTACATGCGGCGAAGGCGGAGCGCTGACGCTCAATGACAAACACCTCGAATTGCGCATACGCACCTTGCGCGGGCAGGGGATGGATCCAAACCGGCGGTATTACTTCCCTGTTACCGGCTACAATTTCCGGCTCACCAATGTGGCCTGTGCCATCCTATGTGCCCAGTTGGAGAGACACCAGGAGATTGTGGCGCGGCGCCGGAAAATTTTCAGCGCTTACCGGGAGCGGCTTCAGGAAGTGCCGGGGATTGGGCTTCAACCCGAAGCGGCATGGGCGCAACCGGCTCCATGGCTTTTCTGCATCACGGTTGACGCAAAAACTTACGGACAGCCTCGGGATTCACTCATGGGCTATTTGCGCCAGCGGGGCATAGACACCCGCCCGTTTTTTATTTCGCTGCACACGCTGCCGCCATTCAGAGAAGAGTCGCGCGCGCGCGGAGACCACTTGCCGGTGACGGATTTGCTGAGTGCCACAGGGCTCAATTTGCCAACATACGCCGCCATTACAGAGCCGGATATTGACTACATCGCGGAGGCTATACGTGAAGGGCAAAAGTGAATCAAAACCAAACGGTCCGGGAAAGTGCCTCGAATTCCGAAGGCTTGCGCCGGAAGATGCGCCATCATTGGCCGCGTTTTTTTTGGCGTTGAAAAATTCCGGCGATGAAGATTTATTCCATCCCCACCCGCTGACAGAAGAACAGGCAGGAAAAATATGCCATTATACAGGCGGCGATTTTTTTTGTGCCGGCTTTACCGGAAGCGGGATCCTCTGTTACGGGATGCTTCGGGGATGGGACGAGGGATTTGCCATTCCCAGCCTCGGCATCGCCGTTCATCCTGACGCCCGCGGCCGGGGGCATGGCAAAGCATTCATGTCATTTCTTCATGCCCATGCAAAAGAGAAAGGCGCGGAGAAAGTGCGGCTTAAGGTTTATTCGAGAAATGAGAGAGCGGTGAATTTGTATCAAGAACTTGGTTATGTTTTTGAAAGCTCGGAAGCGGGCCAGCTGGCGGGCACATATTCCCTTGTAAAGCCATGAAGCTTTTAGTGGATTGCCGCAGCATCCGCATCGGTCGAAGCCGGGGCATTGAGAATTTCGCCA
>CAZYUX010000303.1:0-1657 GCA_964650745.1 uncultured Puniceicoccaceae bacterium
GTGATACCATGTGTGGGCGGTAAGTTTGCCCGTTTGATAAAACCCGGACTGCGCTCCGCTGTCGGGAACGTGACGCCCGCAATAGCTGCCGTCCGTGCCCGCGCCGCCGCCATTGCTCTGCCGCGACGCCGCGCCCGCCCAAGTCAGCCAGCTGTCCGGAGGATCGCCCGCCTCGAACGAATTGTTCGCCAGAAGCTGGCTGCCCGTATCCTCCGCTTTCACGCCGCGCATGGCATACGCGGTATCCCCGCTCCCGGCATTCTGCCCTCCCTTGAAAGTGGCAAGCAAACAGCAGTCCGGCCATAGACCGAGCTTTTTCATGCTCCCGGCCAGACGCTTCAAACCCAGCCCGTCCGCCGCCTCCTGGCCGCTGCCCTCACGCACCGCCTCGCGGTAGCGCCGCACCGGCTGATAGCGCAACAAGTAATATATCGGTGGGGTTATTTTCATGGCTCATCAGCGTTCGTTCGCATCCAGCGTCAACGTCACGTCCTGCCCGAGATTCCGCGTCGAAACCCATCCGTACAAATAATCCCCCGGCGCCACAAACGCCGGCCCCGCGATGTAAGCCGCGCCATTGGCATCCAAATTCAATTCGCATATCAGCGTCGCCGCCGGCGTCTTCAACAAATCCGGCGCGTCCGCCGCCGCCAAATCATGCTTGCTTCCCGCCACCGTTATTTTGATCTGCGCTCCCGCGTTGGGCGCCGCCGCCCCAGCTTCCACCTTGGCCTCCAGGTTCACCAGCGAGCTCACCGTCAGCTCCCCCTTCGCCGCGTTCTTCCGCCCGCCATCCGCGGCCGCAACCGTTACTCCATTCATCAAATTCATTGTCCTCTCCTTTTTCCCGCTTCAGGTGTTGTCCGCGCGCCTCACGATACCCGCGAACCCGAAGCAATTTCTCATTTCACCTTTTTCATTCAGCCCGCCCCTCAAGGCGGAACCGGCCCCGCAACCGCGGAACCGGCCCCGGCCCGGGGAGGCTTTAGCTGACCGTCAGCTTGCGGATGCCCTCATCCGCCGTAATGATAATATGGCTGTAATGCTCCACCGACAAATCCGTATACTTGGCATGCTCCTCCAAATACACGCGGAACCCGCCGCCGTCCGCCGGCGTCAGAAAACGCTTGATGTTCGACGGCTCATCCTTCATCACGCCATCCTGGGCGTAGAACAAATAAACCTCGTCGCCCAGCATCCGGCTCTTGCCCGAGCCGCCCGACTGGTAGCGGGCGCCCACCACGCGGATCCCATCCACGATCAGACTCCGGGCCACTTCCTCCATCGTCATCCCCGCCCGGCGGTTCCCCGCCGGATTATCCTGCGTGTCATACGCGTCGGCCCGCAAATCCCAGGCCCCTTCGCCCCAGGCAATGCGGTTGGGCCGCACGCCCGTCGCGTCCGCCGCCAAGACAAGACTGTCCCGCACGTCACGGTCCGGATGCGGCATCGGATTGGTCTCCCCGTCATAAGTCCAAGTTTTCGCAAGACCCGCGGCCGCCCCGTTCAACAAAGCAAATGCCCGGCGGATCTCATTCCTCAACAGCCGCTGCATCAGCAGCTGCACGTAACGCTCCTGCCAGTCATCACCCGCTTCATCATCATGGTCCACACGGATCGTCAGCCCCTTGTTGAAGGTCTTCTCATTCACCGTTTC
>CAZYUX010000304.1:0-1648 GCA_964650745.1 uncultured Puniceicoccaceae bacterium
GGGTGCTCTGAACGTTGGCGCGGTAATAAGCTTCGCGGTTCCCCCGCAATCCTTCCTTTGCGGCGGCGTGGATGACGGCGCCGGCGCCCTCGCAGGCCCGGCGCGCGGTTTCCGGCTCCGCCAAGTCTCCCAGAACCACGCGCGCGCCCCGGCTTTCCAGTCCCGGCTGCGGCGAGCGCCCCGCCACCGTCACACCATACCCTTTCGAAAATAAATCGCGGACGATGTATCTGCCCAGGAACCCGCCGCCGCCTGTAACCAGCACTTTCATTTTTTTTGCGCCCTTAACTTTTTCCCGCATGCGCTGGCGCGTCAAATAAAAGCGGCGGGGAAGCAAAAGCCCGCTTGCCAGAAAGGAGGCTTTTGTGGCAGATTGGCGGCGCATGGAGCCGCCGGAACAAGCTTCTCTTTTCACCGGGCCGGAGGATGAAAAGCCGCCAGTTCCCCGGCCTTTGGCGGTCCGCTTGCGCCCGAGGCGGTTCGGGGAGATCATCGGCCAGGATCACATCCTGGGCGGGGATTGCCTGCTGCCGCGCCTGGTCCGGGCCGATTCCTTCGGCAGCATCCTGCTCTGGGGCCCTCCCGGTTGCGGCAAAACGACTTTGGCTGAGGTCATTGCCGGAGAGACCCGCAGCCGCTTCATCCGTGTCAACGCCGTTCTCTCAAATGTCGCCGAAATCAGGGAGATCCTCCAGTTCGCCCGCTCGCGCCCTCAAGACCGCGTCATCCTTTTCATTGACGAGATTCACCGCTTCAACAAAGCCCAGCAGGACTTGCTCCTGCCCGATGTCGAGCAGGGGAACATTCGCTTGATCGGAGCCACCACCCACAATCCCGGCCACTACGTCATAGGTCCCTTGCTCAGCCGCAGCCAGCTCTTCCGTCTCGAGCCCATCGGCGAAGCGAATGTGGTGTCGGTTTTGGAAAAAGCCCTGGCGGATGACAAGCGCGGTTTGGGGCGGCGGCACTGTTCCGCGCCGGGCCAAATCTTGCGCGCCCTGGCGCGTCTCTGTGACGGCGATCTGCGGCGCGCCCTCAACGCCCTCGAAACGCTGGTCATCAGCTTGCCCGAAGGCTCGAAAATAACAGAGAGGGAGCTCGAAGTTTTCGCCCGCGAGCGGCAAATCCGTTATGATGCCGGCGAGGATGAGCACTACGATACCATATCGGCTTTCATCAAGAGTGTGCGGGGCTGCGACCCCGACGCCGCCCTCTACTGGATGGCGAAGATGCTGGCCGGCGGAGAAGACCCCCGCTTCATCGCCCGCCGGCTGGTAATCCTGGCTTCCGAAGACATAGGCTTGGCCGATTCGCGCGCGCTGACGGTGGCGGCGGCGGCGTTTCAGGCTTGCGAGTTCATCGGGCTGCCGGAGTGTGAATACGCTCTGGCCCATGCAACGGTCTTTCTTGCCGTGTGCCCGAAAAGCAATTCCGCGGCCGAGGCGCTTTGGGCCGCGAAAAAAGCGGTCAAGGAGGAGCCGCTTCAGCCCGTGCCGCTTTATTTGCGGGACGCCGGGGGCGAAATCAGCCGGTCATTAGGGCACGGCGAAGGTTACCTTTACAGCCACGAGTATCCCGAAGCCATCTCCGGCCAGGAATATCTCGGGCGCCCCCGGTCTTTTTACAAGCCGCGAGCCGCCGGGGCCGA
>CAZYUX010000305.1:0-1640 GCA_964650745.1 uncultured Puniceicoccaceae bacterium
TTAATCGTCTCCAGGCGCAGTTTCATTTCCGGCACATCGGCCCTTTTGAATGTGTGGCTTAAGATCGTGTCCTGGCGCGGCAGCAGGAAATGGAAATCGAGGGTCTCCAAATCCGGGAACTCGAGGAATGTCCCCAGCGCATAGGCCATGGCCTGGGCGTTGATTTGCGGGTCTTCGATCCCGTGGTAGCCGAACTTGAAATCCACCAGGACGGCGCGGGAGCCCTCGACCAATCGGAAGTCCACCGTGCCCCAGCAGTCGGGAAGGTGGGTCTCGACCTTTGCTTCCCGCTGGATCAGCGCGTTAGGCCGGTCTTTTTGCAGCATCGCCAGGAACCGGCGGCACATCTGGACGAGTTCCCGTTCCTCAATAGAGAGATGGCGGTCATCGCCGGACTCGAGGGCTTCATGCATGGCCGTTCCGCGCTCAGTCACGGGATGCGGCGGTTGCGAATCGTCGTTTTCATAGCCGGGGCAGATTTCAATACTGCCCAGCTGAGAGGGAGCCAGTGGCGCATGCGCCCGCTCCGCGTGTTTTTCTATTGTTGTATTCATAATCTTGTTACTTTTTGAGTTTTGGATTGAAAAGGGATCGAGGTCGCCGTCCACGAGGGCGGAGATGTCAACGAGCTTGGATTCGACCTTCTCCTTGACCCGCTCCTCGACTGTCCCGGCCGCGAAGACGATTTTCTGAATGGCGGGGGACTTAGCGCCCGCGCGGTGGATGCGCCCCAGCGCCTGCTTCAAATCAATCGCGGAGAAGGTCGGGCAAATGAGCGACACGCGGGGGTAACGGCCATGGGCGTCATGCAGACTCAGTCCCAGCCCTCCGGCCTGGATCATGACGAGGATGATGCGGGTGCCGTCGTTCTGGAATCGTTCGATGGCCCGCTGGCGGTCCGCGTCATTCTGGCCGCCAATGACAACGGCCGGCTCGTGCTTCGAAAGTTTCTGCGACAGCGCCTTGAGTGTCTCCCGAAAATTGCAGAAAATGACGGCGGAGTTGCCTTCGGCGAGCAGGTCTTCGGCCAGCTGGGCCAGGGCTTGGACTTTTAAATATTCAGTTTTCTGCCGGGCCCGCAGGTGCGCCACCAGGTCCGTTTCCGCTTCGTGCTCGAGTTGCTCGATGGCTTCGAGGCAGGCTTCATCGATGGCTTTTGCATGGCCGGTCTTGACCGCGAGGGCTTGGATTTGGTTGCCCGGAAACTGATCGCCCAAATCCGCGATGCGGATGCGCGACATGTAAGGGCTAAGGCGCGCATGTATTTTATAGAGCGCGTTCTCGCCGCCCTTGAACTCGAGTCCGCCGAAATACCCGTGCCGGCACCCGTTGTCCATGCACCAGTAGCGGAAGTCCCGCCCGTTGTGCTGGCGGAAGACATAGCCCAGCGCCTTCATCTCGAGGGGGTTGCGGGCGGCCGTGGCGGAGAGCAGCAGGGCTTTCACTTTGCAGTCACGCACCGCCATCAGCAGCTTCGAGTTTTGCGTCCGCTCTCCACGACAAGAATGACACTCGTCAAAAATAAGCAGCGTGTCGTCTGGCAACTTCCACTCGAACCGGCGTTTTCTAATCGCCCAGTCCCCGAAGCCGCACTTCTCCAGCCGGACTTGCTCGTAGTTCAGGACAAAGAGCGTCCCGAC
>CAZYUX010000306.1:0-1638 GCA_964650745.1 uncultured Puniceicoccaceae bacterium
ATCAATAGGTGGTCGAAGCGGGCGGCCTCCTCCTGGCGGACCTCCGGAAACCGCTGAAACAGTTCCTCCGTACACATCAGCAGGTCGTCGAAATCGAGAGCGCCGGCGGCTTTAAGGGATTTTTGATAGCGGCGATAGGCCGCAGCCGCCAAATGTTCTTTATCCGTTTCGGCCATGCTGGCCGCCTGCTGCGGCTTCAGCGATGCAGTCTTCCAGCGGCTAATCAGGTAGATCAAGTCGCCGGGCCGCAGCGCGGCATCGCCCACACGGATCTCCCGCAAAGCCGCCCGCGCGACGCTTTCCTGGTCACCGCGGTCGTAGATGGCAAAAGTCTCCGGATAGCCGAGGTGCCGGATCTGCCGGCGGAGGATGCGGACGCAAAGGGAATGAAACGTGGAAATCTCCGGTTTCTCGGCACGCTGTTTCCCGTTCAGCGCGCCGGCCCGTTGCTGCATTTCCCGGGCGGCTTTGTTCGTGAACGTGACGGCAAGGATGCGTGAGGGAGGAACGGCGTGCCGTATCAGTTCCGCAATGCGATAGGTGACCACGCGGGTTTTGCCCGTTCCGGCTCCCGCCAACACCAAGAGAGGCCCCGATAGCGTCCTTACAGCTTCCCACTGTGCGGAGTTCAGATCCATCAATTTCCAACACTGCTAGCGGTGCTAACTGCCGGTGATCTTCCTCCACAGCTCGCGGGCCTCTTCTTGGGCCGCTTTGTTGGCGGTGACCTCTTCGGCAAAGGCGGCGGGGTCTTTTTTGAGAGCGATTTCGAGAAGCTTCAGCGCTTCCTCGTCGCGTCCGAAATAGACGTGGTACAAGCGGGCCTTGTGAACGTAATTGCTGATGAAGTCGGGCTCGCGCTGGATAGACTCGTTGATGGCGTCGACGGCCACCTGCGGGTCCCAGCCTACAATGCGAACCACCGCCTTAGGCACGCGGGTCAGGATCTCCGCCCACAGCCTCCCGTAGGCGCCGTAATAATAATTCTCATCCAGCTCCTTCACCTTGCTGGCATGGCTGGAGATTGTGGGCAAGGCCGCGGCCTGACTGAAGATGTTGGAGAACTCCATGGAGGCCGCCTTGTTAACGGCCAGCCAGTAGTGGCCCCCCGCGGTCTCTTTGATGTCCAGGGATTTCTTCGCGTACTCCAAGCCCTTCTCGTAAAGGTCGATCAGCGTGGCCTGCTGCCGCCGGGTTCTCTTGGGCAGGTGGTCGCCATACTCCCAGTACAGTCGCGACAACTCGATAAGGATCGTGTGGTTGCGGGGGTCCAGCCTTCTGGCCCGCTCCAGCAATTCGATACCTTTTCCGTAGGATTCCAAACCAGCCGGATTTTCCTTGCAGAGCCTCCAGGCCTGGTCAATGAGCTTCTGGGCTTCGGGGTTGCCTGAACGCGGCTTGGGAAGACCGCCGGCAAAAGCGGTTTCCCCGTGCAGCAATACCCCTCCCATCAGCAACAGCGACAGGGTTGCTCGGTAGCCCTTCATTCTGTTTCCTCCTTTGGCCCCGGTCGTTCCGGCTAGGGATGATAACATCAAACCTCGATTGGGGCAATCGCGCCCGGATTGGCCTGTGCGGCAAGATTCTCTGGCAGACGGCGAAAGAAAACACTTCGCGGTAGGTCCCCGTCTGCCGGGC
>CAZYUX010000307.1:0-1633 GCA_964650745.1 uncultured Puniceicoccaceae bacterium
CCGGCGGGCGACCCCACATCAGCTTGGCCGGCTCCCGGTGCTCGAGCCGCTCGGGTTGTTCACCGCAAAGAGCGGCGAGGAAATCACGGGCCAGCTCTTTAATTTCACTGACAAGGGCGGGCGCGAAGTCGCGCTGCGGCCTGAGATGACGCCCTCGCTGATGCGTCTGGCCGGGGCGAAAATCAACAGCCTGAAACGCCCCGTGAAGTGGTTCTGTGTGGCTGAAATGTTCCGTTACGAAAAGCCTCAGAAGGGCCGCACCCGCTCCCATTACCAGTTCAACGCTGACGTGCTGGGAGAGTCCGGCCCCGCCGCCGACGCCGAAATCCTTTCTTTGCTCGCTCAAACGTTCCAGTCTTTCGGGCTGACGGAGCGGGACGTCGTCCTTCGGCTGAGTGACCGTGATCTGTGGCTTTGCTACCTTTACGGGAAGGGTTTGGACGAAGGCCGCGCCATGGGTGTTTTGTCTGTTATTGACAAGCTCGAACGCGAGTCCCGTGAGGAAACGCTTGAAAAATTGCGCGAATATTTTGATCGGGACGCGGAGGATATCCTCAAAGACGCGGAGGCTTTCGCCGGGCTGCGTTCAGTGAAGGAAATGCGGGATTTTCTCCTCCGGCAAATTTTCCGTTCGGATATGCGGGAAAAACTGGAGGCGCGGCTGGCCGAGTGGGAGTGTTTGCTGGCCTTGCTGGAAGCGATGGGAGTTCTGCCTTTTGTGAGGATTGATCCGGGCATCGTGCGCGGTCTGGCCTATTACACCGGTTTTGTTTTTGAGGCGTTTGAAAAGGGCGGAAAAGGCCGCGCTCTGGCGGGGGGAGGGCGCTACGACCACCTCGCCGCCAAACTCGGTTATCCGGATCTCTCCGCCTCGGGCTTCGGCATGGGCGACGTGACCTTGACCGGTTTGCTGGAAGACAAAAAACGGCTTCCGCCCCTCGGGAATATTCCGGACCTTTATCTGGTCATTGGCGGGCCGGAGGAACGAAAAGCCGCGTTGCGGGACATCAGCCGGCTGCGGCAGGAAGGTTACAGTGTTGAATACGCCTTCAAGGAAGCCGGCTTCGGCAGGCAGTTCAAGCTGGCGGATGCCTCGGGCGCGCCGCTGGCGCTGATTTACGGCGCGGAGGAAGTCCGTTCCGGACAAGTGAAAGCGCGCGGCATGGCCAGCGGCAAGGAATTCCTTTTGCCCCGTGACAACCTCCTGCCCGCCCTGCGCGAGCGGGCCGCGGGGGAAATGCGGGTTCCCCGAGTCCCTTGCTCAAAACGGTCCTGACAGATCAAACGCGCAATCCGGAAGCGCTTGCGCCATGGCGTCACGGCTTCGCTCCGCCATTTGCGCGGCTGGCGGGAGACCGTCCGCCGGCCAGGTGTTTTTTCATCAGCCAGGTGGTGGCGGCGTGAACCGCTTCGGGGTCTTCGTTGTTGTGGGCGTAGTAGTAAAAAGCCAGGTGGTCCGGCCGGTGGTTTTGCAGGTAAGCCTCGAGATTGGCTTCATATTCCGGAACGGCCGCCGCGGGCATGAGCATGTTTTCAATCAGGGCGAATGTCTTTTTGCCTCCGGTTTCACATTCTTCCAATGTGCGCCGCCAGACGGATTCGATGCGGTATTTGGCCCGTTTCGGCTCTTCAT
>CAZYUX010000308.1:0-1622 GCA_964650745.1 uncultured Puniceicoccaceae bacterium
CCGCCGTTGCTGTTGCCGTTGTCCGCGGTGATTTCACCTCGCCTTTAATTTCGCCTGAGATATACCATCCCTGTCCGCCTCCGTCAATCTTTTTAACACAGCCCCAAAACCGCCTTGACCCAGCCGCTTGAAAAGCCTTTAACTCATGCCGCCTTCAATTCCATTTCCCGCCGCACCAGCCCAATTAGCGGAAAGGAAATGATCTAACTGACGAAAGAAAATGCCGGTTGACAAGTTATCTGACTCGCGGCGGCTCCAGCGGCTGGAGGCGCCCTCCATGCGCGGGCGCGCGCGGCTGGTGCTGGACACTGACACTTTTAACGAGATTGACGACCAGTTCGCCGTCGTCCAGGCCCTGCTTTCGAAAAAGCGGCTGGAAGTGGCGGCGCTCTATGCCGCGCCGTTTCACAACAACCGATCCAGCGGCCCGGCTGACGGGATGCGGAAGAGTTATGAGGAAATCCTCCGGCTCCTAAAACGGCTGAATATTCCGCCGAAGGGATTGGTTTTTAAAGGGTCGAAGCGGTGGATGAAGGACGAACAGTCGCCGGTGGACAGTCCCGCCGCGCGCGACCTCATCGAAAAAGCCATGGCCATGAAAGGCCGCAAACCCCTTTACGTGGCGGCGGTCGGCGCGCCGGCCAACGTCGCTTCGGCCATCCTTATGGAGCCGGAGATCATCAAGAAAATCGTTGTCGTCTGGCTGGGCGGACAGCCGCCGCACTGGAACTCGGCGCGGGAATTCAACCTCCAGCAGAATCCGGCGGCCTCGCGGGCGCTTCTGAACAGCGGCGTTCCGCTGGTTTTGTTTCCCTGCGCCGGCGTCACTTCGCACTTGACGGCCAGCGTGGTGGAGACCGAGCACTGGCTGCGCGGCAAGAATCCCATCGCGGATTATCTTGCGGATATTTTCAAGGAATACGTCGGCGGCGGCATGGGCGCCTCGAAAGTCATCTGGGACATCGCCGCCATCGCCTATCTTATCGATCCCGCCTGGACGCGCGGGGAGATCGTCCATAGCCCCATCCTCACCGAAGACCTGACGTGGAGCCGCGACCCCACGCGCCACTTCATCAAAATCATGACCTGGGTTGACCGGGACGCCATTTTCCGCGACCTTTTAGAAAAAATCCTCCGGGCATAAGTGTTTCGAAAACGCTAAAGGATGCTTGCATGGAAACTGCGGGGCCGGTTTCGCGATCGCGCGTTGGAGTTTATCCGATGGTGAAGGCGGCGGCGGATTCGGGGCTTTCCTTATAGCCGATGCGGATGGCGCGGGCGCGGATGGCGGTTTGGCCTTCCGGCAAACTGACGGGTGATGTGTAGAGGAGCCAGTGCGGGTTTTCGCCGTCCTCGAAGGTGTAAGCGATGGAGGCGCCCTGGGTGGCGCAATAGATTTGCAAGAGCGCGGGCCTTTTGAAGGTTCCGCCTTCCGGCGCGGCCTCGATGCCGGGGCTGGACTCGCATATCGGGATGAAGACGGGCGCGGCCGTCCGGGGTTGCTCACCGCCCGGATACCAGCGGCGGACCATTTCCGATTCCGGGATTTCCCCCATGTCACCCGCCTCATCGAGCCAAGCATCGAGAGCCTGCCGCAGGCGTTTCAGGTCTTTTGCATAAGC
>CAZYUX010000309.1:0-1604 GCA_964650745.1 uncultured Puniceicoccaceae bacterium
TCTTCGCCGCCGCCAAGCTTGGCCCCGCGTTCGCCGCCCGGCACATCAAAAGCAAAAGCGGTTTCACCCTTTCCATCCAGTCACTGACACTCCGCCCCTTGCGCGGCACCGTCAAAATCAGCGGTTTGCGGCTGGAAAATCCGCCTGCTTTTCCCGTCCCGGAATTCATTGACATGCCGGAAGCCCTCTTCGACCTGCGTGTCAAATCGCTGGCTGGCGAACGGCTGGTGGCCGAAGCCGTCCGGATTCAGGTGGACCAGGTGACCTATGCCGTCAAAGAGGACGGCCAAAGCAACCTGGAGGCTTTTCTGCAGGCATTTCAGCCGCCGGAAGAAGAAAAAACAGAGGCGGAAAAGAAAGCGCCGCGAAAAGAACCTCACCCTTACTTAATCGAAACACTCGACCTGCGCCTCGCCGCCGTGCGGCGGGCGGACCACTCGAAGCGGCGCCCGCGCGATAAAACATATCCGCTGGACCTCCACATATCGGAAACCGGGGTGACGGACGTCCGCCAGGTGGCGTCCACCATCATATCAGCCATAGCGGCCAAAGGAGCGTCGTTTATTCTGGATGCCACCGGCGATATCTGGAAAGAAAACGCGCCGGAAGAACTCCAGCGCGGCGTTTTGAAATCCCTCGAAAAGGGAGCGGAAAAAACAGGGGAATTCTTTCAAAATCTATTTGATTAACCGCCCGCGAAACAACAGCGGGGATCCCGGTAAAACAAGGACGGCATTGTGACAAAACTCCCGCTGAAGGGTTATAGGTTACCGATGATGAACCAAAAAAACGACAATCACGAAAAACCGGAAACACCGCCCGCGCCTGAAAAAACACAGGACTCCGAAACCGGAGCGCAAGACCTGGCTGCCCGGCTGGAAGCCAGCGAAACCAAGGCCAAGGAAAACCGCGAAGCCGCCTTGCGCGCTTCCGCCGACCTCGACAACTACCGCAAACGCATGGCCCGGGAAATGGAGGAACTGCGCGTCTTCGCCAAATCGGACTTGGTCCGCGACCTCCTGTCCGCCCTGGACAACTTGGGGCTTGGCCTTGAATCCGCCCGCCAGCACCATCCCGAGGCCACTGGCGTCATCGAAGGTTTCGCCCTGATATACAACCAGTTGCGCGGCATTCTCGAACAGCACGGGGCCGGGGAATTCAACCCCGAGGGGGAAATGTTCGATCCCCAGTGGCATGAAGCGGTGGCCCATCTGCCGGATAACGAAGCGCCCGAGGGCGCGGTCACCGCCGTGCGCCGGGCCGGCTACACACTTAACGGCCGCCTGCTGCGCCCCGCCGCCGTCGTTGTCTCCAGCGGCCCTCCCGCCGGACCCGAAACGCCGCCCCCCGAACCAGAGAACGCGCCAGCCCGGTAGCCGGACCGCAACCTCCCGATCGCAACCGCCGTTAAAACCACCCGGCCGCGTTCCGACACACTCCCGCGTCTCCTGAGCATGCCAAAAGAAGATTACTACGAACTCCTCGGAGTCTCCCAAAACGCTTCCGCCGCGGATATCAAAAAAGCCTACCGGAAGCTGGCTCTTCAATATCATCCGGACCGCCACAAGGGCGACAAGGAAGCCGAGGAAAAATTCAAGCAAATC
>CAZYUX010000310.1:0-1552 GCA_964650745.1 uncultured Puniceicoccaceae bacterium
GACCCAAAGGAGATTACACCCTTTTCCTTTTTACAGGAAGCCTATGACATCACCCAGAATTACACGAGCAGCCCCTTGGTCGAAGGGAGTTGCCCTGCCTGGCGTGGATCTGGCCGCGTGGCCATATCCAGCGCTTTTGCGAAGGCTTTGAAAACGGCTTCGGCGGCATGGTGGGCTTCATCGCCGTATTCCACGGCGAGGTGGACGTTGGCCCCGGCGGCGTCGGCAAAGGCCTGAAAAAAATCCCGGAACAGTCCGGTGTTGAAGTCCCGCACGAAAGGCTCCTTCAAGTCCACTTGATAGACCAGCGCGGCGCGCCCGCCCAAGTCCACAGCGGCGCGGGCCAGCGTCTCGTCCATCGGCAGAATGAAAAAGCCGTAACGGCGGATGCCGCGCTTGTCCCCAAGGGCTTTTTTCAGGGCTTGCCCCAAAACAATGCCGGCGTCCTCGACCGTGTGGTGGTAGTCCACGTTCAAATCCCCCTCGGCTTTGAGGGCGATGTCGAACAATCCATGGCGCGCCAGCAGCTCGAGCATGTGGCCGAAAAACGGGATGCCCGTGGCAAAATCCGCCCGGCCTTCGCCGTCGAGGTTCAGCCGCAGGGCGATTTTCGTTTCCTTGGTTTCGCGGGTGACTTCGGCTGTTCGTGGTTTCGCCATGCGTCGAGCGCGTTGAGCAGAACGCGCATATCTTTAGCGGTTCCTATGGTGACGCGCAAAAAGGAGTCTGTCAACCGGTTTCCGCCGAAATACCGCACCAGGACGCGGCGGGCTTTCAGGAATTCGAAGCAATCCCGGGCGGCGGCGGGGCCGGGCCTGCCCCGGGAGGGGACCGGCTCGGTGAAAACGAAGTTGGCCTGGGAAGGATAAACAAACCACCCGCGTTCGCGCAGGGCTTCGATGAATTTGCCGCGCTCGGCTTTGATCTTCCCGGTGACGCGGTCATAATAAGCTTGATCCTCGATGGCCGCCAAGGCGCCGGCCTGGCTGAGGCGGTTGACGTTGTAGCTGTCTCGTGTCCGGTCCAGCAAATCTATCACTTCCGGGTCCGCGAGCGCATAACCCACGCGAAGGCCGGCCAGGCCATGCGACTTTGAAAACGTGCGCGTGACCACCAGGCGGCGGTAACGGGAGAGCAGCGGCACGGCGCTCTCCCCGGCGAACGCCGCATATGCCTCGTCCACTGCCAACAGGCCTTTGAATTTTTTCAGGACGCCTTCGATTTCATGCCGGGAGGGCTGCACGCCAGTGGGGGCGTTGGGCGATGCGAGGAAAAAGATGTTGGCGCCACAGGACGCGATTTTCCCGGCGGGCAAAACCATATCGCGCCGGAAGGGAATGCCGATTATGCGGCTGTTCTGAATCGCGGAAAGAACGGGATAAAGCGAGTAGCTGGGAATGGCCATGCCCGCCGGTTTTTCTTCCGCGCAAAAAGTCCGCGCCAGAAGGTTGAGGATGTCGTCCGAGCCGTTTCCGATGATAACCTGTGAAGGCTTGAGGCCGTGGCGGCGGGCGAGAGCTTCCCGCAACGGCTGGCTGGCCGGGTTGGGATA
>CAZYUX010000311.1:0-1523 GCA_964650745.1 uncultured Puniceicoccaceae bacterium
AAAATCCGCCCCCGCGCGGTCCATCTTGTTGATGAAGGCGATGCGCGGCACGCGGTACTTGTCCATCTGCCGCCACACTGTTTCCGACTGGGGCTGCACCCCGGCCACGGCGCAAAAGATAGCAATGGCGCCGTCAAGCACCCGCAAGGAGCGCTCCACCTCCGCCGTGAAATCCACATGGCCGGGCGTGTCAATGATGTTGATCTGGTGAGGAATGCCCTTCCGGGGGCCGTCCCGCGTGGCCCACTTGCAGGTGATGGCCGCCGCCGTGATCGTGATGCCCCGCTCACGCTCCTGCTCCATCCAGTCGGTGGTGGTGTTTCCTTCATGCACTTCCCCCATTTTGTGAACCACTCCGCTGTAATAGAGCATCCGCTCTGTGGTTGTGGTTTTGCCCGCGTCAATATGCGCGGCGATGCCGATGTTGCGGTATTGCTCCAAAGGCATGGCGCGCCGGATTGCGCGGGCCGGGGATTTTTCCTTGGCGCTCATTCGGGGAAACAAAACAATGACTTCACCAGCGCAGGTGGGCGAAGGCGCGGTTGGCCTGCGCCATGCGGTGAAGGTCGTCCTTTTTCTTCACAACCCCCCCGGTGTTGTTATAGGCGTCTATGATTTCGGCCGCCAAGGCTTCTTTCATGGAACCGTTGCGCCCGCGCGCCGCGTCCCGCAGCCAGCGGAAAGCCAGGCTCTGCTGCCGCTCGAAGGATATCTCCAGCGGCACCTGGTAGGTCGTCCCTCCAACGCGGCGGCTTTTCACTTCCAGTTTCGGGCGGATGTTTTCCAGCGCCCCGAGCATGATGTCCGTCGGGTCCCCTTTGCCAAGCCTCTCGGCCACCCGCTCGAAGGCCCCGTATACCACGCGCTGGGACACCGTCTTTTTTCCCCGCTCCATAATCATGTTGACAAGCTGGCTGACCAGCGGGCTGTTGTAGCGCGTGTCCGCCTGATGCGTCCGTTTTACTGCTTTGCGTCGTCGGGCCATTGTATTTTACATGTTACAGCCGCAATGTGTGGCGCCCAAAAAAGCGGCCAATTCAGCCTGCCTTGGCCGCCTTCGGCCTTTTCACCCCGTATTTCGAGCGGCTCCGGCGGCGGTTCTCCACCCCAAGGCAATCCAGCGTCCCCCGCACGATGTGATAGCGCACGCCTGGCAGGTCCTTCACGCGCCCGCCCCGCACAAGCACCACGCTGTGCTCCTGCAGGGTGTGCCCTTCGTCCGGTATGTAGGCGATGACCTCCATGCCGTTGGTCAGCCGCACTTTCGCCACCTTGCGGATGGCCGAATTCGGTTTCTTGGGCGTGCGCGTCATCACTTGCACGCACACGCCGCGCTTGAAGGGATCGCCCCTCAAGGCAGGCGCCTTGGTTTTTCCTTTCACCAGACGGCGAGGTTTGTGGACTAGCTGATTGATCGTCGGCATTTGCGCTAATAAAAAACCGTGAACATACTCTTTCCCGGCATCGAATCAAGCAGGAAATCCGGTTTTATCGCAAAAAAATATAATCCCCGCCAGTCTTTT